>DASQVA010000342.1:0-49004 GCA_035641035.1 Rubrobacter sp. | reverse complement strand
CCACCGCCCATCGCCGCGTGGTCGTTAAGTGCGCTCACGATAAGCTTAGCCGAAGGGGGGGTGCAGTAGATCGGCACATCAGACCGGTCGCGTACCAGCAGCGGAAGAGCCCCGCAGTGGTCGAGGTGCGCGTGCGTAATGACCGCGGCGTCGAGGCCGTCGAGCCCGCCGAAGTCCGGCGCCATGGGCCCCCGTCCGTCCGGCTTAATCCCCGCGTCGACCAAGACCCTCGTCTTGCCAAAGTCCAGGATGTGGCTGCTGCCGCCCACCTCTCCGGCCCCGCCCAGGGCGCGGAAGGAGAGCGTCGGGCGGAGCTTGCCGTAGCCCCCGATCCTGGGGAGCGTGTCGCTCCCCGCCGGCTCGTTCGTCTCCCCCGGCGGGTTCGCTGAAGAAGGGTCTGCGTCTTCGGGGTCTTCCTCTGCCGCGCCCGCGCGAGCGCCTGGCTCCCTGGGCCCGCGAAGGTCGGTGTGCGCGTGGAGGACCTTGCTCATGAACTCTAAGAGGCGAGCGGCCTGCGCGGTGTTGTCGAGCGTCGCCGGAAGGGCAGCGACCTCGTTCTTGATGGCCCGCACGAGGAGTTGCCCGAAGCCGTCGTCGGTGAACCGGGCGTTCTGCAGAGCATCCCTGATGCGGTTACGCTCCGCCACCACCCGCCCGAGCTCCTCGTGAAGTTCCTCGACGCGCTCGGCGGCCCTTGAGTAAGCTGTTCGCTCGCCGTCCAGCGCCCGCTCCAGTTGAGCGTCTCGCCGCTCGAGGTGGGCGATGCGCTCGTCGAGTTGGCCCCGCTGGCCCAGGGCCGAAGCGGCCCTCTCTTCCGCCTTCCTGACCAGCGCAGAGGCGCCCTCGCGTTCGCCGGTGAGGACCTCTACCTCCTCCGCCAGGGCGGCGGCACGCTCCTTGGCGGCCCGGGAGGCGAAGGAGAGCCGCTCGTTCTCCTGCTTGAGGTGCTCCAGCTCAGTCTCGAGGTCCCGGGTACGGGCGTCCTCGGTGGCCCGTTTCTCGGCCTCGCCCTGCTCCTCGCGCCAGACTTCCATGAGTAGTTCGATGATGCCGTCTTCGGGCTCCTCTTCAGCGCTAAGGGCCGCCAGCAACAGGCCCTCGGTGGTGTGGGCCCGCGCGAGCTCCTCCAGCCTCTCGGCTGAGAACCCTTCGAGCGCCCCGAAGGTCTCGGGCGGGATTTGCTCCTGCACGGCGGTGCGAAAAGCGCCCCACGCGGCGGCGTCCTGCGTGATCCTGCGCGCTATGCCCCGTAGAAGGGGAGCGCCTCCGCCGGACTTGCGGGTAAGGGCGTCGGCCTGAATACCCCGCGGAAGGAGGACTTCCTCTAGCCCCGGCGCGCTCCTGCAAAGCTCCGCCAGAGCGCGCCTGGTGTCCAGCCTACCGAGGCGTCGCAACAGCAACTCCTCCGGTAGGTTCTCGGGGGGAAGCCTGTTGAGCAGGGATTCACCCGCGGTTTTCTCGAGGCTAGCGGCCTCAGTTTCTTCGTCTTTGGGTATGGAATCTGACACGGTGACTCCCTCCGCGAATATGAATGTCGTAAGGCATCTTCATACGTACTTGATTCTATCACGGGGCTTCCGCGCCCCGGGAGCTTCCATTCCGTGCGGACCCCGTATAAACTCCCGGCATGGGCGGCGCGGCGGCGGACGAAACGGTAGAGGTCCGGGCATACTCTCCCGGCATATACCCCATCCTGGTGGTCGAGCTGCCCGGCGGGGAGCTCCGCACACTCTACTACGAGACCGGCTACGATTTCGGACGGGCGAAGGGGGTCGAGGAAGACTGGCTGCGGGAGAACGCCATCGGCCGCCACAGCTTCGTCGAGGTGGACCCGCCGCGGAAGGTTCAGGCCTCCGACCTTGGGGACTACGTCGGGCGGGAACTTTTAGAAGGGAACTGAGGAGGAGCCGAACGGGAACCTCACCCGTTGCCGCCTCCCTTTCTGCGGACTTCTCTATCGCCGCCCGGCCCGTCTCCCCTCGATACGTCCCCGTTTCCGCCGTTCCCTGGTCTACCATTCCCCGGTCCGCCGTTGCCGAGGCCGCCGGCCGGGTTTCCGCTGCCGCCCCGGCCCGCTTTGCCCCGATCTTCTCGCTCGTCTTTGGGCGAGATCTGCGACTCGGGGGCGCCTTGCGAATCGGGTGAGGGCGTGGTGTCGGGCAACACCGTCGGTTCGGGGGAGGCCGTGGCCTCAGGCGGACCCGCGCTGTAGTAGATGGTCACCGTAGTTTCAGGGTCCAACAGCGTGCCCGCTGGCGGGTCCGTCGAGAGGGCGGAGCCGCCGGCCTCCTGACTCTCCACCTCGAGGACGGTGGAGCTCAGCCCAGCGCTGCCCACGAGCTGCTGCGCCTCCGCGAGGGTCACGCCGTAGACCTCAGGGACCTCGACCAGCTCCGGTCCCAGGCTGACCGTGACGTCCACCGCGCTTCCTGGCTCGACGTTCTCCCCACCGGTCGGATCCTGGTAAATAATACTGCCCTCCACCACCCCGCCGCTGTAATTCTCGCTCTGCGAACCGAGCCGCAGGCGGGCCTCTCTCAGTAGCTCCGCCGCCTGCGCGGGGGTGGCGCCCGTGACGTCGGGTACTTCCACCGCGGAGGGACCGGTACCGACGGTGATCGTCACCTCGGACCCGGCCTCCACCCGCGTACCACCCCCCGGCTCCTGGCTCATTACCAGCCCCTCGTCTCCGAAGGAGCTCTCCCGCTCCTCCGTCCGGACTTCGAACCCAGCCCCCGCAAGTTCCCGCTCCGCCGCGCCACGCGTCGTGCCCACAACATCCGGCACGCCGACCACCTGTGTTCCGACGACCGTGACCGCCATGGTCGAGCCCTTCTTGACCTCACCCCTGCTCGGGTTCTGCCTCAAAATGGTGTTCACAGGCCTCTCGCCGTCGACACTACGGGCAACCTCGATGTCGAAGTCTTCCCCGAACTCGCTTTCGGCCTGCTCCAGGGTCATGCCAACCAGCTCGGGGACAGCGAACCGCGGTACTTGCTCCTCTGGGGGCGCGTTCACCTGGGGCTCGTCGCCGAGCATTCGGTAGCCGGCCCAGGCGACGGGTATCAGAGTCAAGAGGGCTAGGAGTGTCAGGATGAGGGGCGCGGTCCTGCGACGCTTCTTGTCCCTACGCCCCCCTTGCGGAGAGGACGCAGGGGCGAGCCGCGTGGTTGCGGCCGGCACGGCGGCCGGCATGATCCGGGTCATCATCTCGGTAGTGGCGTCCGCGGGCTCCAGGCCCGCGACGACGCGCTCTAGGTCCTCTATGAGCTCGGCGTCGCTCGCGTAGCGGTCTTCGGGGTGCTTGGCGAGCAGCCTGACCGTTACGGCGTTTATGCCATCGGGGATCGCAGGGTTCACAGCCTGCGGCGGGCGCAAGTGCCCGTTGACGTGCTTCATCGCGATCCCCAGAGGCGTGTCCGCGTCGAAGGGCAGCTCGCCTGTGAGCATCTCGTAGAGGACCACACCCAGAGAGTAGAGGTCGCTCGCCGGTCCCACAGGCTCGCCCATAGCCTGCTCGGGCGAGATGTAGTGGGCCGTACCCAAAATGTGACCTGTCCTAGTCATCGTGGAAGATGAGGCCGCCCTGGCGATACCGAAGTCCGTGACCTTCACGTCCCCGGTCCCAGTGATGAGGATGTTGTGGGGTTTAATATCCCGGTGGACCACGTCGCGCTCGTGCGCCGCCCGCAGGGCCTCTGCTATCTGGAGCGCCACCGCCACCGACGTGCGGGCCGGGAGCGCGCCACCTTTCAGGATGCGGTCCTTGAGCGTTCCACCGGACAGGTACTCCATCGCGATATAGTAGGTCCGGTCCTCCGCCTCGCCACGGTCGAAGATGGAGACGATATTTGGGTGGGAGAGGGCTGCGGCGCTCTGGGCCTCGCGCTTGAAACGCTCAACGAACTCCTCGTCGCTGGCGTAACGCGTGCTCATGACCTTCAGGGCGACGTCGCGGTCAAGCACGTCGTCGTGGGCTAGGTAGACATCGGCCATACCGCCGCTGCCGAGCGGCTTGACTATGCGGTAGCGATTGTCTACGAAGTGCTGCATCAACGTAGCATTATATCCTTACTCGCCTGCGTACCTCAGATACCTCTCCATCAGGCGGTCCGCGATGGGGAGGGCGGCCCGGTCGCCGCGGCCCCCGTTCTCGACCATCACGCACATGGCGATCTCGGGGTCGTTTGCGGGGGCGAAGGTGATCCACCACGAGTGCGGAGCGTTCGGCGGTGCCTCCGCAGTGCCGGTCTTGCCGGCCACCTCGACGCCCGGGATCTCGGCTTGTGTGAGCTGACCCTGGACGATCACCTGCTGCATCATCTCGCCCAGGGTTCGGGCGGTGTCCGGAGGTATGACTTGGCGGCGTACGCTCGGGGCGGGTTTGTCCAGGATGATGCCGTCCGGAGAGCGAACCTCGCGCACGAGGCGGGGCTCTATCATCCTCCCATCGTTGGCTATCGCCCCGGCGACCAGCGCCATCTGGAAGGCGTTGGACTGCACCTGTCCCTGGCCGAAGCTCGTCTGGGCGAGGGTCCCAGAGGTCCACGCCTCGGGCGGTGCAGTGTTGAGGCTGCTCCCCGAGACCTCGACCGAGAAGTCGTCGTAGGGGTCGCCAAAGCCGAAGCTCTCCCCCATCTCGGCCAGGAGTTGCGCGCCCACGAACTCGACCGCGATCTTGGCGAAGATCACGTTTATAGAGTACGCTAGTGCCCGCGTAAAGGTCACCTGCCCATAGTCCTTGCCCTGGAAGTTCTGGACGGTGTAACCAGGCAGCTCGTAGGAGCCGTCGTCGAAAAAGTTCTGCTTCGGGCTGACCCCGGCCTCGAGCGCCGCGGCCGCCGTTACCACCTTGAAGACCGAACCCGGCGGGTAGAGGCTCTGCGTCGCGCGGTTCACGAGCGGCGAGTCCGGGGCCTGGACGAGCTCTGGAAAGGACTGGTCTATGTTGTTCGGATCGAAGGAGGGGGAGGAGGCGAGGGCGAGGATCTCGCCGCTCTTCGGGTTCAGGGCAACGACTGCACCCCTGCCCGTCACGCTGCCGGAGAGCTCCTCGTAGGCCATGCGCTGGAGCTCAGGGTCGAGGGTGAGGATCACGTTGTTGCCAGGTTGGGGACCGCCGGTAGCCTGATTTATGAGATCGTCTACCGTCTCGGGCTCGCCGGCGACGCTCGAGAGGTCAGAGTTGCGTCCGATCTCAATGCCGGTCGCCCCGTACTTGGTGCTCCAGTACCCGACGACGCCTGTGAAAGGCTCGCCCTCAGGGTAGACGCGCTCGTAGATGGGACCCGAGATGCCCCGGCGCTTCTCGCTCCGGGCGAGCACTGTCTCGCCGTCGCCGGCGAGGATCAGACCCCTCGGCGACGATATGCTGCGCTGGGTCTGGAACCCATTTTCGGGGTTGTTAGCCAGGGACTCCCTGGCGTAGACCTGCCAGTAGGCCATCGTCCCCACGAGGGCCACGAACCCGACCACGAATAGGTAGAAGGTGCGTCTCAGGTAGGCGTTCACGGGGCCTCCCACGGGTCTTCCCGGTAGACGAGCCCCTCTGCCTCGCGCCGCCCAGCCTTCTCGGAGACGAGCAGGAGCAGGCCGGCGAGGATAAAGTTGCCAACCACGGACGAGCCACCGTAGGAGACGAAGGGAAGGGTAATGCCGGTGAGCGGTATCGCTTTGGTGACCCCGCCGACGATGACGAGGGTCTGCAGGGCGAACATGGTCGTGAGTCCGAAGGCCAACAGCTTCGAGGCATCGTCCTCGACGAGCAGCGCTATCTTAGTACCCCTGTAGACGAAGATGAGGAAGGCTAGGAGGACCGCCGTAGCTCCGAGCAGGCCGAGCTCGCTCGCTATGGCCGAGAATACGAAGTCTGTCTCGACCTCGGGGATGGTCTGGGCGTAGCCCGCACCGAGCCCCGTCCCGAGCAGGCCGCCGTCGGCGATGTTGAAGATGCTCTGCAGGATCTGGAAACCCGTCCCGTCGGGATCCTTCCACGGGTCGAGCCACGCCTGCACCCGCACTTGCACGTGCTCGAAGAGCAAGAACGTCACGAACGAGCCTACCGAGAAGAGGACCGTACCGAGTATCACGTAGGCGATACGGCCGGTGGCGGCGTAGAGCATTAACAGGGGGACGGCGAAAAAAAGGAGGCTGCTGCCGAGATCCTTCTCGAAGACCAGGAGGCCGAGCGAGGCTGCCCACACGAAGGCCACGGGACCGAAGTATTTGATCGCCGGTATCTGGACGCCGAGAAAGCTGCGGCTCGTGGCCGCCAGAAGGTCGCGCTTTTCGGCCAGGTATACGGCGAAGAAGATTATGAGGGCGATGCGGGCGAACTCGGAGGGCTGAAAGTTGATCGGACCAAGGTCAACCCACAGGCGCGCCCCGTTGACCTCGTAGCCCAAAGGCGTGAACGTCGAGGCTATGAGGAAGACCCCAACGAAGGCGAACAGGTACTTGTAGTCAAAGAGGCGATGGTAGTTGCGGAAGAAGAGCACCATGCTGAACATGGTGCCGGCCCCAATCAGGATCCAGAGCGCCTGCGTCGTCGCCAGGTTCTCCACGCCCTCTAAGTTGTAGGTCAGGCGGAAGATCATGACGAGGCCTATCCCGGTGAGCAACGTGACCAGCGGCAGCAGCAAGACGTCAGAGTGCGGCAACAGAAGCCTCACGCCCAGGTAGAGCACGAACAGGGTACCGGCGTAGTACGCGCCGTAGATGAGGGGCGGGCTCGCCGCCTCCTGGACGAAGATGAGAGTAGCGAACCCCAAGGTTGTCACCAAGAGGGCCAGGATCATGGGTGTGGTGGCGCGCTGGGTCACGGCGGAGCCAACCTAACTGCCTAGGTCCCCGAGGACCCTCTCGGCCTGTTCCCTGGTATAGAGCTTGTGGTTCTCTACCGGCTCCTCGTACGGCTCCTTAATCTCCGACTCTGTGAGGCCGGGCCTCTGCCACTCCTGGTTGAGCTCGACGCCGAAGGGTGCGTAGGGTAGGCCCCTGTAGGCGATTACCTCCCCCCCCTCAAAGGCGAAGAAGTACCGGCTCGAGCCCCACAGGTACGCCGGCAAGAGGGCGACGAGGACCACCAAGATCACCGCTAGCCCCCGCACAAGTTTCCCGAGTGCCTTCCCGAAGCCGCCGCTACGCCGCTTGCGGCGCGCGGTCTTGGGGGGCCGGTAACGGGTCCGCGCTCCCCTGCTCCCGGAGGTTGGTATAGCGTCAGAGGTCTGCCCGAAGGAAGGGGTGCTCGCCGGCGGCGCGACGGCGGGCATCTCCCTGGTGCCGCCGGAGCGTCGTTCCTCACGCGCGGCGGGCTCTTTGCGCTCTGCCTGCTCCCTCACGTCCACGACCACGACGGTGACGTTGTCGTTGCCGCCGGCGTCTAGGGCGGCCGAGAGCAGGCTGCGCGAGGTCCTCTCCGGGTCACCGGAGGACTCGCGCACGATCTCGGAGATCCTGGTTTCAGGCACCATATCCGAAAGGCCATCGGAGCAGAGCAACACGCGGTCGCCCGCCTCTATGGGCAGGAGGGCCGTGTCCACTTCGACCTCCTCGTCCGCGCCCAGGGCCCTGGTGATGAGGTTTTTCTGTGGGTGCTCGGCGGCCTGGGCCCGGGTCAGATCGCCGCTGCGCACCAGCTCCGCGACGAGCGAGTGGTCCTCGGTTACGGGCTTAATCTCGCTGTCGCGCACGAGGTAGGCCCGCGAGTCCCCAACGTGTGCTACCTCCGCAACGGGCTCTGCTTGCGTCCCCCTGAAGCGGACGGCGACCACTGTCGTCCCCATCCCCGAGAGCTTCTCGTCGCCCCGACCGGCGGCGAGCACGCGGCGGTTGGCTTCCCTTATCGCCTGTTCGAATGAGGCGTCGGGTCGCAGGCGCTTGAGCACGTCTATAACGATGGAGCTCGCCACCTCTCCGGCCTCGAACCCGCCGATGCCGTCGGCGACGGCGAAGAGAGTCTCATCCTCACCTTCGCCGACGAGCAGGGCGTCCTCGTTGTTCTCGCGGACCTTACCCGCATCGGTGACGCCGAACGGTTGCAGCTCGAGGAACGGCATACCCGGTGCCTAACCCTCGTACCTGAAGGTCGTCGCACCGATCCGGACGGTGTCCCCGTCTCTCATGGGCGTGGCGCCAACGGTCTTGCGCCCGTTGACGAAGGTCCCATTGGTCGAGCCTAAGTCCTCCACGTAGAGGAGACCCCCATGGCGGGTGAGCTGGGCGTGCTGCCCTGAGGCGTAGTCATCGCTCTTGAGGACGATACTACTCTGAGAGGAGCGCCCGACGGTGGTCTCGCCATCCTTGAGCTCGAACCGGGTCTGCGGGGCGAGGATGTCTGAGTCCTCAACGACGAGCTCGGGGCGCGCTGGGGCGGAGCTGGGGGCCAGGCCGCGGGGCGTGTAGACGCCACGCCCGTCGCGCCCCCGATTGGTCCCCCGACCCGGCACGTAGGCTTCGTCGTCGGGGATCTTGCGCAGGTCACCGATGCCCCGACTCATAACGGCGTAGATAAAGGCGAAGAGGAGGAGCAGTAGCAAGGCCTTCGCCGCCAAAAGCGGTATCTGGAGCTCGAGCATCGCCTAGCGTCTGCCTTCTTGAGGCCCCTCGCCCGGAGAATCTATGCGGCGGACAAAGCTGGCGGTGCTCTGGCCGAAGGTCAGTTCGTCGCCGCCGTCTATGCGCTCCCGGTCTATGGGTGCGCCGTCGAGGAGGGTGCCGTTCGTGGAGCCTAAGTCTTCGACGACGAAGCCGTCGTCCGCACGCGAGATCCGCGCGTGCTTTCTGGACACGTTCGGGTCGTCCACTACGATGTCGTTTTCCTGCGAGCGGCCGACGGTCCACGGGCCGCGTCCCTCCAGCGGGTACTTCTTGTCATCCAGGACCACCTCGACAATCTCCCGTGCCAGCCCGTGGCGTCTCGCCTCGTCGGCGGAGATGGCGGCCGTTCCCTGGTCCACGCCGCTGGTGACCTCCTCGGTGCGAAAGATGCGAGTCTGGCCCGAGGTGTCCTGCGGGGCGCCCTTCTCGCGGGGACCGTCGCCGCCGGTCAGTTTGGCGGTGACGCCGAACTCCCCGAAGCGCAGCGTCTCCTCGGCCTCGAAGCGGATCCTGGGCGGGGTCATGAGATGGTAGTTCTTGTTCTCGGCGTGGGTGGAGGCGTACTGGATCAACTCGTCCGTGAGCGACTCCCGGTAGGCCTGGATGGACTCCGAGTCCTCCTTGGAGAGGTGAACGGTAAAGTCGTTGGGTGCATAGGTGCGCGAGATCGAGACCATCCGGCCCTCATCCATCTGCTTGGTGAGGCCCTT
This sequence comes from Rubrobacter sp., assembly GCA_035641035.1. Classification (GTDB taxonomy): domain Bacteria; phylum Actinomycetota; class Rubrobacteria; order Rubrobacterales; family Rubrobacteraceae; genus Rubrobacter_D. Next base: position 39,696 of record DASQVA010000342.1, on the reverse strand, counting down.
AGCGATCTCCACAGGATGGATCCTTCGCCTGAAGGCCCGCCCGAAGACACCCTCCACAAGCGACTCCATCCGCTTCTCGATGTGTTTGAGGAAACCCAAAGAAATCCTAACCTCTTACCCTCGATACGAGGTACCTAAGCACCCCATATATTATAGCGGCGAGAAAGAGCGAAGTCATAGCGCCTGAGAAGGTGCCCGAGGGGGCCTTCGAGGAGACGAGGAGCCCGTACCCCATCACCCCGCCGACGACGGCAATGGCGAGACCCACGAAGGGCCTTCCGGCCCACTCCGCGAGCGAGACGACCCCGGCCATCGCCGCCCACACCACGATCAGGAGCGGCAGTTGCGGGTACGCTTGCAGGATCAACTGGGTCCGGGTCAGCAGGTCCTCGATCCCGAGACTCTTGGGCACCGCGTAGAGCCTCGCCCCTGAGTAGGGCAGCTCAGCATAGGGGTTACCGTCGACGAAGAGTCCGTCCCGCAGCGTGAGATCGTAGCAGATCAGGGTAATGGCCCCGGCCGCCGCCGAGAGGCACGCCCCCAGGGGACGCATGAGTGCGCCGAAGAGCAGCGGCAACCCAGCTCCCAGGGTGGTCCCGAGAAGAGTTCCCAGCCCGACGACGAGGGCTAGCGGGACCGCGAGCGCGGGCCCAAGCGGGAGCCGCCGCACGTCCTCGCTGGCGGAGCCGACGCCGGCGACCCAGATACCACCCAGGGCCGGCGCGAGCGTCAAGAGTCCCAGACCCGCGTTGTTACGCACGAGCACCACGGCCAGCGCCACTATCACGCCGAGGGCGCCGATTCGTGGCAGCAGGTAGGCCAGGACGCCGAGGCCCGCGGCGATCCCCGCCGCCTGCGCGCCGTCTTCGAGGATCGCCGACCCGAGGAGGAAGCCGAGCCAGCCGGCCGCGAGGCCGTTGATCATGCGCAGCGCTCCGTCCTTGAAGCTCTCGGAGAGCCTGGCCGGACCCTTGCGTCCGTCGGGGGAGATGCTGCCCGAGGGGGCCTTCCTGCCTGTGAGGAGCTTGAGGGCAGCCCAGGCGCTCTGCGGGCGGTGGGCTGGGTTCGGCGAGGTGGTCCGATTCACGAACTCCCGCAGGCGCGAGGGCGGCTCGTAGGGCTGGCGGGCCAGGAGGGTGCGAGCCGTCGCCCCGACGGCGTAGATGTCCGTGAGCGCGGTAGGGTCGGCGCCATCCAGGATCTCCGGCGCTATGTAGCCCGGTGTGCCGACGGCGAAGCCTACCCTGGTTAGACGCGTGTCGCCTGCCCGGTAGGCGACGCCGAAATCGGTGAGCTTCACGCGCCCGCTGTTATCCACAAGCGCATTCTGCGGTTTTATGTCGCGGTGAATTATGCCCTCCCCGTGGGCGTAGACGAGGGCTTCAAGGATCTGGGTGAGGGAGTCCACGATCTCGTCCACGTCGTACGCCTTGGCCGCCTCGTCGAGCGGCAGCCCATCCACGTACTCTGTAACCAGGTAGATTTCGTGGTCCCCAGGGATGACCTCTATGGTCTCCACAATGTTCTTGTGCCTTAGACCCTCGGCGATCTGACCCTCGCGCAGTGCGCGCGAGCGCTCGCCAGAACCGTAGACAGGGATGACCTTGACGGCTACGTCCCGGCCACGGAGGGAGCCTTTAAGTGACCTGGCCCGCCAGACGGTGGCGAAACCGCCGCGCCCGATCATCTCGGCCAGCGCGTAGCGTCCCTGTCCCTCGATGTAGCGCGTCTCTGTCACTACCTCGGGCTATTGTATAGCCTACGCCGGGCCTGTGATACTAAAGACGGTAAGGCAAAGGCCCTAAGGAATGCCGCTGCGCGCGTTAGCCTAACCGCCGCCGTCCTGATACAATCCCCCGGAGTTCAGGACGTGTCTCGGACAGGACCTGCGGGCGAGTGGCGGAATTGGTAGACGCGCTAGGTTCAGGGTCTAGTGGCCGAAAGGCCGTGGGGGTTCGAGTCCCCCCTCGCCCACGAGGTTTCTTGGGGGTTTCGTATAGAGCGTAGATCTCACAGGGCCGCCCCGAAACCCCGCCGTTCGAGGCCTTCGGAGCGTTCCAGGAGCGCGCGAAGCCGTCCCAGGAAACGCGGCCGAAGGACGCTCCCGGCCTGGCTCGTGCTGATCGGCTCCCTGCTCCTCCTCGTGATGGTCTTCGGCTTTATCTTGTTCGTCGCTAGGGGGTGCGTGGCCACCCAAGAGTCCACCCAGGTCCGCAAGTACGTCACGATCACGGACAGCCTGCTCAGCGACTCCTCCAACGCCGGCAAAGGCGAGCTCCAGGGCACCTTGCGCAACGCGGACGGGGACCCGGCGAGACTCGACGAGGAGGCCCTCGCCCAGGTAGCGAATCGTTCCGAGGACCTATACCTGCAGGCGCTCGGGCAGGAGGAGGTGCCCCCGGAGTTCGAGGACGCTAACCACTACCTGATCACCGCCCTCGGTGTCAGGTCCGAGGCAACGAAACGCCTGGCTCAGGCCGCCGCGGGGAACGCGGGCGGCTTCACCGAAGAGCTCAAAGTGGCAGTTGAGGACTACAGGACGAGCGACGGCATCATTGCTAACCACTTCATCCCGAAGGTCCAGGAGGGCCTGCAGCGGTCCGGCCAGACGCGCGATCAGGGCTACCTCGAAGAACCGGTGCCGTTCATGGACTACGGCGCGCTCGGTTTCGACGTCGCCGCCGATGCCGCCCCTGCCCGCAGCGACCCGAGCGCTCTGCACAGCGTGGAGGTCCAATCGTTCAGAATAGCCGGAAGAGCCCTGTACCTGAATGGCAACGTGGTCCTGACCGAGGCCGCCGAGCCAGCCTTCGCCGTGCCGGTCGCCAACGGTGGCGAGACACCGGAGGCGTCCGTGGCTGTCGAGATCATCTTCAACACCAGCGCCGACCGTCAGTCCAAGAGCGCGACCATAAAGCGGATAGACCCGAAGGGCGTGGTCACCACCGTGGAGGCTAGCGGTTTCAACCCCGGCGAGCTGGATGAGACCTCCAGGGCCACCGTCGAGGCCGGCCTGGTCGAGTACGAGAAGACCCTAGACGACAACACCCTCGCGGGGGCGGTGGCTTTTGATTTGTAGGGGAGTGGCGACATGGTAACCGCGATCGTGCTCGTCACGACGGAGAGGGAGCGCGTCCAGGAGGCAGCCCAGACGATGCTCGGCATAGAGGGCGTCACTGAAGCCTACTCCGTCACGGGCCCCTACGATCTCGTCGTCATGGTCCGCATCCCGGATTTCGAGAGTCTCGCCGAGATAGTCCCAGAGAGGATCGCTCAGGTCCCGGGTGTCGCCCGGACCGAGACGATGGTCGCCTTCCGCACTTACTCCAACTACGACCTCGACCGCGTGTGGAGTTTAGGGTTCGAGGAGTAAGGGTTCGAAAAGTAAGGCTTCAGGCATAAGGATGAAGGAGATAGAGACTACCAGGTTGCTGCTGCGCCGATGGAGAGGAGGGGATTTGAGCGCTTATGCTCGCATCTGTGCCGACCCGGAGGTGATGAAGTATCTGCCCGAGGCGTCGTCCGGAAAAGAGTGCGGAGCAGATTACTGGATTCGTGCGGCATTGGGAGGAGCGGGATTCGGGCTCTCAGCGGTGGAGGAAAGGTGTTCCGGCGAGTTTATCGGCTATATAGGACTGATATGCCACGAAGACTGGCCCGAGGGAGAGCACAAAACCGAGGGCGGGTGGAAGTTGAGTCGCGTCCGCTGGGGACAGGGGCTCGCCACCGAGGGCGGTTGCGAGCGTTCGTTAGGGGTTCGAGGAATTAGGTCTGCAGCGGATTACCAGCATTACGCTCCCAAAAACGCTGCCTCGCGGCGCGTGATGGAGAAGGCCGGGCTCGGCTAACTGGGCGAGACCCGTTGGAGAGGTCACAATGTAATCTGGTACGCGATAGACCGCGACGCCTGGGAAGCCCGGAGCCGAAGCCTGGTGGCTAAAGTCTAGCTCTGCTCCTCGGCGAGGGCGGGGCGGGTTCCTTCTATGAGGAAGGCGACGACCTCCAGGAAGTCGCCGCTCCTCTCGTAGATCTCGCGCTGGCGCTGGCTGCCGGTGCCGCCCTCCACTATGTCGAGTATACCCTCGAGCTCGTTCTCACAATGCAAATCTTGGGCGTGGGGTTTGAGCCGCTCAACGAGATCGCGGGCCATGTCCCTCGCGGGGACGGAGGTTCTCTCGTGCGCGTCGTAGAAGGTCGCGTTCATGCCGTGCCGAGAGGCGCGCCACTTGTTCTCCAGGGCGAGCTCGCGGTTGTAGGGTCCCTGCGGTTCGACCTCCTCCAGAATGTTGGCGACGAGACACTGGGTGAGGGCAGTCAGGGAGGTGGTGTACTTCAGGTTGGTCTGGGAGTCGAGTACCCGGAGTTCTATGGTCCCCATCTTGGCGTGGGGTCTCACGTCCCACCAGCAGTAAGTGTAATCCTCCATCGCGCCGGACTCGACCATGAGGTCAACGTAGTCTTCGAAGGCTTCGAAGTCGGGGAAGGCTGGGGGGAGGCCCGCGCGCGGGAAGGTCTCGAAAATCTTCACCCGGCTCGACTCGAAGCCGGTATCGAAACCCTGCCAAAAAGGCGAGTTCGCCGAGAGCGCCAAGAGGAGCGGCGACTGCTGGGAGAGGCGGTTGTGGGCGATTATGGCCTCCTCAGGGCCTGGGACGGAAACGTGGACGTGCTGGCCGAAGATCACCTCGCGTTGGGCGATCCAGCGCAGCGTCTTTATGACCTGCTTGTAGCGGTCCTGGTCCGTGATCTTCTGGTCCCTGTAGCGGCTGAAGGGGTGGGTGCCCGCCGAGGCCAGCGAGGCGTCGCAGGCTGCGGCCCACGAGCCGACGCGCCCGCGCAGCTCGCGCAGGTGCCTTTCGGCCTCGGCTACCGAGGCGCAGGGAGGGGTCTTGATCTCCATCACCGACTGGAAGAGCTCGTAGGAGACGAACTCGCGCAGCTCATCGGGGAGCCGGCTCATTATCTCCTCGATCTTTTGGACCAGCTCCCCGGTGGTGGCGTCCACGATGTGGAGCTCCTCCTCGACCCCTAGCGAGTAGTCCGAACCGCCTTCCTTGAACTCTATCGGCATGGCGTTCCTCCTCTATGTGCCGGAGCCGAGGGCATCCTACATCCAGCCCTCATAGAAGCTTTCCCCGAGCGGGCGCACCCTCTCGCTGCTCCCGTCGGTCGGTGTACGTGAGGCAACATAGTACCCGCTTTGACGAAGAAAGGTCAAAACTACGCCTTTGCGACCCACAAACCGGCCCGCCGGGACGATTCGCGTGGACGCCACGAGGCGCCTCAGTTGCTCCGAAAACCATTCTTTCCGACCCTGACCTGGGCGAGCGCCGCGCCCGAGATCACGAGCACCCCTCCGACCGCCTTCGGGACCGTAAGATCCTCCCCCAGCAGCACTGTTCCCAAAGTTCCCGCCACCACCGGCTCCACCGTGGCTACGATGGCAGCACGGCCCGCCCCAAGACGCCCAAGCCCGAAGGTGTAGAGCGCGAATGCCAGCGTCGTGTGCACGACCGCGAGCATCGCCAAGAGGGCGTAGGAGCCGAAGGAGAGCCCAGCGAGCGTGCCGAGCGTCGGGAGGGCGGCGATCACGAGCAGCGCCGCACCGAAGAACAGGGCGTAGCTCAGGATGACGGGTGGGCTGAGGCGCCCGGCTACGGGGCGTCCGAAGATCGAGTACAGTCCGTAGGTCAGGCCCGAAAGCAACCCTGTGGCGAGCACCGTCGGGCTCACCTCCAGGCTCGCCGGGGCGTAGGCGCCGACGACTAGGAAGATGCCAAAGGTGGTAAGGAGCAGCGCGACCACCTTTACTGTCCCAAGCGCCTCCCCAAGGAACAGTCGCGCCAGCACCACCACGAACGCCGGCGAGCTGTAGAGTAGTATGGCCGCCGTCCCGACCGTGCTCTCCTGAACCGTGTAGAAGTACAGCAGGTAGAACGCCCCGATTCCTATGACTCCCAGAGGAACCAGGAAAGCCAGGTCCCAGCCCGGAACCTTCAGCCACTGCGCCCCGCCCGTTATTAGCAAGAACGCCAGTACGGCCATCCACCCGACCGTCGCCCTGAAAGCCACTAGGGCCTCGAACGAGACGCCCTCGGCGTAGAGCATCTTAGCGAAGATCCCTAGCGTCCCCCATATGGACGCCGCCGCCGCGACGGCGAGTACGCCGAGGAGACGGTCCTTCATCTAGTGCCGGTCGAGCTTGCGGGCGACCTCGCCTAGGCCGATGCGGTAGCAGATGGAGCGGCCGTGCGGGCAGGTAGCGCGGAGGCGGCTGGTGAGCCAATCCCTTATGAGGACCTCCATCTCTGGTTGGGAGAGTCGGTCGCCCATCTTCACGGCGGAGTGGCAAGCGATGGTGGCGAGGATGCGGTCCTCGCGGCGGTGGCCCGGCTCGGTACCCGAGATGGACGAGAGGGCGTCCTTGAAGGCGCCCGCTACGTCCCTGTCGGCGAGGGTGGAGATCACGGCGTTAACCCGCACGGAGCGCGGGCCGAAAGGCTCGGCCTCGAAGCCGTAGACGGAGAGTTCTTCGAGGCTCGACGCCGCGAGCTCGGCCTCGCCCGGAGAGAGCTCCACGACCTCCGGGACCAGCAGACTCTGCACCGAGACCGGGCTGTCGGAGTCGTGGAGCCTGTCGAGGATGGCTCGCTCGTGGGCGACATGCTGGTCCACGACCCACAAAGACTCCGGCTCCTCAACGAGGATGTAGCCCGCCGCGAGCTGGCCAATGACCCGCAACTCCTCCGGCGATGCCTGCGGCAGCGCGCCACGCTCCGGCAGCTCCCCATAGCGACCGCGCTCCTCCGCGAGTGGTCCCGCCGTCTGCTCCCTCAGAGGCCTCGAAGCCTCTGAGAGTCGTTCGCGTGCCTCGCTCAGGTTCTGTGCCGGCGGAACGGTGTAGGAGGGACGACCCTCAGCGGCGAAGGATGGGTATTCCGCCGGCGGGCGCGAAGACGTGGGTCTAGGTACGGAAAAGCGGTCTTGGGTGAAGGTCCGTTCGGCCGCGCGGGGGGTGGAGGGCGGGGCCGGGGGCCGCCACTCTATGGCGCCGCGGACGGCGGCTGCGAGGGCCTCGCGGGCAGCTCGCTCCTCCGAGAAGCGGACGACCTGCTTGGTCGGGTGGACGTTCACATCCACGCGGCGAGGGTCCACGGAGATCTCGACGGCCACGGAGGGATAGCGGCCGGAGGGGACAGTCGCCCGGTAAGCGTCGTCGAGGCCGCGGTGGAGGTTGTCGGCCCTCACGAAGCGGCCGTTCACCGAGATTGTCTGGTGGGCCCGGCTACCCTCGGTCAGGCTAGGGAGGGCGGCGTAGCCGGAGATCTTGAACGCGCCCGACTCGTACTCGACCTCGCGCAGTGCGCGGGCTTTTGCAACGCCCAGGATCTGGGCGAGTCGCTCTAAGAGGCCGCCAGATTCCGGTAATGAGAGGTAGTCCCGACCCTTCTCCGTCAGGCGGAAAGCCAAGGTGGGGTGGGCGATCGCGAGGTGCGTCACGACCTCCACTATCGCCGCCCGCTCCGCCCGAGGGCCCTTCAGAAACGCCCTTCGCGCCGGGACATTGTAGAACAGGCGGTCTACCAGTATGGTCGTCCCCTTCGGGTGGGAGGCTGGGGAGATCTCGGCCTCGGCGCCGCCCTCGACGACGACCTTCGTGCCGCTACCTTCGCCTGTGGAGGTCGTGAGGCAGAAAGAGGAGACGCTCGCGATGGAGGGGAGGGCCTCGCCGCGGAAGCCCAAAGTGGTAACGACCTCTATGTCCTGGACGTTCCGGATCTTGCTGGTCGCGTGGCGCAGGACTGAGAGGCGAGCGTCTTCGGGAGGCATCCCCGAGCCGTCGTCGCGGACTAGGATACGGGAGGTCCCTCCGTCGCCCAGCTCGACCTCCACGCGAGAGGCGCCGGCATCCAGGGCGTTCTCGACCAGCTCCTTAACCACGGAGGCCGGGCGGTCCACGACCTCCCCAGCCGCGACTTGCTGGGCCACGCGGGGATCGAGGACGTTGATGCTGACGCGCTCGGTGGTGGGCTCGGTCATGGATCTTGGAGCATTGTACAACCGGGGGCGGGTTTTCCCACGGGCGGACGTGTAGAATCCCGGGCTATGCGAGAGGTGGAAGAAAACCGGCGCGATCCGCTGCCGCTGGAGGAGGTCGGGCGGATCGTGGATCTCTTGCGCGAGAGTGGGGTCGGCGAGATCCGGGTCCGCCGAGGGGAGACCGAGATCGTGGTGAAAGCTCTTCCCGAGGCCCCCGCCCCGGCATACTCCCAGTCCTCCCCGCAGCAGAGGGCCGAGGCGTGGGCCGTAGAAGCCGTCGCCGAGACCGGCGAGGCTTCGCTGGAGATGAACGCCCTGCACGCGGTGCGTTCGCCGGTGGTTGGAACCTTCTACCGAGCGCCGGCGCCGGGGGAAGATCCCTACGTTGAGGTGGGCGACACGGTCATAGCCGGGCAGGTTGTGTGCATCGTCGAAGCGATGAAGCTCATGAACGAGATTGTCGCCGACGTCTCGGGCGAGGTCGTCGAGGTCCTTGCCGAGAACGCCGGGGGCGTCGAGTACGACCAGCCGCTCCTGTACCTGCGGCCCGACGCAGGGTAGTGATCGCCAAGGTCCTCGTGGCGAACCGCGGGGAGATAGCCCTGCGTGTTATCCGGGCTTGCCGCGAGCTCGGCATAAGGAGCGTCGCGGTCTACTCCACCGCAGACGCCGACTCTTTGCACCACGAGCTGGCCGACGAGTCGGTCTGCATCGGCCCGCCGCCTGCGGCGAGCAGCTACCTCAATGTACCGGCGATCATCTCCGCCGCCGAGCTCACGGGCGCCGACGCGATCCACCCCGGCTACGGTTTTCTCGCTGAGAACGCCCGCTTTGCCGAGATCTGCGAGCGTGTCGGCTTGAAGTTTGTCGGCCCCGATTCGCGCACAATAGCCCGCATGGGCGACAAGGTGGCCGCGCGTACGGCCGCCGCACGGGCCGGCGTCCCCGTGACCCCGGGCTCAGACGGGCTCTGCCGGGACGTTGCTGAGGTGAAGCGTGTAGGAGCGGAAGTTGGTTACCCGCTGGTCATTAAAGCGAGCGCCGGGGGCGGGGGGAAGGGTATGCGCGTCATGGCGGCCGAGGCCGAGGTCGAGGACGCCTACCTGAGCGCAAGCCGGGAGGCGGGGGCCAACTTCGGCGACGGCTCGGTCTACGTCGAAAAGTTTCTCGAAAGGCTGCGCCACGTCGAAGTGCAGGTGCTCGCCGACTCCTCGGGCACGATGGTCACCTTCCCCGAGAGGGACTGCTCGGTCCAACGCCGCTACCAGAAGCTCATCGAGGAGTCTCCGGCTCCGGGTTTGCCGACTGAGATCCGGAAGGGCCTCATGGACGCCTCGACCGACCTGATCGACTCTTTGGGCTACGAGGGGGCAGGGACGGTGGAGTTCGTCTACGCGGGCAGCGAATTCTACTTTATCGAGATGAACACGCGCCTCCAGGTCGAGCACCCGGTAACGGAGATGCTCTCAGGCGTGGACATCGTGGCCGAGCAGCTCAGGGTCGCCTCGGGTGAGCGCCTGGAGGTCCCTGAAGATGCCCTAACCCCGAACGGTCACGCGATAGAGTTCCGCATCAACGCCGAGGACCCACGGCGCAACTTCCTGCCCCAGGCCGGGCTCGTAGAGGTATATAATCCGCCGGGAGGGCCCGGCGTCCGGGTGGACTCCCACCTTTACGCCGGCTACAGGGTGCCTCCGTACTACGACTCCCTGCTGGCGAAGCTCATCGTGCATGCCCGCGACCGCGAGGACGCCATACGCCGCGGCTTGCGGGCGCTGGACGAGTTCGCTATCTCAGGCCTGGAAACCACCCTACCGCTGCACCTGGCCGTGCTCGAAGACGAAGAGTTCCGGAGGGGCGTAGTCTCGACTAGTTTTCTGACCGAGAGGGAGTTTAGAGACGAAGGAGGCCTCTTAAGGCTCGTCGCAGCCGGTTCGCCCTCGGCTTAGGCTCGTACGGCTCCGGCCCTTCTGGAGGGTCAGGATCCTTGCCTAGATCGTCCATGCGATCGATCCACAACTCGCGCAACAGGACGTGCAGCACGGCCACCAGAGGGACGGCCAGGAACACACCCACGAACCCAAAGAGCGTGCCCATGATCAGCAGCGCGAATACTAGGACCGCCGGGTGCAGGGAGATCGCCCGGCTCATCACGATGGGTTGTACGAGGTTGCCCTCGATCGCCTGGATGATCGAGTAGGCCAGTAGCACCCACAAGGCGTCTATCGGGACGCCGGTCAGCGCCAAAAGGACCGGCGGGATCACCGAGATCAGCGGCCCAATGTACGGCACGAAGGAGATGAGGCCGGCGAAGATCCCGAGCAGGAGCGCGAAGGGTATCCCGATCACGAACATCGCCACGGTGAAGAGAAGGCCGATGATGATCATGGAGGCGAGTTGTCCCAAAAACCACCTCTGGACCGCTCCGTACATCTCTCCGAGTACGGCCCTGACCCTCTGCCGCCTACCGGCTGGGAAGAGAGCCACGAACCCGTTGACTAGCGGCGCTGGGCGCGCGACGGTGTATATGGTCGCAATGAGGATCACAACTCCGAAAGAGAGGACATTCGCCACGCTGGCACCCAAGCTGGCGACCGTCGTGAGCGTGCCGCCTGAGAGGAAGTTGCGCGCTGTATCGCCCAACCTCTGGGGGTCCAGGCGGAACGAGGTATCGAGGCCGAACACGTCCTGCACTTGCACTACGATCTGCTGTGCGCTCTCAAGCAGCGTCGGGAAGGTCTCCACGAGCTGGGTCGCCTGGCTCGCCACCACAGGAGACAGCGCCACACCAAAGATCCCGAAGAGAAGGGCTAGCCCCCCCAGAACCGCCAGTGTGCCCCACCCACGGCCAACGCCCTGGCGGCCCAGGTAATCCACGGGAGCGCTGATGATGATCGAGAACAAGAGCGTTACCAACAATACCAGCACGACGACCGCGATCTTGTACACGAGGTAGATGGCGAGCAGGAGCGCGAAGACCAGACCGATCCCCGCGTAAACCATGCGTTCCCGAGAGGTCCCGCTCGACCCTTGTTGCATAACTCTCCCTCGAGGGCGCGCCCGTCTCCCGTCATTCTAACCGGCGCCGGGACCTTACGAACCGCAAAGCCTCTACCACACGCAAAACCACGGGCGGTCCGCCCTCAACCCCGGCTTGCCCGGCGTGCTATCTTTTAGCCTTTGGTCTTCCAAGCGAGGGAGGGTTTTGGCGAAGGACGCCCGGGAGGGTAAGGATAGAGAGCGCTTGGTCTTCGGCGGCATGGCCCGCTGGGACGGGTTGGACCTATTCGGGCCGAACTACATGAGCATCGCGTACCGTCGGCAGGGCAAGATCCACGTCAAGGTCGAGCCCACGAGCGTGCACAGGCCTAAGAACCCCACCGTACTGCGCGTCTCCCGGCTGCCGGTGATACGCTCGGTCTTTTTCTGGGGCAGGCTACTTCTCCAAGTCATCGGTTCTATCTGGACCCTCCTGTTCTTCGCGGTCACCATAGGCATCCTCTGGTTGTTCGTGCGCCTGATGGAGTTCGGAAGCGGAGAAGGACTCCTCGGCGGCGTCTTCGCCTTCTTTGCAGCGGTTCCTATATTGCCGATCCTGCTGCTCTTCTTCGCCGCCATGAAATTCACCCCCATTGGGCGCTACCACGGGGCCGAGCACAAGGCCGTGGCCGGCTACGAGAAGTACGGTGAGGTGACGTTCCAGAACGCTAGATCGAGTAGCCGCCTCCACCCCCGCTGCGGGACGAACATCCTGGGCTACATAGTCCTCGCCGCCCTCCTCGACCCCCTGATAGACTGGTGGGGCTACGCCGTCCTGCAGTTCATCTTCATCTCCGAGGCTTGGTTCGTCTTCGGCAAGACCCGCCCGTCTATGGTCGTCGGCAACCTCTTCCAGAGGTACCTCACCACCACCGAGCCCCGCCGCGCCGAACTCGAGGTCGCTGTCGAGTCTCTGAACCAGCTGCTCAAGGCGGAACAGGGGCAGAATAGCGGCGAGCTGCGCGTGCAGACGCCGGCGCGGTACTAGCCTGGTTGTGTGTCGCCGCGCGGACCTAAAGCGGCAGACGCAACAAGCTGCACGACCCTCACAGCTGGGACGAAGACCATAAGCGCGACGCCGGAAGGGTGCTAGACTGGCTGCTGGGTGGGCCGGATCAGGATCTCGTTCACGCTTACCCGCTCGGGCTGCGTGACGGCGTAGGTTATGGCGCTCGCGATGTCTTCCGCTTGTAACCTTTCCAGGCTCAGGAGACCGCTCAGGCCCTCGCGAGCGTCCTCGTCGGTTATGTGGTCCGGGAGCTCGGTGTCGACGGCACCGGGCTCGACGATCGTTACCCGGATGTTGTCTTCCAAGAGCTCCTGCCTAAGACCCTCCGAGATGGCGTTCACGGCGAACTTCGTCCCGGCGTAGACCCCGCTGGAGTCGCGGGTAACCTTTCTCCCGGCTACCGAGCTTATGTTGACAAGGTGTCCCGAGCCCTGTTCCTTCATCACCTTTATGGCGGCGTCCGTCGCGTAGAGTAACCCCATGACGTTAACCTCGAACATCTGGCGCCACTGATCGGAGAGGCCCTTCCCCACGGTTGAGAGCAACATGACGCCCGCGTTGTTGACCAGGATGTCCACGCTGCCGAACTCATCTTCGGCCTCCCGGATCAGGCCGTGCGCCTGGCCCTCGTCGGTAACGTCGCAAACGGCCGCAAGCACCCGGCCCCCGTTGGCCTCTATCCGTCCCACGAGGTCCGTCAGCCGATCCTCTCTGCGGGCCGCGACGACCACCGCCGCCCCCTCCGCCGCGAGCGCCTCGGCCGTCGCCTCGCCTATGCCGCTCGACGCGCCCGTGACGATCGCGACCTTGCCGTCCAGCTTCGTCATGTCTCTAACCCCTCTAGCCGTTTGTGTGCCAGATTATCTTAGCCGAGGGCGGGAGAAGAGTCCGGCGGGAGAGTCGTCCCGGTGGGCGCCGTCTCGCTGAGAGCGGTGAGCCGGAGGTAGGCGAGGGTCCAGTAGGCGTGTCTGAAGGTACCTGCGGCGCCAGAGGCACCGAGGAGGATGGGGAGCAGGATCACGCCGGCCATCACGCCCGCCACCATCGCCGTGCTGGTGTACTCCGCGAGGGCCAGTGCGATGGTCGGGATAAACAGGACGAAGCCGACGAGCACGACCACGACGAGGAGCACGATCCCTACGCCGATCATGAGCAGTACGTTTATGAGCCACAGCAGCAGGCTCTGGCCGAGGTTGCGCCGGAAGACCTCGTAGCCGCTTCCGACGGAGCCGAAGACCCGCGCCTGGCGCACCACGATCTCCCGCAGAGCATACTGGGAGATTATGTGCAGCGGGACGAAAATCAAGACGAGCAGGACGACGCCAACGAGCCCGGCCAGGACCGCGACGGTGACCCGCGCCCCCGTAGACTGCGTGGCGGCAAACGCCCCCCCAATAAGGAGCGCGATGGGAATCCCGATAGCGACAAGTAACCCGACCGCGAGCAGGAAAAATAAAATGTAGTACCCGAGCACGCGCCAGCAGTTGGAGAGTCCCGCCTGGAAGGTGAACCCGAACCGGCGTCCCTCGCCCCGATCTATCGCGGCCACGCTCTCAGAGAGCGCTCCCTGGGAAATTATGGACATCACCATGAAGAGCAGCACGACCAGGAGCATCACGACGACCGAACCCACAATCAAGGCCGCGTTGTCTAATGCCCCAGGCCCAAATTGAGTCGCGAGCGCCGAAGGACCGGCGCCTGACTGCTCGAAGTCGTCGGTGTCGAAGTTGCCTACGCCCAAGGGGAAGTTGAAGAGCACACTGCCCGCGAAGAAACCGAAAAACCAGAGAAATCGGTTGCGGAGCGTGATCCGGAACGCATCCTTTATCAGGTCCCCGTAGCTCATCGCGCGAGCACCCACGTATCTTTCATCTTGCCCCCGCTGGAGATGTTGACGACGTGCTTGCCGGGTGCCGCGACCCGGCTCAGGGACCCCGGAACCGCCTCAACGATACCAGGGTCCGTGGGGTCGGGGGCGAGCACGATCACGCGGTAGTCGGCGTGGGAGTCGCGCAGGAGGAAATCGTCTTCGTCGACGTTCGCTTCGCACAGGACGTGGGTGGAGAAATCTATCATCTTCTGGGCCACGTACTCTACCGGGTTCTCTTCGACCACCCGGCGGAACCTCTCGACCGACTCGCGGGTCTCCTCGGGTCCGATCATGACCTCCTTGCCCCCGTATCCGCCCCGGCTCTTGACGACCAACTCGCCGAAGTGCTCCATGACGTAGCGCCTCTCTTCCTCGACCGCGAGCGACCAGGTCCGGGCATTCTCGATCAGGGGCTCCTCCCCGAGGTAGCGGCGCACCATCTCGGGGACGAAGACGCCAACACCCTTGTCGTCTATTATCTCGGTGTTCGGGGCGAAGAGAACGTGGACCTTGCCCCCAACGTGGCACTCCAAAAGACCTGGTACCTCGGCGTAGAGCGTATCTTCGTCCACCCGCTCGTAGATCACGTCTATGCGGCGCCCCGTCGGCCGGTGGACCAGGTACCCACCTCCGTCCAGCTCGAGATCCTTGGTCTCGGCGAGGAGGGCATTCATCTCCTCAGCGTAGATGTGGTGGTCCAGGTAGAACTGGTCCGCGCGGCCGCTAGAGACAATGGCGAGCGTCGCGTCGGCACCTTCGGGGGAGGCGGCGCGCAAGGCGTTCCCGAGGCGTTCGAGCCAGCCGTCAAGGGGGAGGACTGGGAGCCGCGCGAACGTCTCGGGGAAGAAGATCTCCCGGCTCATGCGGCGCCGGCGGGTCATGGCAGCCAGGCCGACCGGCATCTTGGCGTTCTCCTCGATTACGAGGTACTCCCAACCCCCGTTTTCACCGACCCTCCGGCTCTCCACGGCGACGACGTCGAAGGCGATCTGGCGCACGGGAACGGGCCCGAAACGATTCTTCCAGGTAGTGTCGTAGAGTATGCTGCTCTCGACGACCTCTCTTGGGACGACCTCCTCTTTGCCGGCTTCAAGACGCCTCAAGAATAAGTTGATGGCGCGCAGGCGCTGGGTGAGGCCGGCCTCGAGGCACTTCCAGTCGGAGGTGGGGATGACGCGCGGGATCCAGTCGGTCGGGTGGGTCTTATCGCCCCACTTGATGCCGAACGCGTACTGCTCTTTGAGCAAGAGGTCGTGCGCCCGGCGTCGCTTGTCCTCCCACCCTTTCGGCCCGGTACGCTCAAGCTCTCCCAAGATGTCCTCGTAGACCGGGCGGGGCGGCCCGTCGGGCAGGAAGACCTCGTTGGTGCCGGGGAGTGCGCGCTCGAACCTCACAGGATGGGGATTATACTAGTACCCCGACCGGTACACGGTGTCCCGTCCAAGTAAACGGCTAGTGGGAGCAGCTTTGAGCGAAGACAGAAAACGCAAGGCAAGGGGGCTGAAGCGAGACGGCGCTCCCATGCGTCCTGAGGGCGAGCAGCAGGCGAAGCTGCTGGGCGCCAGAATCGCCTGCGTAATCGGCATACTCCTCGGGCTGGGCAGCGTGTTGGCCGCGCTCATAGGAGGGACCCCGAACGTCTCGGGCGGGGCCCTGGGGGCGGCGCTCGGCATCCTGGGCTACTTCCTCGGCGCGAGGAGGCTCGCCACCGCGACCGTCATCCTGTGCGTGGCCGCCATCTTCTTCGCGCTCGCCGCGAGCCAGGGTCTAATCCCCGGCATAGAATCCTTCGACCGCACCCTGCCCGGCGTCCAGCCTGGCATCGACGATTAGAGGACCAGGTTGACCGAACCGCGCCCGTCGTACGCCCCCGAGAACGCCACGCCCGGCCGCCACCGCGGACGCGCCTGGTCTATCGCTGGGATAGATAACGGGGTTCTGAGATCGTTCTATCCTCGATCCTGTTTGAACCTGTGGGGAGGGTACTCGGGACTGTCAGGCTCATGAAGGGTGACTGGGGCCCCGGCATCCTCGCGATAGCCGTCAAAAGCGTGGTCGGGTTACTCGTCGGCGTAGTCCCGCTCTACGTCTTGAATCGGACGTAGAGAGCCTCGCCCGTGGCCGGTATACTGGCCCCCAAGATGCAGAGGGTCAAGCTTACACCTCCGGGGGAGAAGAGGGCACGGGGAGACCGTGCCCGGCTCTACGTCCGCTGGATGCCCCACCTCGGAGCCGAGGCCGTCGCCCTCTACGAGCTGCTGCGCATCCTTCCCGACCTCGGGCACGATGCCGTGGCGCCGGAGGAGCTTGCCGAACTCCTGCGGTCTACGCTAGAGAACGTCGAGGCGGCCTTCGAGACGCTGAGAGCAGCCGGGTTCGTCACCGATCGTGAGGACTGGCTCGAGGTCGCCGAGCATCCACCGGCGGCCCGGGCGAGGGAGCACCGGCTCGAGGTCGTCGAGGAGAGGCGAGACGCTCCCGTCCGTGAAGTGGAGGTGGTGCGGGCCGAGCCTGAGGGCGTCTCGGCGGACGACTACTTCCGCTTCATGGGATCGCTGCCGGCGCCGCACATCCTGGAGTTTTTGAACGGCTACTGCGAGCGAGACGGTCTCTCGCCGGGCGCGGTGCGGGAGGCCCTGAGGATAGCCAGCGAACGCGACGCCCGCCGGGTAGGCTATGTGCGCTCCATATTGGAGCGGTGGGTCGAGCGGGGCGTGAAGAGCGTGGAGGACGTTGAGAGGTTCGAGCAGGACCGCAAGCTCAGGCTCGTCGAGGAGAGCGGGGCTGTGAGGGGCGGGGCGTTGAGGATAAGAGAGAGCGGAGCCAGAGGGGGGGTGAACGGTGGATCGGATAGACAGTCTGCTGCCAGACGCCGGGAGGGCTATGAGTGGCTCTTCGGCGAAAAGGAGTAGGGGCGGGACCAAGGACGAAGCCACCGTGGAGGTCTTGAGGCTGGACGATCAGGTCTGCCCCCACTGCGGACGCGAACTCCAGGCTGAGTGGGACGAGTTCCCGCCAGCCCTCCAGAAAAAGTACGGCAAGCCGGGCGAATGGTACTACCATCCGTGTACACCCGAGTGCGAGAAGAAAAACGAGCAGCGCGAGTGGGAGCTGATGCGCCGCGACGCCCGCCTTAGCGCCCTTAAAGACCGCAGTGGACTATCCAAGCGCATGAAGGGCTACACCTTCGCCAGCTTCAAACCGTACGTGAGCCCTGCCGCCGCGAGGGCCATGGAGAAGGTCGAGAGCTACCTCAAGAGCTGGGAGGAGCACCGGGCAGACGGGCGGGGGCTGTACTTCTGCGGCGACGTGGGGACGGGGAAGACCCACCTTGCGGTCGCGGTAATGAACGAGCTCATAGCGCGCAAGCGGGTGCCCTCGCTCTTTGTCACGGTGCCGGAGCTGTTGGACAACATGCGAGGGACATACAACGCCCCGGGCCGGGATATCGACGAGTGGATGGACTCAGTAAAGAACGCCGACCTGCTGCTCTTGGACGATCTGGGCGCAGAGAGGGCAAACGACTGGGTGCGCGAGCGCATCTTTGTCATCGTCAACCACCGCTACAGGGAGGAGCTGTCCACGATCTTTACCTCCAACACGGGGCCCAAAGACTTGGCGGCCCAACTCGGGGAGAGGACCGCCAGCAGAATCATTGCGATGTGCGATTGGATCTCGCTCGAAGGCGAGGACTACCGCGAGGCAGAGGTAAGGCGCGGCCTGTGAGGGACGAGTTCCTCATTACCCGTCAGGGAAAGCAATACGTCCTGTTTGCGGGCCTCCTCGACGAGGCGCACGGCCGGGGTCTCAGGGGTATAGACACAGACCTCCTCCAGGTCCCCGACGAGTCCAACGGCAACGTCGCCATAGTCAAGGCGACCGCCGAAATGGAAGACGGGCGGCGTTTCTCAGGCATCGGGGACGCTTCCCCTGATAACGTGGGACGCAGCATCGCACCGCACATTATCAGGATGGCCGAGACCCGGGCTAAGGCGAGAGCGCTGCGCGATGCGGTGAACGTCGGCGCTACCGCCCTCGAGGAGCTCTCTGAGGGCGACGACGCCCCACCGGCCTCCCGAAGTTTCGAGGGCTCATCGCCACGCGGCTCCACCGACTCCGCCAGGCCCACCGCCATCCGAGGGGGGAGGCAGGAGGCCGCCCAGAGCCCTCCTCCCGCCGCGGAGCAGGATGCCCCGAACGGCCAGGCCGAGAAGCCCGCAGCGTCCTCCAAGAGGAAGAACGGGGCCAAGGCACGCAAGAGCCAGGTTGACCTCCTGAAGACGCTGGCTGTTGAGTGGCGGGGCGAGAACGGCGTCGAACGCCTAGAGAACCGCGTCGGCAAGCCCCTCACGGATCTGACCCGCGCCGAAGCCGATGAGTGGATCGACCGCCTCACCCCGGAAGGGCGCGAGTAACCCCGCGGGGCGGGTAACGTTGCCGCGTAGCGCTGGTGGACCTGAAGGCGGACTCGCCGGGGATGTCTTCGAGGACCGAGAGGGAGGAGGCCATGGGACCGCGGATTATGGTTGGGATCGTGCTAGGCCTACTCGGTGTCCTCTGCGCGTTGGTTGGCGTCTTCGGGTTCGACGGCCTCTCCGTAGAGCTGCCGGGCATCATCCTCGGCCTGGGCTACTCCTTCGGTCTGCGGAGCGGGAACTTTACAGAGCAGATCTACCGCTTACACGTTTGTCCTGCAAACCGAGGGAGTAAACTCCTGGATCGTTACATCGGGGCGAAGAAACCTTCCTATGTGGACTTCTATCGCGTATCCAGCAAAGCTTAAGGCTAGCTGAGCTTCCGCAGCTGGCCGGGGAGAAGACTTTGACCGGCGCCGAATAGAGGGCGCCCTGGGGATCAAGCCGAACCCATAACTGATCTGGGGTGACAGCTAACGCCCTTCCCCTCGCCGCTTACAAGAAAGGATGCGGGTCTATAACCATGTCCTGATGCCTTTTTCATCCGTCTGCTCCAACGCAGCGGGCCTAGGCCCCGATCAGAACCCCGCCTCGTCACTATCGTTATGACCTTATCCGAACTGCACCTCAGGCAAGTTGGGGAATTCTGCATACTGCCTCCTAACTCCTAAAGCAAGGGGCCCGGCTCCCGGTGAGGATACCCGAGACTCACCGCTTCGCCCCAGTCTAGGTTGAAACTTTAGGCCTCGGACAACCTCATCCCTAGGAGTACCCGTGGTTCTGTTGTTGTCCACCCACGAAGGAGAACTGCGGTACGCGGACGCCGCACAAAAAGATCCGCAAAATCGGCCGCGACGCTCGCACCGAGCATTCCATCTAGCTGAGAATCAACGCTGCCGTGAGGGTACCGTCACCCAGCTGACAATCAAAAAGTCTAGGGTGGGTAGCTCGCAGAGGTAGGTCTTGCAGGCTAAGGCCTATGGAGCCGCGCTGCGCAGTCGCGCACGGTCTCCCACGCCTCCGCCGTGAGCTCCGCCTCAAGGCGGTTGTGTCCGTGCATAACGCTTTCCTCCCAAAGAAAGAACAAGAGGCCAGGGCTATCCTGGTGGGAGCCCCGGCCCTTTTGTCTCGTTACCTACGTGGTCAGAGAGGGAGTTAACGCTACCCGTAGGACTGTTCCGTCTGCACGTTGCCGTCTTGCTTGTAGATGAG
Organism: Rubrobacter sp.; assembly: GCA_035641035.1. Lineage (GTDB taxonomy): Bacteria > Actinomycetota > Rubrobacteria > Rubrobacterales > Rubrobacteraceae > Rubrobacter_D. Next base: position 20,111 of record DASQVA010000342.1, on the reverse strand, counting down.
CAGCTGGCTCGGCGGCCGGCTCCTCGCCGGTTCCTTGGCGTTCGCCACGGCCTCTCCCTTTGTCTTGTGCACACTGGTGGCTCGACTCGTCCCCTCGGCCTGAACCTTCCATCCTCCACCAGTCTGGGTGCTCACGAAGTGCTTGTGTCCTAGAAGAGGCGATGGACAACCCAAGAGAGGCCATCCAACCAGGGACGTGTGGCCCGGAACGCTAGCTGGCAGTCCCCTGGGGACGCTTTCCCACCTCATCGGCTACCGAGATAACGTATATGCCGCCGTTGGCCATCGCCTCGCGCACCCTATCCTCCACGCTGGTCCCCTGGGCGAGAACCTGCGCGAGGACCACGCGGGCGGCCTGTTCGTTCTCGAACGCGAAGCCCCTGGCGCTGACGTCTGCAGTCGGCTTGTCGGGGTAGAACGTCACCAGGACAGCGAGATACCTGGGGCTATTGAGCCACAGGTTGGCGGTGACGAATATCAGGTCCTCTCTCGAGGTGGCGTCAGTTGAGACGCTGTAGCATTTGCCCACGACCCCAGTCTCGGCGCAGTCTTGTTCCATGATTATGTCGTAGGCGGGTAGGTCGGGAGGTCTCTCTTTTGACGGGACCTCTTCTATCCGCTCTTGATCCTCCCTCTTCTGCTGCTTTTCGACAGGTGATGCGGCTTGGCTGCAGCCAACCAGGAGTAGCACTATTGCCAAGACCACCAAGAACCGCACCGTTTCCCTTTCTTATATTTAGGTGGACCGCTTCATCCTAATTCCACCAAGTACTTCCCGCTAATATGCCACGGGTATTAGGCTCGGACTGTGTTCTTCACCTACAGGTACTTCAGCGCGACAAACGCAAGGGCGGCTCCCACGGCGATGCCGAGGGCGAGCCGCGCGATCAGCCTCGCGACCTGTTGCCGGTTCACCTAGAGAACCGTCTAGGCGCCAGGTCCGTCAATGCATCCTCCTCTCGCTAAAGGGCCGGGACTCCCATTCTAGGCTAGCCTATACAGTCGTTTCGCTAGAGTCATGCTGGTTACATACCAGTACACTTAGAGGGTGACCAAAGAAAAGTCCGTCCTCGAGGAGGCAACGGACAACCTAAGAGAAGCCGCCCAACCTCTCCGTGACGGGGGCATTGGAGTGGGTGCGGGTACTCGAGAGGTAGGAACTGTACTGCATCGAGGAGCCCACCCGGGCCGACGACTTCGTCAGCCACGCCAGATCGCCGGGGAGGCGAGGAGCGCGATCTGTATCGACGAGATTTATTGGACCCGCGCGAACAGCAGAAGAGCCTGGAGGTCGGTGCCTGCGACTACGGCATGCCGAACGCTATGAAGATCGGCGGCGTCACGGACTGGCTCAGGGCCGCGTCCTTGGCCGAGCCATCCGGCCTGCCGTTCACGAGCCACATCTTCCCGGAGATAAGCACTCCTTTTGGCCGTCACCCCGACGGGACACCGGCTCGAGTACCACGACCTCGCCATGCCCGTCCTCAAGAAACCCGTGATGATCGAAGCCGGTCACGCCCTCTATCCCGACCGAAGGACGGGGCACCGGCCTCGAGTGGGAGGAGGACACGGTGGAGCACTTCCTCGTCGAATAAGCGGCCTCGAGCGCGGCCATTACCCGAGAAGAACGGCATATAGATCACCGAGCTCCAGCCCGAGATTAGCGGCTTGCACCCGGCTGGCCGGTGGTCCGGCCGACCCGACCAACTAGGCTAAAGTTTCGTCGCTTGAGAACCGAGCATGATCCTGTATTGTTAGGTTGGTTGGGTCGAGATAAGGAGGATCAGTCGTGGTCAGCTTCAATCGTGTCGTGTTGGCGGGAAACCTTACGAGGGACCCTGAGCTGAGGTTCACCAATGACGGGATACCGGTCTGCTCTTTCGGGCTAGCGGTCAACCGGGTGCGCTCCAAGAGCGAGGAGGTGGATTTCTTCGACATCTCCGCCTGGCGCGAGCTCGGCGAGACGATCGCCAATTACAAGAAGAAGGGAGACCCCATCCTGGTCGAGGGACGCCTTCAGTACCGCACCTGGGAGGCCCAAGACGGCTCCAAGCGCTCCAAGGTGGACGTGGTGGCCGACAACGTGCAGTTCCTCGGCGGCCGGAGCGACTCCGAAGACGGCGGTTCCTCGGGCGGCGGTGGACAGGTGCGACGCGGCGGCGGTAGGCGCGGCGGCCAGCGCGAAGAGGTGGACATCAACGAGGAAGACTTCGAAGATATACCCTTTTAAGCAGGGCACTCCCCCGATTTAGAAGTCATACCGTCATCGGTGACATGGATCAGGCCAGTGCCCTCGGTTTCGAGGGTAATCCTTCGCCGATGCGTTCGCGCAGCTTTGAGGTCAGCCTCTCCGGCTCGTCCGCTGCGAAATGAATTGTTGGCGCCGATTCTACGCTGCGGAACAGGCCCTGTACGGTCCGCGGGGAGGGAGGTTTCAGGGTGAGGTCCGTTTTGCCGCCTGTGGCCAGGTAGATGCCGCCGACTTCGGGATCCGTCTGAAGACCGTCGCCCGGTCCGAGCGCTGACGCTGGACGGCCGGGCCGCTATTCGAAGAGAGGCACTAAGCCCTCTGCCAGCGCGCCGTAGCGCAGCTACAGTCCGCTCTCTTCGAGGCGGTGGGGGAGCGTGACCAGGGAGGCGTAGAGGCCGAAGATCCAGAGCAGCACGTAGAGACCCAGAACCAGCAGAGAGATGCGCAGCCACACCCGGGGCGCCAGCGGCTCCAAGACAAGCAACTCGACCGCGGTAGTGAACGCCACCATCACGAGGATCAGGGCCATCTGGGAGCGTTTGTGGTAGCTGAACTCACGATCAGGGGTTACGGTTCTGCGGGAGATCCAGCGCAGCACTCAGACCTAGAGGTGCGGCTCCAGGGCGGCGATCCTCGCCGCCGCCTTGCGAGGGAGCAGCACGGCCAGGCCCTCTTCGAGCGCCGCTCAGAGATTGAGGCCTGCGGCCCACGCGCGCCAGTAGCGGCGAACCATGAGGACGACCTCGCCTATGGCCGTGGCGAAGAGGATAACCTCGATCCCGACCACGACCAAGACGGCCTCGGCGGGGTCAAGCAGGCCCGATCAGACCAGAACGACCTCGGGTGAGTCTTCGGGCATGTCGGCCAGGAGGACGAGGCGCTCATCCAGCGCGAGTGCAGCCCGGTAGTCTTCGGGGGATTGCGCGTAGTAACGTACCAGGGAATCTTGCACGTTCGCTTACTCCTCGGGCCAATCGAAGGCCTCGAGCGTCGCCCATATCTTTCGCTCCTGCCCGACGAGCGAGAGGCTCGCTTCCTTAGGGTAATCTCCCAGGCACTCCTTCGCCAACTTCAGGCCCGAGACTCCCTTCCGGGAGTTCGGGGTCTTCCCGGTCCAGCGTCTCCCGGATCCGCTCCGGGCGTTCTTCGGGGGGGCGCGAGCTGTCCCTCGACCTCCACGAGCAGCGCCTCCAGCACCTCCAGCAACCCAGCGTCGGCGCCGGGCTCGCCGAGACCGCCTTTATCCGGCCGAGGGAGAGGCCGAGAGACTGCAGCCGCCGGACGCGCTGCAGCCGCAGCAGGTCGTCCGCCGCGGCGTAAAGCCGGTAACCGGCCTCCGAGCGCTGCGGCGCTCCCAGCAGCCTAACCTTCTCGTAGTGGCGTATGGTCTTCTTCGTCGTCACCCCGACGAGCCTGGCGGCCTCGCCTATGCTCAAGCGCTCTCAAGGCCCGGACCTCCGAAGTTGAGAGGAGTGTAATCGTTGCCGTAAGGGCAACGTCAAGCGGCGGGATTTCGGCCGGAAGTTTGATACCGCGCCAGGGGTGGTAACCAACCTCGTGCCAGGAAAGGGGCGTATTCCAGAAGGAACGCCGCCTGGTCGTGCGGTGTAGACTGAAAGAAAGATATGCACGGCCGCACGTACGGTAGGTTCCACGAGGAGGCAAGGATGAACGAGCGTTTGGGGAAGATGCATACGCTGGGGCAGGCGCCCTGGGTCGACGAGCTCTCCCGCGAGGACATCAAGAACGGTGGTCTGCAGCGGATGATAGACGACGGGATCGTGGGCATCACCTCGAACCCGTCCATCTTCCAGAAGGCCATCGGGGGCTCGGACCTCTACGACGACCAGCTCCAGGAACTCGCCCGGACGGAGGACGACCCGAAGGAGATGTTCTGGCACATCGCCCGCGACGACATCAGGGACGCCTGCGACCTCTTCATGCCCGTCTACGAGAGGACAGGGGGTGAGGACGGCTTCGTCTCGTTGGAGGTCCAGCCGGACATCGCCCACGACATCCAGGCCACGATCGAGGAGGCCGCCCGGCTGCACGAGATGGTGGACAAGCCCAACCTCTTCGTCAAGATACCGGCCACCCTGCAGGGGGTCGTGGCGATAGAGGAGATGATCTCCCGCGGCAAGTCCATCAACGTCACCCTCATCTTCTCCCTGGAGCGCTACAGGGAGGTCGCCCGGGCCTACATCAGGGGCATACAGAGGCTCGTCGAGAACGGTGGCGACCCGTCGGGCGTGCGCTCGGTAGCGAGCTTCTTCGTCTCCAGAATAGACGTGGAGGCGAACAAGCGTCTGGAGGAGCTAGGGGCCGACGATCTCAAGGATAAGCTCGCCGTAGCCAACGCCAAACTGGCCTACCGGGTCTACAAGCAGGTCTTCGGCGGCGCCCGGTGGCGTTCGCTGGAGGAGAAGGGCGCCAACAGGCAGCGCCTACTGTGGGCCTCCACCTCGACCAAAGACCCCGACCTCCCCGACACCATCTATGTCGAGGGTCTCGTCGGACCCGAGACCGTGAACACCATGCCCAAAAAGACCATAGAGGCGGTCAAGGACCACGCCGAGATCCGGCCTACCCTGGAGGAGGGCGTCGAGGAGGCGGTAGAACTCCTCGGACGGCTGCGCGAGGCGGGCATGGACTACGAGGACGTCACCGACACGCTCGAGCAACAGGGCATCGAGAAGTTCGCCGAGCCCTTCGACGAGATGCTGGAAGAGATAGAGAATAAGGGTCGCCAATTAGTTAGTTAGGCTTCAGGTTACAGGCTTTGGGAATCGGGAAGAGCTTATAGCTGAACCCCGATGCCCGAAGCCTAGCGACGAGCAAAGGGAGGAGCGACGTGGACATCGGTATCTGGGGTATGGGCCGGATGGGCTTCAACATGGTGCGCCGACTCTTGGACAAGGGCGATCATCGCGTCGTCGCCGGCAACCGCTCGTCGGGCAAGGTGGACGAGGCAGTCGACCATGGTGCGGAGGGCGCCTACAGCGTGGAGGAGTTCGTCCAGAAGCTGGAGTCCCCCAGGGTGCTATGGTCCATGCTCCCTGCGGGGGACGTGACGGACGATATGGTACGGCGGTTCACCGAGCTTGCCGACGAGGGCGACATTGTCGTCGACGGGGCCAACTCGTACTTCCGGGACTCGGTGGCGCGGGCCAGGGAGGTCAGGAACGCCGGCCTCAGGTGGCTCGACGCCGGGGTGTCCGGCGGCGTCTGGGGCTACGATGTGGGTTACTGTACCATGATCGGGGGCGACGCCGACGCTTTCGAGCACGCCGAGCCAGCCTTCAAGACCTTGGCGCCCGAAAACGGCTACGCCTTTCTCGGGGATGCAGGGGCCGGGCACTTCGCCAAGATGGTCCACAACGGCGTCGAGTACGGAATGCTTCAGGCCTACGCCGAAGGGTTCGAGATCCTCCAGAAATCCCGCTACGACTACGACCTACGAGCGCTCTCCAGCCTGTGGAACCAGGGGAGCGTCGTCCGAAGCTGGCTCCTCGAGCTCGCCGAGAGCGCATTCGAGAAGGATGCCAACCTGAGCAGCGTCAGCGGCTACGTCGAGGATTCGGGCGAGGGCCGCTGGACGGTGTTGGAGGCAATAGAGGAGGACGTGCCCGCCAACGCCATTGCCGGTTCGCTCTTCGCCCGCTTCGCCTCCCGCCAGGACGATGCCTTCGCTATGAAGGTCATCGCCGCCCTGCGTGGCGAGTTCGGCGGACACGCGATCAAGGAAGCCGCCACGGAACAAGAGAAGTAGGCCGAAGGTGGCCGGTACGCAAACCCTGCAAAACGTACTCAGGGACGAGCAGCGCCTCCCGCGCGTGCCCGAACCCGGGGTCATGATCATCTTCGGCGCCTCGGGCGACCTGACCTCCCGCAAGCTCGTCCCGGCCCTTTACGACCTCGCCGCCCAGCGCAGGCTGCCGCTGGAGTTCGCTGTGGTAGGCATCTCGCGCACCGAGATGAGTCACGAAGATTTTCGGGGGAGGCTTCGCGAGTCGCTGGAGGAGCAGCGCTCCGGGGAAGTGTCCGACGACGTGTGGGAGTCGTTCTCGCACGGGATCTTCTATATGCCGGGCGACTCGAAGAAGGCAGAGACCTACGACGAGTTGAAGGAGTTCTTGAAGACGCTGGACAGCGAGAGGGGAACGCAGGGCAACCGGGCGTTCTACCTGTCGGCGTCACCCTCGCTCTTCCCGGCCATCGTGGAGCGGCTCGGGGAGGCGGGGATGAACAAGGGGGAGGACGGTGGGTGGTCGCGGCTCGTGGTCGAGAAGCCGTTCGGGCGGGATCTCGGGAGCGCGCAAGAGCTTAACTCGGAAATCCGGCGCTACTTCGAGGAGGTCCAGATCTACCGCATCGACCACTACCTGGGTAAGGAGACGGTCCAGAATATCCTGGCCTTGCGGTTCGCTAACGGGATTTTCGAGCCGATCTGGAACCAGCACTACGTGGATCACGTCCAGATCACCGTGGCCGAAGACATCGGGGTCGGCACCCGCGGCGCCTTCTACGAGGAGGCGGGCGCTTTGCGCGACATCGTCCAGAACCACGTCATGCAGGTCCTCTGCCTGACGGCGATGGAGCCGCCCGTCGCATTTGATGCCGAGTCGGTGCGTGAGGAGAAGGTGAAGGTCCTTAAGGCCGTCCGCGCCATCCCCGAGGACGACGTGGACGGCTACGCCGTGCGCGGCCAGTACGAGAGGGGCTGGTTGTGGGGCGAGGAGGTCGAGGGCTACAGGGAAGAAGAGGACGTAGAGCCAGGGTCGGTAACCGAGACCTACGTGGCGCTCAAGATTTTCGTGGACAACTGGCGGTGGGCCGGGGTCCCGTTCTACATCCGGGCCGGCAAGCGGCTGCCGAAGAAGGCGACGGAGGTCGCGATCCAGTTCCACTCTTCGCCCCACACCCCGTTCGCCCACGACGATACCGAGGGCCTGGAGCCGAACGTACTCGTCATCCGCGTCCAGCCCGAGGAGGGCCTCAGCCTGAAGATAGGGGCCAAGGTTCCCGGCTCCGGCTTCGAGGTCAGCTCGGTGAACATGGACCTGCTCTACGGCACGGCCTTTCTGGAGGAGGCTCCCGATGCCTACCAGCGGCTACTGCTCGACCTGCTGCTCGGCGACCCGACCTTGTTTATTCGGGCTGACGAGGCCGAAGGCGCGTGGAACATCCTCGCTCCGGTAATGCGCCGCTGGTCCGAGCACCGAGACGTGTCGCCCTATTCGGCGGGGACCTGGGGACCCGAGGAGGCCGACGCGCTCCTAGCGCACGACGGGCGGGAGTGGAGGAGGCCGTGATCGGGGAGTCCAGGGAGGCCCCTGGCGGCGGCACGATGAGCGCCGGGCGGATAGAGCACGAGCTCGGCAAGCTCCGCACCAACGACGACGGCACGCTCGCCCTGCGCTCCAGCGTCCTGAACCTGATCGTGGTGACCGACGAGGAGTCCGCCCCGCAGGTGACGAGTTCCGTCTCCAAACTCGCCGGACGCTACCCGGCGCGAGCCATTGTCTTCATCTCCGACCCCAAGGGTGAGCGCAACGTGGACGTGCGGCTCTCGGCGTTCTGCAACGTCAGGGGCGGGGGCGGTGCGCAGGTCTGCGCCGAGCAGGTGACGATTCACGCCGAAGGCCCGCCCGCCACACACCTCGAAAGCTTCGCTGGGCCGCTTCTCATCCCGGACCTGCCGGTCTTTCTCTGGTACCCAGGTGAGTTCTCGCCCCGCTCCCCGGAGTTCGCCGCGATGGCGGAGCTGGCCGACAGGGTCATCATCGACTCGGCCGCCACAGACAACCGCGAGGGCTGCCTGCGCGAGATAGCCGCCCTGCTCGAAGACCCTGCGACGCCGGCCGTCGGGGACCTGCAGTGGGTCGGGATCTCGCCTTGGCGCTCGCTGCTCGCCGACACCTTCGGCTCCCCCGAGCGGGCCGGCGAGCTGGAGAAGATCCAACGCGTAGAGGTCCTCTACGCACCCGCCGGTGAGAACCAGGCGCTTCTCCTCACCGGCTGGCTCGCTTCCACCTTAGGGTGGAAGGCGCAGACCGCAAGCCGCGACGCGGACGTCCGCCGGATAGGGTACTCGGGGTCGTCGGGGGAGATTTCAGTCGAGCTCTCCGCAGGCTCTCCCGACGCCCGGCTGCGTCGCATCCGGCTGTACTCCGAGGAGCTCAGCTTCCAGGTCTCGCGCCACCGCGAGCTCTCCGACGTCCGCACCACCGTCATGCGCGGTGACGAGCTCTTGGCCGAGCGCACCGTCCACCTGGGCTCCTTCGACCTGGGCGTCCTGGTAGGAGAAGAGCTCGGGTACCGCGGGCACGACGAAGCCTACGAGCGCGCCCTCGCAGCGGCCGTGGAGGCCTTGAGTCTTTGAGCGTCTCCGTCTACGAGAGTCCCGAGGAGCTCACCGAGGCCGCCGCTCACGACTTCGCGTCGAAAGCGGCGGCGGCTATCGAGGAACGTGGGCGCTTTGCCGTCGTGCTCGCCGGCGGCTCTACCCCGAAGACCGCCTACGAGATCCTGGCCTGCGACTATACCGAGACGATCGACTGGGGCAGCGTCGACGTCTTCTTCGGCGACGAGCGGACCGTCCCGCCCGACCACGAGGACTCGAACTACCGCATGGCCCGCGAAGCGCTCCTAGACCACGTTGCTGTAGGAAGCGTCCACCGGATGCGGGGTGAGATGCCCCCGGACGAGGCTGCATCCTCCTACGAGGACGAGCTGCGGGGGTTCTTCGGGGCGGAGGGGTTTCCGCGTTTCGACCTGATCCTGCTCGGTATAGGGGACGACGGCCACACGGCGAGCCTTTTCCCGGAGACCTCGGCACTCGAAGTCGCCGACCGCTTGGTCGTCGCCAACCCTGTGCCGAAGCTCAACACCATCCGCATCACGCTCACAGCTCCGGTCCTGAACACGGCCCGCGCCGTGAATTTTCTTGTCGCCGGCGAGGGCAAGGCAGAGGCTCTGAAAGAGATCCTGGAGGGTGATGCGGACCCGCGCAGGTATCCCGCAAGGCTCGTCAGGCCGCCCAGTGGACCGGCAGTGTGGATGGTGGACCGGATCGCGGCCAGCATGCTCGAAAACATCTCCTAAACAACCGCCGGAACAGGCTTGGCGTTCGCCTTGAGTGGTGTCGTTAAGGTGGCGTGAAAGCTGCACAGCAGGAGGCGAGCCATGACGGACGGGTGCGTGGCGAAACAGAAGATGCAAGCATACTAAGGGTTCCCGCAATATTTGTACGCCCGGTCGCGTTCTGAGGTCGCCGGACACAGCTCCCTGACGTCGCAGGGACTTTAGAAGAAACGTTTGAGTAGGCCGATCGCGCCTTGCTTCCAGGGCACCCGGTGCGAGACGCCCGAGGCGTTCTCAAACTCTCTAAGGTTCTCTAGGTACCAGCGGTAGTTGCGGATCAGGGCCTCCTTGTTCGAGAACTTTGGCGCGTAGCCTAGCTGCCTCTCGGCCTTCTCGATGGAGACGAAAGAGTCCTTAGAGGCCGTCTCGTAGACCCACTTGTACAGCGGCGAGAGCTTCAGTTTGTCCAAGACGCGCAGGCCCCAGATCGCGGGCGTCGCGGGGAAGCCGACGACCTTCTTGCGGTGACCGGCGTAATCTAGGACGGCCTGGTAGTCCTCTTTCATCGTGGTGAACTCGCGCGCCCCGATGTTGAAGGTGTCGTTGACCTGCTCCTCAGGGAGGGTCAGGCACAAGGCAATGGCGTCGCAGAGGTCCTCGACGTCGAGGAGCTGGTAGCGGTTGTTTCCCGACCCGATCATGGGGAAGTTGTGCCCCGTGTAGGCCCAATCGTAGAGGAGCGCGAAGACCCCGAGCCGCTCCGGCCCGATAAAGGACTTGGGGCGGATGATCGGGGTGATGAGTCCCTTGGCGCGGTACTCCAAGCAGATCATCTCGGCCTGTATCTTGGCCTGCCCGTAGGGTCCTACGCCCTCCAGCTTATCCGTCTCGTACAAAGGATGATGGTCTGGTATCCCGTAAACGGCGGTCGAGGAGACGTGGACGGCACGCTTCACGCCGTGGCGGAGCGAGGCGTCGAGGACGTTGCGCGTCCCCTCGACGTCGGTCGTGTAGATGTCCTCCGGTGAGTAGAGCGGCAGGGCCGCCGCGGTGTGGACCACGAAATCCGCGCCCTCTATGGCCCGGTCCACGAGGACTTTGTTGCGGATGTCGCCCCTGATGACTTCGACCCTGTCGCGCTCTGGGTAGTCGAAGTCCTCGACGTCCAGCGAGGCTATGGCGTAGCCCCGCGAGAGGAGGTGTCTTGTGAGGTTGATCCCCAAAAAACCGGCCCCGCCGGTGATCAGAACTCTCTGTTGGTCCATAACAGACTTCTCCTTGTGCGTGCCGAACAGGAGGGCCGGAACCGGCCCGTGCAAGCGGCGCATTTTAGCACTCATCTCCGGAGGATAGGACGGACGGTACCGTCCCGCGTTCGAAGGCCGTATGGTTTATAACTGTCGGGAAAGATACGAGGCTAGGCGGGAGGTACACCACTGATCGGCACTGGTTCAAGGCCCGGCGGACGCCTCGGCGGACGCGCGACGGAGCTACGGACGTTGCTCGCCCTGTTAGCGCTCGTCCCGATAGTATCGGTCCTCGTCGGCTGCAGCAGCGTGGGGAGCGGGGGCTCCTCCTCCCAGACCTCTGCGGAAGATCAGCGGGCGTCGCAGGCCGCAGGGTCTTCTATGGGGTCGAAGTCAGCCGAGGACTCCGACGAGGGGCGGCCTTCGAAAGCAAAGCTCGGGCACCCGGCGCTCGGGTCGGCGGAGGCGCCGGTAGTATTGACCGAGTACGCGGACTATCAGTGACCGTTCTGCGGAAAGTTCGCCCGTGAGGTGGAACCGAAGCTCTTCGAAGAGTACGTGAAGGACGGGACGCTCAGGATCGAGTGGCGCGACTTCCCATACCAGGGACAGGAGTCGGTGGACGCGGCCCTGGCGGCGCGTGCGGCGCAAGCACAGGGTAAGTTCTGGGAGTACCACGACTTGCTCTACAACAACCAATCCTCCGGCAACAGTGGCGGCTACAGCGAGGGTAACCTGACCTCGCTCGCCGAAGAAGCTGGGCTCGACAGACGGCGCTTCGAGGGTGACCTCCAAGGCGCCCGGTACGAGAAGACGGTGCAGGCGGACTTCAGGGAGGGTCAGGGCCTTGGTATAAGCGGGACGCCGACCTTCTTTATCAACGATCAGGTGCTGGTGGGGTTGCAGCCGCTTGAGGTGTTCGAAAAGGCCATAGAGGATGCCTACCGGGAGGCCGAGGGTGGTTGAGGTGTCGTATCTCGCGTCGTTCGTGGGGGGCCTGCTCTCCCTCTTGAGCCCGTGCAGCGCGCTGCTGTTGCCGGCGTTCTTCGCCTACGCCTTCCAGTCGCGACGCGAGCTCGTAGGGAGGACGGCCGTCTTCTACCTCGGCCTTGCCGCGACGCTCGTACCTATAGGGATGGGCATCTCGGCGGTAAGCGCGCTCGTCTACGGGCACAGGAGCGCCCTCATCACGATCTCCGGCCTTGTCATCATCGGTATGGGCGTCCTCCAGCTTCTCGGACGCGGGTTCACCTTCGGGCCGCTGGAGCAATTGCGCGGCAGGATCAAGGGTGACTCTGGCTCCTTCGCTGCCACCTTAGCCCTCGGGGCGGTCTACGGCTTCGCGGGTTTCTGCTCCGGGCCGATCCTCGGCGCGATCCTCACCGTCGCAGCCTCCTCGGGCTCGGTCTTCGGGGGAGCGGGCCTGCTCGCCACCTACGCCGCCGGGATGGCCGCCCCACTCTTCTTGATGGCCCTCCTGTGGGACCGCTTCGACCTCGGGCATCTCAGCTGGCTTAGGGGCCGCGAGGTCTCTTTGGGTGGGCTCCGCTTCCACACCACCAACCTCGTCTCCGGCCTGATGTTTGTAGCATTAGGGGTCCTCTTTATCGTCTTCGAGGGCACCTCGGCCCTCGAAGGACTCTACGCCTCGCGTGGCGCGACCGACCTCGCCTTCGCCGTCGAGCGGTGGGTTAGCGGGGTCGCCGAGAGCGTCCCCCTCTCGTTGGCGCTCGCGGTCGTCGCCGTGCTGATCGCCGGTGTCCTCCTCTACCGGCGTACCAGGCGTGATAGCAAGAGTCCGGGCAAAGACCCGGCTAGACACGAGGGTTAGGTTTTTCGATGGAGCTCCTTCTGCCCGAGCGGTTCGAGGACTCCGCGACGGCCTACGGCTACGTGAGAGCCATCTTCGATCAGGTCGCCCGGGGCACCCGCCCCGCCACCGTCTCGATAACGCCCTCCACCCGCCACGTCGGCGTCACCCGGCGCGACACGTTCCGCCCCGGCTTCACTGGTGCCGTCAGGGCCGCTGAAGGGATGGGCTACCCTGTGCTGGTCCGCTCCGCGGGCGGAGGCGCGACCGCCGCCGCCGCGGGCACCTTCGGGTTCTCCATCATCCGCCCCGCGGACGAGACGGAGGCTGCACGCGGCATCCGGGAGCGCTACGACGAGGCCGCAGCATTGGCCCTCGGCGCCTTCTCGCGGCTGGGGGTGCGGGCCGAGGTAGGGGAGGTGCGCGACGAGTTTTGCCCCGGCGACCACAGCATCCGGGTCGGGGACGGGGAGGGCGGCATGAAGGTCGTCGGCATAGCCCAAAGAATCACGCGCCGGGCGACGAGCGTCGGGGGTATCGTGCTCGTCGAGGGCGAAGAGGAGCTGGCCCGCGTCCTGGAGAAAGTCTACCGTGCCATGCGTCTTCCCTTTAGACCCGCGAGCGTAGGCAGTCTGCGGCGCGCCGGGTACGAGGCGGGGACCAAAGACGTGATCGAAGCCTTCGCCCTCCAAGCGGAGTGCCGCTACGGCGCCGCCCGCGTCCCGCTCGACGCCAGGACGCTCGAACTGGCGCGCGGGGAGGGCGCCCAGTACCTGGTCGCGGTATAAGACTGGGAGGCGATACGGGGGCCGGACGTTTGAGTTAGGTCGGAGGATCAAAGGCGGTGAGGTCGCTATCCTCGACGGTGCTACGGGCACGGAGCTAGGGAGACGCGGGGTGCCGATGGACGACGTGGCGTGGTGGAGCGGCGCTCGTTACGCACCCCGAGACCATGAGCGGGGTGCACGAGGACTACGACAGGGCCGGCGCAGACGTGATCATCACGAACACCTTCCCGACCTCAAGACACGTCCTGGAACCTGCTGGCCTCGGGGACCGCTTCCGCGAGCTGAACACGCTCGCCGTGGAGCTGGCGAACCAGGCCAGAGAGCACACGATGCAGCGCCAGGTCCACATAGCAGGCTCTATCTCTACTTTCTCGCCCGCCACGACAACGCGCTGCAGCCGCTGGAGGTACAGGCACAGGCCAACTAAAAGGAGCAGGCGGAGGCCGGGCTGGACCTGATCGCCCTGGAGATACTGCAGGACGTGGAGCAGGCGACCTACGCCGTGGAGACTGCGGCGGCGACGGACTCCCTGCCTGGGCCGGCTTCCTTTGTAAGCGGCGCGAGGACGGAGCGGTCGTACTCTGGATTGCGGAGAACACCCTCGCGGAAGCTCTAGAGGAGGTGCCGCTCTCGTATTTATCAATGATCTGCATCATGTACACGCTCGTCGAAGACGCGCCGGCGCTAGGCGGGGTGATGGGCGCCTGGAGCAGACCGGTCGGGGCGTACCCGCACGCGGGTAGGTTCCTCACAACCAACTGGCAGTTCACGGACGAGATCTTGCCCGAGGATTTCGCATCGGAGGCCGAAGGATGGGTCGCTCTGGGAGCGTGAGTTCTCGGGGGGTTCTGCAGCATCGGGCCCGAGCACGTCCGGGCGCTCCGGTAGAGGCTCTGGCCACGGGGGTTAGGGTCCCCAGGTTCATCAGGGGGCGTCTTCGGAGGGTTTAGGCGTAGAATGGGGGCTCTGGCCGCGTACTGGGAGAGAACTGGAGACGATGAGCATAGACCGGTGGACTAGGTCCCGGGCTCAGGGTCCTGAGCCGCTGGATCAAGGCCGGGTGGGGGAGCCGGTGTCCGGAGGCCGTCCCACCCCGATCTTGGTCTCTTCGCGGCTCCTGGTCGTCATGGTGGCGGTGGGATTGGGGCTGTTCGCACTGTTGTTGTACGCGGCCCCGACCGTACCCGCCGTGGCGCTGGGGGGGATAGCGCTCGCCATAGTGCTCTCGTTCCCGGTGCGGGCGCTCTCGCATTTCATGCCGCGCGGGCTCGCCATCTTGGTTACGGTGCTGGCCTTGATCGGGCTGGTCTCGCTGGCGCTCTTTATCCTGGTGCCGCTCCTGATCCAGCAACTGAGCACCCTCGTGCGCACCACGCCCCAGATCGCCAACAGCGCCAACCAACTCCTCCTCGACGTGATACAAGCCCTCGACGAGCGCCAGCTCCTACCGGGCTCGGACCCGGAGGAGTTTGGCAGGCTGCTGGTCACCGACCTCTTCGACCGCGCCCAGAACCTCACCGAGAACCTGCTTCGGGGCCTCCTTGGCTTTATACCGAGGGCGTTCGGCCTCGGTATAGCGCTCTTCGGCGTCCTCTTCGTCGCGGTCTACCTGTTGGTGGACGCGCGCAAGGTGAAGGCCGCGTATCTCAGGACCGTCCCGGCCCACTACAGGCGCGACGCCCGCGACCTGTGGAACGCCTTCGGCGAGTCGCTCTCGCGCTACCTGGGCGGGCTCGTCTTCGTGGTGGTGATTCAGGGTGTTTTGGCCTTCGTGGCGCTGTACCTGATTGGGGTGCGCTACGCGATCCTGCTCGGGGTATGGGTCTCGGTGACGGCAATCATCCCCTACTTGGGTGCTTTTCTTGGGGCGATACCGGCGGTGATCGTGGCCCTCGTCTTCGGGTCCTCGAACTTCGGGTCCCCCACCACGACAGCCATACTGACGATCGTGGCCTACGTCCTGATCCAACAGCTAGAGGGGAACGTGCTGACCCCCCGCATTCAAGGCCAGGCCCTCCACGTCCACCCCATCCTCGTCCTCCTGGCCGTGATCGCCGGCGGCGAGGTCGCCGGCCTCGCTGGAGTGGTCTTCGCCGTCCCGGCCCTCGCCGTGTTCCGCGTGTTCTTCGACTTCATCAGGGTACGTCTACGCACCAGACCGGAACCGGAGTCTTAGGAGGGCGCCGGCCTTAGGGTCGTCGCGGCACGAGGGTGCGAGGACCGGAGGCAGTGGTGCGAAGATAGAATACGCTGCGCTTTTGGCCTCGCGGGGAGATCAGCTGAACTCTTGCGGCGGGAGATCGGGCCGCCGTAGGTGGGGCCCGATCCAACCTGTGATCCTCGTCGGCCTGGTGGTTCTAGCCGGCCTGCTCGATGAGGCTCTCGATCTCCTCCTGTAGGCTCTTTACGGCCGCTTCGGGGGGAGTATTGCCCGAGAGGGCGGCGTTGAACCCCGCGGCGAGCTCGAGGGAGATGTCGGAGTAGAACGGAGTGACCGGGCGCGCGGTGGAGTTCTTGATGATCGCCTCCTTGCCGAGGCGGGCGACCGGCACGTTGTCCGTGACCTCGGGCTCGTCGTAGAGGCTCTCGCGCGTGGGCAGCTTCGACCCCTGCTTCGCGTTGGTGATGAGCTGCTCCGGGGCGGTCATGTACTTGATGAACTCCCAGGCCTGGTCCTGCTTGTCGGAGGCGGCGTTGATCAGGAAGTTCCAGCCACCGAGGGTACTGGAGCTCTGACCCCCTGCCTCGGGCACCGGTATAGGCGAGATACCGACCTGATCCTGCTTTACGTTCGGGAAGTCCGACGAGCCGGCCAGCGCGTACATGTAAGGCCAGTTCCGGATAAAGACGGCCTCGCCGTTGAGGAAGGTGGCGTGCGACTCGTCCTCCTGGTACTGGAGCACTGCCTCCGGCGAGGCGCCGCTCTCCAACATGCTGTGCCAGGTGGCGAGGCCCGCCGCCGACTCGGGGCTGTCTATGATCACCTTGGAGGGATCGTTCGGGTCCAGGACGTCGCCGCCGTGGGTTCGGATGTACTCGAGTCCGTTGCACACCCCGCCCTCGTACTCGGCGCCCTGGAAGACGAAGCCGTTCGGTATGCCCTCGTCCCGCATGACCTTGTTGGCCATCTCCTGGAGCTCTTCCCAGGTCTGCGGGGGCCCGGAGAAGCCGGCCTTCTCGAGCAGGTCCACGCGGGAGTAGAGGAGACCCGCGTCCGTGTACCACGGCACGGCGTAGATCTTGCCCTCGTAGGTCGAGGCCTGCATAGGCCCGGACAGGAACTCGCCGGCGTCGGTGAACTGGTCGGTCAGGTCCGCGACCCAGCCGTTGACCGCGAACTGGGCGGGCCAGATCACGTCGCCGACGATGATGTCTATGTCGCCGCCGCCCGCCTGGAACTGGGTCCTCAGCTTGTCGAAGTACTGGCCCGTGTCGGCGGGCATCTCGCGGTGCTTGATCTTGAAGTCGCTCTGTTTGTTGAACTTCTCTATCAGCTTCGGCAGCGTCCCGGTATCGTCTTGCCCCCAGGACATGAGTAGGTCGTTCGATGCGCTGCCACCGCCGCCGCAACCCGCGGTGCCCAACAAGGCCGCCCCGGCCAGCCCCGCCCCGCCGAGCTTCAGGAAGTCCCTGCGGCTGAGGCCCGCGCCGCGACCGCCGATCCGCGTTCGTTGCATGTTCACCCCTTATCTAGTTTGCGCTTCCCCTGCCGGCTACGCCGGCCCCCTAATTATGCCTGAAAAAGGATACGAGGTGGGCGTGGCACTCGTCGAGCAGAGGCAGCTCCGCATACTCGGTCTCCTGGTGCGCCTGCGAAGGGAGCCCAGGACCGAAGTTTGCCGCCGCGACTCCACGCCCCGAGAAGCGGGCCACGTCCGTCCACGCCTGCTTAGGCCGCACCTCGAGGCCCGTCCTAATCAACTCCTGCAACAGGGAATTCTCCAGTCTCACGGGACCGCTCGGGGCGAAGTCCACCACCTCGTAAGAGGCGTTGCCGTCGATCAGCTCCTCGAAGAGGTGCTCCACGTCCTCGAGGTCCTTGCCCGGCGCGAAGCGGTGATTCACGTTGATCCGGAACGAGTCGGGGACGACGTTGTTGGCCCGCCCGCCCCGCGCCGTCGTCGGCGTCAGGACCTCGTAGAAGGAGAGCCCGTCCACGACGACCTCGTTGGCGGGCCGCTCGTGCAGCGCCGTCAGGAACCCTCCGGCCTTCGTCAGCGCGTTCTCCCCCTGCCAGGGACGGGCGGCGTGGGCAGAGCGGCCCCGAAAGAGAACCTCCACCTGCGCCGTCCCGACGCACCCGACCTCGAGCGCCCCACTGGTCGGCTCGGGGACGAGCGCCAGCTCCGCGTCAAGGACCCAGGGACACGCGGCGAAGACCGTCTCCAAGCCGTTCTCGGCGTAGGGCCCCTCCTCTCGCTCGTAGAAGACGAAGATGGGCTCGAAGCGGCCCTCCTCCCACGCGAAGCCTTCGAGCAGCGCGAGCATCACCGCGTCCCCCGCCTTCATGTCCGAGGCGCCCCGACCGTAGACCCGTTCCCCCTCCACGCGCACCTCGATGCCGCCCTCGGGCTCGGGAACCGTGTCCAGATGACCGGCCAGGACGACCCTCCGTCGAGAGGGGTCTGGCTCCCGGCGGCGGACGGCGAGGTTGTTCGAGACGCGCTCCACCTCCCAGCCGGGCGAGGTCGCTATCCGCGCCGCCAGGTCATCGCAGAGCCGTTCCTCTTCCCCGATCACGCTCGGGCGCTCCAAGAAGAACAGGAGCGCTTCCAGGAGTTGGTCCTTCACACGCTCACCCCGAACTCTCGCAGGGCGTCGTTCAGAGAAGTCTTCTGGTCGGTCGATTCCCTGCGCTCGCCGATGATCAGGGCGGTCTGAAGCTGGTAGTGGCCGCTCGGGAACTCCTTGGTGCGGGTCCCCGCGACGACAACGGAGCGGGCCGGGACGTGGCCCTTGTAGACGATCTCCTCCGGTCCGGTTACGTCGATGATCTGGGTGGAAGAGGTCAGGACCACTCCGGCACCTAAGACCGCACCCTCCTCCACACGCACCCCCTCCGTGACGATTACCCGCGAGCCGACGAAGGCACCGTCCTCGATCACGACCGGCATCGCCCCCGGCGGCTCCAGCACGCCGCCGATGCCGGCCCCGCCTGCCAGGTGTACGTTCCGGCCGATCTGGGCGCCGGAACCGACGGTCGTCCAAGTGTCCACCATCGTTCCGCTCCCCACGTAGGCCCCGATGTTCACGTAGCCGGGCATCACCACGACCCCCGGCTCGATGAAGGCCCCGTACCTCACGGTCCCCGGCGGTACGACACGCACGCCCGCTTCGGCGAGGTTCTTCTTGGTGGGGATCTTGTCGTGGTACTCGAACGGACCAACCTCGACCGTGCGCATCTCTGCGAGGCCGAAGTACAGGTTGATAGCCTTCATCACCCAGGAGTTCGAGCGCCAGTCACTGTTCTCTCTCTCTGCCACCCGAAGCTCGCCCGAATCGAGGGCGGCTATCGTGTCGAAAACCGCCGTGCGGTGCTCCTCGTCCCCCAATAGCTCGCGATCCTCGAATGCGGCTTCTACCCTGTCTCTCATCCCGGCGGTACTCCTCCGTTTGCGTAAGCCCTCGACGCTACGTCGTCGTGTGCCAGTCTAGCAGGAGACCCATCGGAACCAGGTATTCCTAAAGCCGGCTTTCGCTGGCGCCGCGTAGCGCTATACTGCCCCCGTGCCCAAGGCCCTTGGTCGCGCAGAGAGGAGCTCCAGAGATGACCTTCTTCGCGCTCGTTCTGGTCCTGGTGGCGGCCGTTTTCCACGCGACTTGGAACCTGCTCGCCAAGCGCGTCGGGGTTGGGGGAGCGATCTTCGTATGGCTCTTCGGCGCCTTCTCGGTGCTCATATACGCGCCGCTCGCGCTCATCCTGATCCTTCTTCACGGGCCGCATCTGGGACCGGCCCAGCTCGTCTTCATGTTCGGTAGCGGGGCTTTGCACCTCGGGTACTTCGTCGTGTTGCAGCGGGGCTACGCAGTCGGGGACCTCTCGCTCGTCTACCCGCTCGCTCGCGGCACCGGGCCGCTGCTGGCGACCTTGGGCGCCGTAGTCCTACTCGACGAGCGGCCGGGGGTGGTGGCCGTCTCGGGGATCTTCCTGATTACCCTCGGCGTCTTCCTGCTGACCCGGGAGCCGGGGAGCTTTCGGGGGCCCGGCCTTGGCCTGGGCGTGATCTACGGTCTCCTGACCGGCGTCTTTATCGCCGCCTACACCTTGTGGGACAAACACGCCGTGAGCACGCTCCTGATCCCGCCGCTCCTGCAGAGTTGGGCCACGACGGTAGTTACCGTGACCTTGCTCACCCCCCTAGCGCTGCGCCACCGAGAGAAGACCCTGGTCCTCTGGCGTACCCACAAGCCGGAGGTGCTCGGCATCGCCGTCCTCTCACCGCTTTCGTACATACTAGTTCTCACGGCGCTGGTCTTCACCCCCGTGAGCTACGTGGCCCCGACCCGGGAGATCTCCATCCTCATCGGTGTAGCGATGGGAACCCAACTTCTAGCCGAAGGCCACACCACGAGCCGCCTCCTCGCCGCCGGCGCGATGTTCGTGGGCGTCGTGGCGCTAGCGCTCGGCTGAGATGACCTAAGGTGCAAGCGCCTCCCAGAGCCTTATCGCCCGCCGGCACTCCTCGACGCCGGGCACGAGCGCGACCCGCACGTACCCCTCGCCGCCCGCCCCGAAAGAGCGGCCCGGCGCCACGATGATGCCCACGTCCATGAGACTGAGGGCATAGGCCTCATCGTCCCCGGCGAACGCCTCTGGTACCGCGACCCACAGGTAGAAGCTCGCGTTCGTGGGCAGGTACTGCAGACCTATTCGCCCGAAGAAATCGGTGAAGAGCCCGCGTTTCTCGTCGAAGACGCGGCGGCGCTCCTGG
>DASQVA010000341.1:0-3784 GCA_035641035.1 Rubrobacter sp. | reverse complement strand
GCCGACGACTACGCTTGGATCAACGCCGAAGCGGCGAAATCGGCGGCCGGGTCGGGAGGTGTGGTGTTCCTTCCGTACCTCTTGGGGGAGCGAACACCCGTGTGGGACCCCGATGCTCGAGGAGCATGGGTAGGAATGTCCTTGGGAGCTGGACGCCACGACCTCATCCGGGCGGTTCTCGAATCTACCGGATACGGCATGCGGCAGATGCTCGAGATCGTGGAGACCCAGGGTGGCTTAGAGGTAGGGGAGGTGTTGATCGTCGGGGGAGGAGCGCGCAACCGTTTCTGGACGCAGATAAAGGCGGACATCACGGGTAAACGTTACCGCAAAGCCGGGGAAGTCCAATCGGCTTCTCGAGGCGCCGCGGCGTTAGCAGCGGTGGGCTTGGGCGCTCATGACGACGTGTGGGCCGCTTCAGACGCGATGGGTTCGCCGGAATCCGAGCCTGTGGAGCCGACCACCGATCCCGCTGTCCGAGAGATCTACGACAGGAGATACTTGGTCTTCAAGGGCTTGTACCCGGCCCTGAGACAACTCTTCGGCGAGCTCCGGGACGGGACGCCGGCTAGAGCGCCGGAACCCGATGACGGGAAAGACGACATAGAGTCATCGACCGGTGAGATCGAGAGCGTGACCGGGAGCGTCGGCGCTGGCGGACTTGGTAAGCAGATCTAGGAAGGAGAGACGCAGTGCAAGAGACGCAACGAGCCGTGAAGACCTATGAGAACTACATCGACGGCGAGTGGGTCGCCGCGAGCAGCGGCGAAACGTACGAGACGCGTGACCCCGGCAGGACCGGCGAGGTCGTGGGCCGCTATCCGCTGTCCACCGCTGAGGACGTCGACCGGGCCGTCGAGGCCGCCTACAGGGCCTTCCAGGAGTGGCGGGATGTACCTGCCCCCGAGCGCATGGGGTACGTTCACGGCCTGATAGAGATCTGGAGGCGCCGCCGCGACGAGCTCGCGGCGGCGGTCACGCTGGAGATGGGCAAACCGATCCTCGAGGCGCGCACCGAGGTGGACCGCGGCGTAGGCGAGATGCAGTTCACCGCGGGGGAGGCCCTGCGCGCGGGAGGGGAGACCCTGCCCAGCGGGCGGCGCGACCTCCTGGCCTACACGGTGCGTGAGCCGATCGGCGTCGTCGCCGCCGTGACCCCATGGAACTTCCCGGTGCTCTCACCGATCCGCAAGGTGATACCCGCGCTGGTCCACGGTTGCACGGTGGTGCTCAAGCCGGCGTCGCTGACGCCGCTGACCTCGGTGATCATCGTCGAGATGCTCAAGGAGGCCGGGGTCCCCGCGGGCGTCGTCAACCTCGTCATAGGCCGCGGCGGAGAGGTCGGGGACGCCCTTGTCACGCACCCGCGCGTCAACGGGATCACCTTCACCGGCTCGACCGAGGTGGGCCTCGGCATCTACGAGAAGGCGGCGCCGAGCAACAAGAAGGTGCAGCTCGAGATGGGCGGTAAAAACGGCTGCGTGGTCGCGAAGAGCAAGGCGCCTAAGGAGGCGGCCGCCCAGATCGTTGCCGCCGCCTACCAGACGTCGGGGCAACGCTGCACGGCGATCAGCCGCGTAATCGTGCTCGAGGAGCAGCGCGAGGAGCTCGAGGCCGCCCTCGTCGAGGAGGCGGAGAAGCTCAAGGTCGGCTACGGCCTCGACGACGGAACGACCATGGGACCGCTCTCCAGCCGCAACCAGCTCCAGAGGTCCGTGCACTACGTCGACCTCGCCCAGAAGGACGGGGCCCGCGTCATCCTCGGAGGCAGGGAGGCGACCGGCGAAGCGTTCGACCAAGGCCACTACTACGAGCCGACGATCCTCACCGATGTCAAGCCGGGAACGCCGGCGGCGCTGGACGAGATCTTCGGTCCGGTGCTCGTGGTGACCCCCGTGGAGGATTTCGCGGAGGCCCTCGAGGTGCACAACGAGGTGCAATACGGGTTGACCTCGTCCATCTTCACCGATGACATGGACCTCGCCCGGGCGTTCGTCAGGGGTTCGGAGGCCGGCATGGTCCACGTCAACAACGGCACGGTGAGCGAGGGACACATGCCCTTCGGCGGCGGGAAGCAGTCCGGTATGGGCGCCTACGGCATCGGGGCGACCAACAAGGGGTTCTTCACCAACCTCAAGGTCGTCTACCACCAGCATGGGGAAGGGAGCCGCCCGCCCATCAGGCAACTGCTCGAGGAGGAAGACCCCGCATGAGCAACGTCGGGTTTCGCATCTTCCCGCCCAAGAGGGCGCCGAGGGAAGTAGTGAAGCTGTATGCGGACTTTGTGACGCCGAACATCAGCGACAACATGAACCGCATAAACGGCGCGTGCGCCGCGATCCGGCCGATGCACGGTCGGGAGAAACTGCTCGGCTCGGCGTTCACCGTGCGGACCCGGCCGGGGGACAACCTGATCGTCCACAAGGCGCTCGACATGCTGCGTCCCGGGGATGTGCTCGCCGTCGACGCCGGCGGCGATACCACCAACGCCATCCTCGGCGAGATCATGATGCGCATCGCCATGAGGAACGGTGCGACCGGCATAGTGGTGGACGGCGCGATCCGGGACGCAGCCGCCTTCTCCGAGGCGGGGTTCCCCTGCTTCGCGAGGGGGGCAACCCACCGCGGCCCCTACAAGGATGGACCCGGCGAGGTCAATGCCCCCATAACCGTCGGCGGCGCGATCGTCAGGCCCGGCGACGTCGTCGTCGGGGACGCCGACGGCGTGGTGGTCGTGCCGCTGGAAGAGGCCGAAGAGCTCGCCGAGAAGGTGGGGAAGATCGTCGAGAAGGAGGCGGTGATGATGCGCGAGATCGACGAGGGCACCATAGACCGCAGCTGGATCGACCAGACGCTCGAGCAGCGGGGGTGCCAGTGGGTAGGTTTCGAGAGCGCGTGACCCGGGAGGATATCCGTGGATTACAATCGCACGTTTAGCTACGAGTTGCCAACGAAGATCGAGTTTGGGGCGGGCATCTCCGGACGCGTCCCCGAGCGCGTCGAGGAATGCGGCGGCGGTCGGGTCCTCCTCGTCGCCGACCCCGGCGTCCTTGCTGCCGGCGTGGTCGATAAGGTCACCGACGCCCTGGAGAACGCCTCGATGCCGTACGTCCTCTTCAGCGACATCGAGCCCGAGCCGGAGGCGAGGAGCATCGTCGACGGGGTGGAGCTTGCCCGCTCCGAAGGCTGCGACGCGGTCGTAGGCATCGGGGGAGGGAGCGCCCTGGACAGCGCCAAGTCGATAGCCGTCATGCTCGAGAACGAGGGCCACATCCGCGACTACGCCGGACAGAACCTTGTCCCCAACCCGGGTGTCCCGATGATCGGCCTGCCGACGACGGCGGGCACCGGGAGCGAGGTGACCATCTGGTCCGTGATCTCCGAAAAGGAGGAGAAGGTCAAGTACGGCGTCGGTAGCCCCTACATGACGGCCACCATCGCCATGTGCGACCCCGAGTTGACGCTCACCCTGCCGCCGCACATCACGGCGTCCACGGGGATAGACGCGCTGGCCCACGCCCTGGAGTCGTACGTGAACAAGACGACGCAGCCTATCTCCGAGGCGCTCTCCATCCGGGCTATGGAGCTCATCGCCAAGTCGCTGCGTACGGCCGTCGTCGCCGGCGAGAACCTCGAGGCCCGCTCGGACATGCTGCTCGCCAGCCTGTCTGCGGCCCTGGCCTTCAACCCGACGCGCCTGGGGCTCGCGCACGCCCTGGTGATGCCCATAGGGGCCAACTACAAGATCCCGCACAGCGTCGGCGTCGCCATCCTGCTGCCCGAG
>DASQVA010000340.1:0-2555 GCA_035641035.1 Rubrobacter sp. | reverse complement strand
GCGAGGCTTTGTCTAGGGCTCTCCAGTTGCTGGGGCCTCTCGCTGGGTGCGGGCTGGCAGACGGCAACCTGGCGCTCAGGTTTGGGGTGGAGTGCCTGCCCAAGGCGGACACCAAGAGCGCGGCGGTCGCAGCGGCGAGCGTGGTGGCGAAGGTGTTGCGCGATGGCTTGATGGGCGCCCTCGCCAGGGACCACGCCGGCTACGGCTTTGAGAGAAACGCCGGATACGGGACGGCGGAGCACCGGCTCGCGCTGACGAAGCTAGGCCCATGCCGGGTCCATCGTCTCAGCTACGCTGGGGTAGGAGCCTGAGCAAACGTTCCTAGCGGGCGCAGGGACAGAAATGGCGCTGCGCTATCTAGTGCGGCGTGGCCTCGCACTCGTGGAGTGCAAACACCCCATGAGCTAAGGGGGAACTCGACCTGATTCTGCGCAAAAAACAACCACATTTTCGTCGAGGTCGAGCCGAGCCGCGGGTTCGGCTTCAATGGCCCACTCAAACCTACGCAGGACGTCGACTCGTGGGGCCTTTCGCCCCCCTGGGCGCCGTCGAGATATACGGTTTGGGGCTCCGTACCAAGTTTCAGTTCTACGCCAACTCGAAGGTTCGGTGGGTCATCCTCGACGAGTTGAGGAAGGTGGACCCGATGCCCCAGTGGGCACGGCTGCGGATGCGTGAGACAGAGCGGGCCAGAAACGAGCTGGCGCAGACGCTAGGCCGCGTCCCGACGGAACCTGAGGTGGCGCGACGCCTGGGGGTGGAAGTCGGGGAGCACCGAGCTGCTGGACCGGTTTGCGCCGGAACAGGTGGGGGTCTCTGGAAGCCTGGGCCGATAGAGTACGAGCGAGAGCTCGGTCGCCGAGCGGTCCGCCCGACCCGGTGTCGGCCGCGGAGGAGGCGGAAGATCGGGCGTGGCTGGCTTGAGCCATAGGGACGCTCCGCGAGCAGGAGCGGGTCGTCACGATAATCTACAGCTACCAAGGGCTTACACTGCGGGAGATCGGTGGCGCCCTAAACGTGACTGAGAGCCGCGTCTCCCAGATCCTCCGCCGGGCCCTGCTACACCCTCGCCAAGCCCGCGCCGAGGACGCCGGTCTTTCTGAGAGGGACAAGGCTATTCTTCTGTCTTTCTAGAAGCATGAAACCCGTTGTGCTACCATCTGCAGGGTTCGGATAAGAGGTCGCGTGTCACGCCGAGTTCAAGATACTACCTCTTGTCTGTCTACGACGCACGCCCGCCGTAGGGTCTTAATGACCCGGGTGGTGGTCCGCCCGGAGATACGGGACGGATTGCGAGGCGCGGGCGGAGGATCAACCACCTAAAGAGAGAGGTAGAAATCTTGCAGAGCACAGCCGAGCGCGTAGGAATTCGAGAGCTACTCGAAGCCGGGGTTCACTTCGGGCACCAGGCCAAGCGCTGGAATCCGAAGATGAAGCGTTACATCTTCGCCCAGCGAGCCGGGGTCCACGTCATAGACCTCGATCAGACGCTCACGCTTCTGGACAGAGCGCTCGACTTTGTCCACAGCGTGGCCGAGGCCAATCGCGAGGTGCTTTTCGTCGGGACCAAAAAGCAGGCCCAGATCCCGTTGGCCGAGCAGGCGATCAGGAGCGGACAGCCGTTTATCGCGGAGCGCTACATCGGTGGCATGCTCACGAACTTCCAGACGATCCTGCCGCGCATTCAGTACTTCAAGAGTCTAGCTGCCAGGGTGGAGGAGACACCCGAAGAGGGTCGTTCCGGCAAGGACTGGTTCGCCCTGCAGAGGGAGTACCAGAAGCTCAGGCGCAACTTCGCGGGCTTGACGGAGATGGAGCGCCTGCCCGGCGCGGTCTTCGTCATTGACCCCAAGCGCGAAGAACTCTTGATCAAGGAGGCCAACCGGCTCAAGATACCGGTCATCGCGCTCACGGATACCAACTGCGACCCCGAGCCCGTGGACTACGTTATCCCCGGCAACGACGATGCGATACGCGCGATCAGCTTGATGTCCAGGCTTGTAGCCGACGCGATAGTCGAGGGCCGCGGAGAGGAGGCGCCCGTGGAAGATCGCCCGCTGCCACCTGTGATAGAAGACGCCCAGGTCTCCGCCGAGGCCCAGAAGGCCGGCACGGCCAACGGCCGCCCGGAAGCGGCGGCCGAAGCCTCCGGCTCCGCCGACGCGGCCGTGGAGGCGCCGGAGGAACCGGAGGCGTTCGTCGAGATAGAGGCTGCGGATGAAACGGAGGCTCTTGCTGAGCCCGAGATCGTGTCTGAGGCCGTGCCCGAAGTGGCGTCAGAACCCGAGGCTTCGTCGGAGACGGTCATTGAGGCCGAATTGGAGGCGGAGGTCGCCGAAGCGGAGGCCTCTGGGGAACCGGAAGCTGCCGAAGTCTCGATGCCCAACAAGGAAGAGAAAGAGGAGAAGTAGGAACTTTGGCTAGCACGATAGAGAAGATCAAACAGCTCCGTGTGGAGACCGCCGCGGGCATGATGGACGTTAAGCGGGCGCTGGAGGAGTCCGGCGGCGACGTCGAGGGCGCGCGCAAAGTCCTTAGGGAGCGGGGCCAGGCGA
>DASQVA010000339.1:0-35676 GCA_035641035.1 Rubrobacter sp. | reverse complement strand
GGGTCTTCTCGACGATCACCTTGACGACGCTCGTTTTCCCGAGGCCGAACGGTCCGCTGATGAACAGGATCATCCCGGCCGTCCTCAACGACCTCTGGGCAGGCTGATCGCATCTACCACGTCCCCGGCCAGGTCGGGGGCGCTGGTGGGCGGCATTATGTACACCCCGCCGACGAGCGTCTGCGCCGTGGCCAGGAGGTTCTGGGCCACCTCGACGCCGTACTTCGGGGCGTCTTTGGGGGAGAGCTCTGCGAGTCTCCCGCGGACGTGGCGTGGGATGTCTATGCCAGGGACCTCGTGGTGCAGGAACTCGGCCTGTCCGGCGCTGCGCAGTGGCATGAGGCCGAGCAGTATAATGACCCCAGGGTCGCCGATGCGCCCCAGGGCTCTATCTAGAGCCCCGATCTCAAAGACCGGCTGCGTCCAGAACGCGTGCGCCCCCGCCTCGACCTTGCGCCACAACTTCTCCACCTCGCAGTCGAGGTCCTCGGCTGTCGGGTTGAACGACGCCCCGATCAGGAACCCAGGAGGCACGCCTATGGGATTGCCGGCCAGATCCTCGCCCCGGTTCATCCTGCAGAGGATGTGCACCAGGCCGACGGAGTCGGTATCGAAGACGCTCGTGGCCTCAGGGTAGTCCCCGATCTGAGCCGGGTCGCCTGTCACCGCCAAGATGTTCCTTACCCCGAGCGCCGCCGCACCGAGCAGGTCGGCCTGCAGCCCGATGATGTTCCGGTCGCGGCAGGAGATGTGCGAGACGACCTCGATACCAGCCTCCTCCTGCACGATCCTGGCCGCCGCGACGGGGTGCATCCGCAGCCGCGCCCTGGCCCCGTCCGAGATGTCTATGGCGTGGACCCCGCGCTCCTTCAGTCGCCGCGCCGCTTCTACGACCTGACCCACGTCGTTGCCACGCGGCAGGTCCACCTCGACGGTAACGGCGAAACCAGTCCTGAGCCGCTCTGCGAAGGTGGAGACCGGCTCGGCCGAGACCTCGGGCGAGAACTCCGCCTGCGCGGCCCTCTCCGCCGCGGTCCCCAATAGGGTCGCGCGGCGGCGGTGCGCGCCAGTCCTCTCGTTCACCTCGAAGCCCTGCAGCGCCTCTGAGAGCGCCTTCACGTGGGCCGGGGTGGTGCCGCAGCAGCCCCCGATGAGGTGGGCGCCGGCCTCGGCGAGCTTCACGCCGTACTCGGCGAAGTGGCCTATGTCGTGGCGAAAGCGGATGTGGCCGTCCACGAGCTGGGGGAGACCGGGGTTCGGGAAGGCCGCGACGGGCCCTGCCCCGGCGGCCATCTGCTCGACGATCCCGACCATCCGCTGCGGTCCGACGGTACAGTTCGCGCCAGCGAGGTCCGCGCCCCAATCCGAGATCTCGCGCGCCGCCCGCTCCGGCAGCCCTTCGGCGAGCGTCTCGCCGTCCTCAACGAAGGTCTTGTACGCCAAGACCGGCACGCCAAGGGTCACGACGGCCTCGTACGCGAGCCTGAGTTCCGCGAGGTCCGTGAAGGTCTCCAGAAGTATGGCGTCCGCCCCGCCCTCCAACAGCGCCTCGGCCTGGTCCTTGAAGACGAACTGCGCCTCTTTCGGGCTCACGGGGCCGACGGGGGCAAGAGAACGTCTAAGGGGGCCGATGGCCCCGAGGACGAGCGCGCGGTCACCGGGGCCCGCCACGGTCTCGGCCGCCCTGCGGGCGAGGCGGGCGCCCTCGACGTTCACCTGCCGCACGCAGTCCTCGAGGTTGTGCGTCTCTAGCTTGAAGCGGTTGGCGGAGAAGGTATTGGTCTCGATGACGTTCGCCCCGGCGCGCAGGTACTCCTCGTGGATGTCACCAACCATCTTGGGGTGGGAGAGGTTGGCGCGGGCGTAGGGGTGGCCGAAGCCGACGCCGCGTTCGCCGAGCAGGGTTCCGAGGGCGCCGTCTCCCATCAAGACCCGCTTATCGAGTAGCTCTATGAGGTTGAGACTCAAGATAAAAGACCTCTCTCCGTTCTGGTCCCACGTTCACGCGGAGGGAAGAGAGGCTGCGTGGATCTTTCCCGCCTCATCTCTCGGAGTCACCTCCGCGGGAGTTGGCACCTAACACGGGGCTCGCGCCTCGTCGGTTGCCGCGGCTTCAAAGGGCCCGTCCCTCCACCGCTCTCGATGAGCGTCGCGGCCGGCACGCCGACCTTCGACTCGATAATTAGAGCACGAGCGGGCGCGTATTACAATCTCTCGACCCGACGCCCCTTACGAGGCGACGCTACCGGGCTGTGCGGAGGCGGATGGTCCGCCGGTTGCGTACCCTGGCCGCTATCTCGCCCGGGTCCCGGGCGGCGCAACGCGCTGCGACCACTACCTTGGCGGGGCGTGAGACCTCTGCTCGGTGCGAGAAGACGTCGTAGTTCTGGGCCTCTATGCGGGCTAGGATCGCCGCGTACAGCTCGCGCGCCACCAAGACCGGGAATCGCCTCCCGCGTGGGATAAAGCGCATGCCCTCATCGGAGATCTCGTACAGCCGCCGCGCCCTCTCTATCTCGAAGCGCATCAGCGCGACGAACCGCTCGTCTACCACGCCCAACGCGAGGTCCTCCTCCGCGTACCCGAAGCGCTTGAGGTCTTCGAGCGGCAGGTAGACCCTCCCGCGCCGCCAGTCCTCGCCGATGTCACGCAGAAAGTTGGAGAGTTGCATGGCGACACCAAGGGCCTCGGCGTGCGGGTCGGCTTCCCCGCCAACCGCCCCGACGACCTGGCACATCATGAGCCCAACGACGGCTGCGCTCCCGTAGGTGTAGACCTCGAGGTCCTCGTAGGTCGGGTAGCGAAAGATGCGGGTGTCCATCTTCATGCTCTCCATAAACGCGACTATGGTCCCGGGCGTGATGCCGCAAGAGCGCACCGTGTCGGCGTAGGCACGCAGGACCGGGTTCGGTACCCATTCCCCGGCGACGGCGGCCATGGTCTCGGCCTCGAAAGATTCGAGGGCTGAGAGCTGCGCGTCGAGGGGGAGGTCGTGCGGGCTGTCCACGATCTCGTCGGCGTAGCGCATGAACGCGTAGAGGGCGTGTACCCGGGGCTGGACCTCGGCCGGGAAGAGCCTGGTCGAAAAGTAGTAGGTCCTACTGTACGCTTTCTGGACCTGCCTGCAAAGCTCGTAGCTCTCGACCAATGAGAGGCTGCCGTCGAGCTTCTTGCCGCTCGCGGGGTCAAGCCTCACTCTGCCCCGATCTCGCGCGTGATGCGGTCTGCGACCAGCCTGGCGCCTATGGTCACCAGCGGCACCCCCGTTCCCGGGCGGGTGCTCGCCCCCACGAAGTACATCCCGTCTATGGCCTTGGAAGCCATCGCCGGGCGGAAGTACCCGACCTGGAGGATGCCGTGCCCGATCCCGAACGCAGCCCCCTCCTCCAAGTTGTACTCGTCCCGCCAGTCCAGAGGCGTCCTGACCTTCTCGTAGACCACCCTGGTCCGGTCGAGTCCGCACCGACGCTTCAGCAGCCCGTATACCTTCTCCCTGAACGCTTCCCCGTCACGTTCCCAGTCCACGTTCGGCCCCAAGTGCGGCACCGGGACGAGCACGAACAGGCCATCCTTACCCGCTGGGGCCAGGCGCGGCTCCGTCTTGGACGCCACGACCGCGTAGAACGAGGGATCGTCCGGGAGCCACCGGTGGCGGAAGATCGCCTCGAAGTTTTCCCTGTAGCGCTCCGAGAGGTAAAAGTTGTGGTGCAGCATGTTGTCCAGCTTCCCGTTCACGCCCAGATACAGCATGAACGCCGAAGCCGTGTACTTGAGGTTCTTACGTTTTCTAAGCTTGAAGTCCGCATCCGCAGCTCCGCCGAGGAGGTCGCGGTAGGCGTACGGGAGGTCGGCGTTCGCCAGCACGGCGTCTGCCCCAATCTCCTCGCCACCGGCTTCGCCCCCGACACGCACGCCGCGCGCCCTGCCCTTGGTGATGATGACTTCCTCGACCGGGCTGCTAGTGCGGAAGCGGACGCCCAATTCGGTCGCCAGCCGCTCCATCGCCTCTATCAGGGAGTACATTCCGCCCTCAGGGAACCAGAGGCCGTCCTCGGCCAGCTCGGTGTAGGGGAGGAGCGAGTAGACCGCGGGTGCCTCAAAGGGGGAGAGACCGAGGTACATCGTCTGCAGGCTGAACGCCTGCCTGAGCTTCTCCGTACGGAAAAACTTGGAGACGCTACGATAGTAGTTGTTTACGGCCTTTGTCTTTAAGAGGAGGCGGAGATTGCGCAGGCCGAAAAAGTCCTTCGCCGCCTCAAAATCGCGCTCGACGAACTCGGAGCGTCCGAGACGGTACTTGTGGCAGGCGTCTTCGAGAAAGCGGTAGAAGCGCGGGGTGACGCCGGGCTCGATGCGCTCGATCTCCTTTATAAGCTCAGGGAGGGTGCGGCGGATGGTCAGGGAATCACCGTCCCCGAAGGTGACGCGGTAGTCTGAGTCGAGGGGGATCAGGCGCACATAGTCGTCTAGGTCGCGACCTGCGAAACGGAAGAGCTCGCGGTAGGTGTCGGTCATTAGGAGGAGCGAGGGCCCGGTGTCGAAGGCGAAGCCGTCGGCTTCGAGGCGGTCAACGCGCCCGCCCAGCCGCGGGTTCTTCTCGAAGACCTCGACCTCGAAGCCGGTGGCGGCCAGCCGGATCGCCGCCGCCAGGCCTCCCATCCCGGCCCCTACCACCGCCACGCGCTTCTTCGGCCTCGCCGATGACGCCGCCAGAGCGCCCGCCTTTCTCTTTCGGAGGTAAATTGAGAGTATACGTTGCAGATGCTAGCAGCGTTGGTCGAAAAAGCGGGTAAAGGAGCTTACAGGAAAACTTGAGTTTGGACGAACCAAAAGTCGTCCTGAAGGACAAGGGCGCCGCCCGATCATGGATGGCACCCTGCGCTCCGCGGCGGCTGACGCAGGCCGCCGACCACCAGGAGAGCCTGAGCATTCTGGAGACTCGCTACCTGCAGTACGCGATCCTAGAGCGCGGTCTAGATAGGCTGGTCCGGCTGGCCCTCCCCTGGCAAGACGTTCGAGGCTCGCAGGGCCACGGATACCAGGGCCCTACCCTCCGGCGTGCCGAGAAAGGCGCGGTGGGTCCCCGAGTACCAGGCGATGCGCGGCTCCTCCCAGTGATGCCACAGGGTGCTCGCCTCGACGGCCGGCACCACCCGGTCCGCCACCCCGGCGAAAATTGCCTGGTTCTTGCGGGGCACCAGGGAGAGCATGGCGAGGGGGGAGATCGCGCGCAGAACCTCGCCCATCTTCTCCTCCGTTACCCCGGCGGCCTTGAGGTAGCGCGTCGCTAAAGAGAGCGCGTTGCGCCAGAACAGCCGCGATGGGTCCACCGCCGGGTTTCCGACCACGACGCAGTCGACCCCGTTCTCCAGGCACGAGAGCAGGGCCGCGACGTACCCCCCGAGCGAGTGCCCCAGAACGCCGACCGCCGGCGCATCCTCGTGGGCTCGAAGCCTGTGGATGAGGCGCCGGAGGTCCCAAACCGCCTGCGAGCCGGCGTGCAGCGTGTCCATCACGTCGCCGGAGAGGACGCGGTCGCCACTCACGAGCCCGACCCGGCGCGGGCCGTGCATCGGTAGCACCGGGAAGAGCAGGTTCAGCCCGAGCCGGTGGTGTAGGTACTCTGGACGGAAGAGGGCGATGTCCATGCGCGGTGAGCCCATGCGGATGCCGGGCACGCACACCACCCACGAGCGGGGCCCGCCAGAATGTCTCAAGACCCAGGCATGGGCCGTGCGGTTCCCCCCATACGACAGCCAGCGATCCCGTCCAGGCTCGCCCGGCCACGGCTCATAGGCGCTCTCGAAGGTGAGGTGCGCGAAGCCCCGCTCCCGATGAACGAGGTGCCCGCGCTCCACGGTCTCCAGGGGCGGCGGGGTCCGGTGGTAGCCCGCCGGGTCTCCGAGCCAGCCCCTCTCCTCGAAGAAGTCGAGTGCCTCCTCGAGTTCGCGGCCGATGCGGGACGCCTGGATACCGACCGCCAGGGGCCACGTACTGAGCACGATGGCGGCCATCGAGAGCTCGTCCTCCGCCGCCCGCGCGAGCAGCTTCGGACCCACGCGCGGCTCCGGCACCCCCACCGGCACGGGCTCCTGTCCGACGGCGAGATACCCGGCGGTGAGAAAGCTCACCGCCGAGAGGACCAGCAAGATCACCGCGACGGCCGGACCGAATACCAGAACGGCCGGAAAAGATAATACGCCCCCCGACGCCGCCCCGAGCGCCATGAACTGGAAGATGCGGGCGTCTCCGGCCCAGAGCAGATTAGAGAGCCCTGTGGCGAGCAGCAGGGTGCCCGGTAGAGCGCCTAGTAGTGCGGGAATGAACCCCTGGGCCGCGCACCACAGCCATACCGCCCCGGCTAGTGCCGGCACCACGGCCGCCAGCGGCCATCCCGGCGGCGCTACGGGACCTGGGCTCCGGGGCGGTCCGGAGCCTTGAGTAGTGTCGTTTGTGGATGACATGCGTAGCTCTCGACTAGAACGTGGTGGCGTCTGATCTTTGGCCCAGCGCGGACGTGTAGGGTGCCCGGCTGGGGTGCCCGGCTGAAAATTAACGGTTCCAGCCCGTCTTGACGCCAGTGCCTATGGTGTGGTTGCTTGGGGTCGTGCCAGAGGCTACTAGTAGCTTCCCGCGGCGTTGTCTTTACCCGCAACGGCCAGCAGCCCACGACGCCGCAACCGAGGACGGCGAACTTGCCGTCCCAGTCGTCGTCGCGCCCTTCCGTCCTACCAAGCAGGCGGTGCGAGGGCAGGAAGACGGTTTCGGGCGGGAGGCCTACATGGTTACCTGCGAGTTCTGGCTTTCCGTTGCACGTGGCTAACGGTAGCTCGACCTCCCTCGTGATTCTCGGAAGGTCCCGGTCGTTGACGAAGATGACGACCGTCTCACCCGTTCCGTCGACCGGGTCATCCCTCTCGCCGATCTCGAAACGTATCTCGTCCATCCCGAGATTCTACGCTATCTACTCGTACTGGACGGCCTCGACGATGTCTTTGCGGGCCGCAGAGCGGGCGGGCAGGAGTCCGGCCAGGATTCCTATGAGGAGGCCGGAGAGGAGGGCGGCGAGGGCGGGAAGTTTGGGATAGTAGAAGTCGATCTCGAAGCCCCCGACGCCGGCGCCCTGGACGAACAGGTAGCCGAGCAACGAGCCCAAGGTCACCCCCATGCAGCAGCCGATGAGGCTTATGACGATCCCCTCATCGATTATGAGGCGCCCTATTTGAAGTCGCGTCGTGCCTATGGCCCGCAGGATCCCGATCTCACGAGTGCGCTCGAAGACGCTCATGGAGAGGGTGTTGACCACCCCGAAGGCCGAGACCGCCACCGAGACGCCCATAATCGCGTAAAAGAACACGTACTGACGGTTAAAGTCGCTCTCGATGCGCGCTTTCCATTCGGCGTTGGAGTAGAGCGTGAGCTGCGGGTAGTCCCTCAGGGCCTCCCCGATCTCCCGGGAGAGGGCCTCGCGGTCGGAGCCGGGCCTGGCCTTTACGGCCAAGAACTCGCCCTCCGTCTCGTTGAAGTCGCGGGCCAGTGCCCGTTTGGAGAGGTAGATGCCCGACCCGCCGCCAAGGAGGTCGTTCTCCAGGATGCCCTCGATCCTGTATCCCTTTGTTCCCTCCGGGCTCGGCAGCTCTACTGTGGATCCCACGTCAAGTTTGCGGTCTTCGGCGAGCTGCTTACCCACCAGCGCGCCGCCGTCCGCGAGCCCGGAGAAGGCGTCCGGCGGGGTTCCAGAGCCGGCTTGGTATTCGACCCGGAAGATCTCCGGGTAGTTATCGTCCACCCCGAAGACGATGCTCACCTCCTCTCCATCGCGGCGGAAGGTGGAGACCAGGGTGGTGGTCTTCTCGACACCGGGCAGACCGTCGATCTTCCGGGACAACTCTGCAGAGAAGCCGGCTTCGGAGTTCTGGTTCGTGGGCTGTACGACGTAGTCGCTGCCGAGGGAGTCGTCGAGGTAGTCCCGAATCGAGCCGAGCAGGCTGCCACCCAATGCCGCGAACGCCACGACGAGCGAGATGCCGACCATGAGGGCGGAGGCCGTGAGCGCCGTCCGGCCCTGGTTGCGCGTCGCGTTCGCCGCCGCCATCCTCCCCTCGACCCCGAAGAGGAGCTGCAAGACGGGTGAGAACAAGGCTGCCAGCGGCCCCACCAGAACCGGGATCATGAGCGATACGCCGAGGAAGGCAGCGACGATCCCCGCGATCCCAGAGGCGTAGACCAGGCCGCCCAACCCGGCCGAGAGGTTCTTGGCGAGGTAGTAGATCCAGGGCACTCCAACCCCCGCGAGCACGAGCCCGAAGACCGGCGCGAAGCGGGAGAGACCGCGAGACGACCTCGCCCCGCCCGTCCCGGCGGAGCGGGAGCGCATCGCCTCGACCGGGCTCACCCTGCCGGCCCGCAGGGCCGGGTAGAGGGCGGCGGCGGCCGTGACGACGACGCCGACGACCACCGCAGAGACGAGGGCGAAGGGGGTAAGGATGAGCGTGGTGATCTCGAACAGAAAAGCCTTGCCAAACAGGTAGACGAGCCCCTTCGCCATCCCGTATCCGAAGAGCAATCCGAGTACCGAGCCGAGCATCCCCAGGATCAGCGCCTCCGCGACGACGGAGCGCGCGATCATGGCCCGCGTGGAGCCCAGAGCCCGCAGCATCCCCAGTTCCCGCGTCCGCTCTAGGACGGTCATCGAGAGCGCGTTGAAGACCAGGAAGGCTCCGACGAAGAGCGCGGTCCCCGCGAAGAAGAGCAGCGCGAGCCTGAACCCCTGGAGCTGGCCGCTGATCTCCTGGGTGCGCGTCTCCGAGCGCTCCGCCTGCAAGCCCTCCCCGAGCCCCCTGTCCAACCTCTCCCGAAGCTCGGAGACGGGCGCGTCAGGGGTAGCCTCCACGGCGATGCCAGAGATCTGTCCCGGCTTGTCGAATGCGTCCTGCGCGAAGGGCAGCGGCGTCATGCCGAAGGCGAGACCGCCGAAAGTGCCCCCCGGTATCCGGAGAAGCCCGACCAGCTCTAGATCCTCGGGCCCCTTCGGCGTGCCGACCGTTACCTCGTCCCCGATCTCTAGCCCCGCGCTCTTGGCGGAGCCGCCGTCGAGGGTTAGCTCCCGGCCGCTCTTCGGAAACCTCCCGTCCGTCAGGCCGAAGCCCGTCGCCAGTCCCGCCGACTTCGGCTCGACGCCGAAGAGACGCATGCTCCTGACCTCGGGCAGCCGGTTCTCTTGTTTTTTGTCCAGGATCAGGGACGAAGACAGCGAGTAACGCGGGGCCGCGGACTCCACTCCCTCGTAGCCGCGCACCTCCTGGACCACCTTCTCGTCGAACCCGCCGCTGCCGCCGGCGGCGGTAACGGTAAGGTCAGCGGACCCGTATGCCCGGGAAAACAAATTCGTGAAGGTACCCGACATCGTGTCAGAGAGGGTGAGGACGCCGAAGACGATGCCAACCCCGAGCACTATGCCCACGGCCGTGAGCAACGTGCGCTGCACCCTGGATCGCAGGTTGCGCAGGCTCAAGCCGGAGAAGCGCCGGAGTTTCACCGACCGCCACCGTAGGCTACCATAGGCTCGCAGACTCGTTCCGCCGTCGAAAGCTCCGTCTCACCGTAAGGAGGAAGGTTGACGTACGAGACAGGGGCCGGTAACGGGCCAGCGAGGGAGAACGCGCATTCCAGGATGGGGGTAGCGTCGTTCGTCATCGCGATCCTCGCGACCGTGGTGCTCGTAGCCCTCTTCGTCGTCGGCGGGTTCGTGGCGGCCTCGGCGTTCGAGAACGTAGACCCGCAGACCCTCGATCCCGAAACCGTGCGGGGCTCGCCCGCGTTCGCGGGGCTTGCGCTGATCGGCATCGGCGTTTTCGGGTGCCTGATCCTGTACGTCGTCGGGCTCGGGCTGGGTGTGGCCGGCCTGATGCAGCGCACCCGCAAGAGGCTCTTCTCGGTCCTCGGGACCGCGCTCAACGGCCTGGTCCTCGTTGCTGTGGTCGCCCTATTCGCGCTCGGCTGGGTAGTCGGCGCGTAGCCACGCCTGGCTTCACGCTTCCCGCGCCATAGCCAGGAAGGGCAAATCGCCGCCGTTGTGTGGTGCGTATAAATTCTTTCGCGGCGGAAGCCGGCTCGCTGGTAGACCCGGCTCGCGCGCTCGCTGAACGTCGCGACGGTCAGGGTGAAGCGGGTGGGGGAGTGGCGCTGCCGCGCGAACTCCAGACCCGCCAACGAGTAGTCGAGCCCCACGTCCACGGTTCGGTACTTTGCTTCGATCCTGAAGAAGCCGACCAACGCCTCCTCGTCGTCCAAGATCGAGAAGGAGGCACCCTTGCGGCGCTTGGGGTCGAGCGACTCTTCCAGGTCGTCGGGGTCGCTCATCCAGTCGTAGAAGTCGTATGGCGGCTCGTAGCTCCAGCCGGAGATTTCCCTGGCTTCCTCGTCGCTTATCGGCCTGAAGAGGTAGCCTGGCATCGTCTTAGCCGGCCGACTCCAGGGTCTTGATTCGCTCCAAGATCTCGTCCGCGCTAGGATCGCGGGCCTCGTCTACCACCCTGCCGTCGGAGAGAAAGACGGCCCGGTCGGCAGTGGCGGCGGCGCGGGGGTCGTGGGTGACCATGAGTATGGTCTGCTCGTAGCGGGCCGCCGACTCCCTGAGGAGCTGCAGCACCTCGGCGCCGGTCGTGGAATCGAGGTTCCCTGTTGGCTCGTCGGCGAGGATGATGTCGGGGCGCGTGATCAGGGCCCGCGCTATCGCGACCCGCTGCTGCTCGCCTCCCGAAAGCTCGTCCGGCCTGTGCGTCCGCCGCCCGGTGAGGCCCACCAGTTCCAACAACTCGTCCAGCCTCTTCTCGAACTCCGCAGGCTTCTTGCCGGCGATGAGCACCGGCAACAGAACGTTCTCCTCTGCCGAGAGCGTCGGGATTAGGTTAAAGAACTGGAACACGAAGCCCATCCGCTCGCGCCTGAGGAGCGTCAGCTTCTTGTCCGATAATCCCGAAAGCTCCGTCCCGCCGACGACCACCCGCCCGGAGGAGGGCTTGTCCAGCGCGCCCAGAATGTGCAACAGCGTGCTCTTCCCCGAACCCGAGGGACCCATGATCGCCGCAAACTCACCGTTCGGAAACCCGAGCGACACGGCCTTCAGCGCCCGCACCGCCGTCGAGCCCTCGCCGTAGACCTTTTCCAGGCCCTCGGTTTCCACGGCAGTCCCGGCCCCGTTCTCCACGGACGGAGTATAGCCCTCCCCCGGGTGAGGTTGGGTGAAAGGGGTGACACTGTTGAGGGGGCCCCTCCGAGCCGTAGTTGTCGGCGTACTCCTCGAAAGTGGGGATGACCGCGATCACGTCGACCCTCACACCGCCCGGGCGCGGCAGATAAAGTGCCGCTGTCCGGCAGGTAGGTCTTCCAAAGGTTAAAGAATCTCTACCCCTTCGGCCCTGAGCCCATCAAAGGCGTGCTGAACGCCGGGAATCTCGAAGCCGAGCAGCCGAGCAGAGGTTGGCCGCCGGTCGTTTTCGGGGATCGTCTCGTGCTCGTGCGCGATGAACGCCAGATCGTACGCCTCGTTCTCGCCGGGGACGAGGCTCACGCGCCAGTCGCTCCTGAACCTCTCCTCGAAACCCACGTGCTCGACGAAAACCCGCTGCGCCCCGCCACGTCGTCGGTCAGCAATAACGGGTATAGACTCTTCAGCTCCATTGTCCCTCCCTTCCCGAGAAACCGGCTCCCCTTCGCCCGCGGAGCGGTCTTCCGACACCTTGCGTAGGCGTACCGGGCGCGGTCGCAAAACCTGTACCGGTTTGCCGAAGCGGACCCGAACCCTGTAGTTTGTAACAACACGAGCCCACTGCTAAACTATCCCGGTAACCCAATAAGCCCCTGCTCCTCCGGTGTGGAGGAGCCGATTCTAGACCGGAGGAGGCAAAGATCGACACTTACGAAGCCATGCTCATAGTCATTCCCGAGCTCGACGAGGAGCAGGTCGAGAGCACCGTCGGCCGTTTTCGGACGGTCATCGAGCGCACAGGCGGCGAGGTTAGAGAGCCGAACCACTGGGGCCGCCGCAAGCTAGCCTACGAAATAGGCCACAGGACGGACGGTTTCTACGTGGTCATGGAGTTTACAGCCGGCGAGCGTACCCTTGTGGAGCTCAAGCGCATCCTGCGCGTCTCCGACGACGTGCTGCGTCACATGGTCGTAAAGCTCCCGCCGAGCTACACCCACGAGCCGCTGCCAGAACCCGAAGAGGTCCCAGCTTAACCCAACTGATCTTGGAGGTACCGAATGGGTAGGAGAAGGAGTGGGCCGCCCCGCGGGGGGCGCCCGGTAAAGAGCAAGCCTTGCGTGTTCTGCCAGGAGAACGTGGCGTACGTGGACTACAAGAACTACAACGTGCTGCGGCGTTTTATCTCGGACCGCGGCAAGGTGCGGGCCCGTAGGGTGACGGGGCTCTGCCCGC
The DNA here is from genome assembly GCA_035641035.1 of Rubrobacter sp. Classification (GTDB taxonomy): domain Bacteria; phylum Actinomycetota; class Rubrobacteria; order Rubrobacterales; family Rubrobacteraceae; genus Rubrobacter_D. The sequence goes on along the minus strand of DASQVA010000339.1, from coordinate 23,234 downwards.
AGCACCAGAGGGAGGCCGCCTCGGCGATAAAGCGCGCCCGCGAGATGGCGCTGCTACCTTACGTGGTGGGACGGTAGGAGGTAACTCGTGCAGGTGATATTGAACCAAGACGTCGAGAAGATCGGGCAGCGCGGCGACATCGTCGACGTTAGCCGTGGTTACGTGCGCAACTTCCTCGTCCCCCGCGGGCTCGCCGAAGTGGCGACCCCGGGCAAGCTCGAGGAAGCCCGCCGCCAGATGGAGGAGACCGAGGAGAGGGACCGCCGCCTCGCCGAGAGGGCGGAGGAGATCGCCGGCATACTCAGCAGGAGCGTCATAACCATCGAGGCCCGCACGGGTGAGGACGAGAGGCTCTTCGGCTCCGTCACCGCCGCCAACATCGCCGACGCCGTAGAGAGGGCCCGCAGCATCCGCCTAGACAGGCGTCGCGTACGCTTGGAGGAGCCCATAAAGTCCCTTGGTACCCACCAGGTACCCATCCAGGTCCACGGCGATGTCGAGGCGAGCATCAAGGTGATCGTAGTCCCCAAACTGTAGAAACGGCCGTAACTCTGACGTAGGGGCGGTGAAGGGGCGGTTCGCGAACCACCCCTTCACCGCCCTGCATCTAAACTGCAGCTTTAGACACAACCTGCACCAGAAAGTGAAGGCCCCCATCTTGTAACGGGGCCCCTTTTGCTGCATCCTATCTGTTTATGGAGCGGCGGGGGAGAGTGCGCAGCGTAGAGACCGGGTCGGAGGCGACCCGGGTTCCGCCGCACGACCTGGACGCCGAGCGGGCTGTCATTGGCGCGATGCTGGTCTCCGAGACGGCGGTTGCCGCGGTTGCCGAGAGGTTGGCCGCGAGGGATTTCTACTCGGAGGTACACCGCATCATCTACGGCGCCATGATGCGCCTGTATTCGCGCGGGGACCCCATAGACCAGCTTACGCTTACCAACGAGCTCAGGAGCGTCAACGAGTTCGACAGAGTGGGGGGCAGGCCCTACGTCTTTCAGATAGTCGAGAGCGTTCCGATGGCGGCGAACGCCGGCAGGTACGCCGATATCGTGCGCGGTAAGGCACTGCTGCGAGCCGTTATAGACGTCGGGAGTCGCATCACCGAGGATGCCTTCAGGGAGCCCGAGAACGTGAGCGAGGCGCTCGATTCGGCCGAGCAGCTCATCTACGGCGTCTCCAACCAGACGCTCAGGGAGCATTTGGCTCCCGTCTCCGAGCTGGCGCCAGGGGCGCTTGAGATGATCCAACGCCTCTACGAGCAGGAGGGGGAAATAACCGGCGTCGAGACCGGCTTCGAGGACCTCGACCGCCTCACCACCGGCTTCCACAAAAGCGACCTGGTCATCCTTGCTGCGAGGCCCGCAATGGGAAAGACGGCGATGGCTTTGAATGCCATCTGGCACGCCGCAGGCGAGAAGAACATGCCGGTGGCGATCTTCTCGTTGGAAATGAGTAAGGAGCAGCTGGTGCAGCGGCTCATCTCCCAGACCACGCGCATCCCGGCGCAGGTTCTGAGGAGCGGCAACGTCAAGGCTGAGGACTGGCCGAAGTTGGTGCGGGGGGTGGCCGAGGTCAGCCGCGCGCCCATCTGGATCGATGACACCGCGGGCGTCACGCTTATGGAGATCCGGGCCAAGGTCCGCCGCCTCTCCAGCCAGCTCAAGAGCGCCGACGAGACGCCGCTCTCGCTCGTCGTCGTGGACTACCTGCAGCTCATGATCGGGCAGGGCAATCGTCAGGAAAATCGCCAGCAGGAGATCGCGGAGATCAGCCGCGGCCTCAAAGTCCTGGCCCGCGACCTCGACGTCCCGGTCCTCGCGATAGCGCAGCTCTCGCGAGCCGTCGAGTCCCGCCACGACAAGCGCCCTATGCTCTCGGACCTCCGCGACTCAGGCGCCATTGAGCAGGACGCAGATATGGTGATGTTTCTGTACCGCGACGAGTACTACAACCCCGACTCCGACGACAAAGGCATCGCCGAGGTCATCGTCGGCAAGCACCGCAACGGGCCTACGGGCAAGGTCCAGCTCGCCTGGATGCAGCAGTACACGAAGTTCGCCTCCCTGGCCCGCCGCTCCTAGAAGCCGAGTCTGTGAAAACCCTCGATTTGCAGGTGATTTAAGCCTTAACGTTCGCGGTCCTCCGCCGCGCTCTCCTCATCACTACATGTCCAAGCTAGGGTACAGGTGTCAGGAGATGATTATGGCGCTCACGAACTCAAAGAATCGTTACCCAGAGGCCTTCGAGCCGGTCGAGAGGGAGCTAGAGGATGTGTAGGCATCGCGGAGAAGATGGGCGATAACGTCAAGCCGAACGCGGGCCGGGAAGTTGCGCAACATCGGCCCCGTCGATGATGGGGCAGTGATGGCCAGCAATACCCGCGCCTCTGTGTGCGGAGGACATCCTAGCCAAATCTTCGGCTCTGGTGGTCCTATCTAGTATTTGGCGATGACCCAGACCGCGTGGATGATGCCGGGAATGTAGCCGAGGATGGTAAGCAAGACGTTGATCCAGAACTGTTTGCCGATCCCCACCTGCAAGAACACCCCCAAAGGCGGGAGCAGTATGGCGATAATGATTCGCAGCAGGTCCATCGAAACCTTCCTGTATAGGTTCGGTCATTCTGCTATTACGCGCTTCCCTTACGATAGTTGCTGCTCCTCGAATACTGCAAGGTTGTCGGGATTATCGAACGCTCGCGGCAACGTGATCTGTGGCCGATAGTTTCAAGCTCTCCTCTGCGGGAACATGTGGTCTGTGAGGCGAACAGACAGCCGAGAGGGCAGCGAAAGTGAGCGATAACATAAGCAGGGGTTAGCAAGCGGCCGAAGAGATCGCTCACAGATAGATCGCCACGATGCAATCCATGGCCGATCGATACAGAGGCAGCAGCAGACCTTCCAGGAGATGTCGCAACAATGGATGGAGCAGGCCGTGGCCCAACAGCAGGCCTTCCAGCAGGTGGTACAGCAGTCGTTGAACGCCTACATGAACCTGTTTAGACCCTCCAGGTGAACCGCTGCAGCCTAAGGTTCTTTATTTGACCCTTATGCGAGCGTGTCGGGGGGTCCTTGGGGAGCCTCAGCCGTAAACTGTTCCCGTAGCGCCGCGATGATTAAGTTACAATGATGACCTGCCGTGGAGGACGTTTCAAACTTGTCAGCCGCCCCTCGCGTCGCGGAAGTCGCCCGGGCAACTTGGCCTACCGATACGCCGACCTAAAGTTCGCCGTTGCCAGTGAAGTGGTTCTGAAATACGCTCTTAGAGCGCATTTCAAAACGTCGAGTGCAACTGAAACCGGAGGCGATGGATGATGAAAGTCGGTTAAGGTGGCACTGTAGCTCTAGCTCAGGCGAACCATCCATCGGCGTTCGGTTCTTGGCCGGTCGCCATGCGTGGCCCGTAGTGCTGGGCGAAGACCTGGCCGACGAGTTCCCTGCGGCTGCGCACGCCGACCTTGTCGAATATGGCCTTGAAGTGGTCGCGCACGGTGTTGGGGGTGATGTGCAGCTCCTCGGAGACCTCGACCGTTGAAAGCCCGCGCAAGATCAGCTGCGTTATCTGGCCCTCGCGCCTGGTCAGGCCGTAAGCATCGACGATCAAGGGCGCTATCTCCGACGGACGAGCCTCCTCGAAGATGACGGCTATCTGTCCCCCGGCCTCCGTGGTGCGTAGCCTCGAAGCGTGAAGCACCACCCACCTGTCCGAGGCGGTCCTGAGCCTTATCCTGGGCATAAGGTCGGGCGGCGTGTGACCACCGCGCTCGAGCGTGAGCAACCGGGCGGCGACGGCGTAGACCGCGTCGGGCAGCTCGAGCGAGCTTGGCCAAGAGCTCTCCGGCACCTCGGCGAGCCACCCTTCCGCCGTCGGCGTGATCGCCACGAGCGAGAGGTCGTCCGCGAGCAGGACCAACCCCGGTCCGTCCGGCCGCGGGGTCGTCGCTCGAGCACCGCCGAGCAGGAGGGCTTTGCGCAGGCCCTCGGCCAGGTGCGGGACTAGCCTCGCCAGGAAGGCCGCCTCGGCGGGCGTGAAGTCGGGGCCGGATCTCTCGCGGTGCAGGCACATGAAGCCCCAGCACTTCGAGCCCGCAACGAGGGCAGCCCTCAGCTCGTCCCCAAGGTCCATAGGGGCGAGCATCTCGCGGTAGCGCGCGCTGCGGCCCAGCTCGCCCTTTGTGGCCATACCCAGGCTGCCGACCGGCGAGCTTGCCCTCGCCAGTTGGGCGAACTTTACCGGATCGTTCTTCAGGAACTCGCGCTCGAGGAACTGGGGTGTGGCGCGCGCCAAGACCTCGTCGCGTACGGCGCTGGTGAAGAGCAGCGTGGCCGGGTCGGCGGTGGCGAAGAACGACATGTCCGTGGGGATCGCCTTCTGAAGTTGCTTTACGGTCTCGATCCCAAAAGTCCTTGCGTCCAGCCCGGCATGAGAGAGACGGATGATCTCCCGCCTGACGCGCTCCGCTGACCTGCCTCTATCCATGGTCGGGCATTATACAAGTATCCTTCGTTTCAAAAGATCCCACATTTGTGGGATATCTTTCGACCCGTGCTTGTCCTACCTTCAGGGCAGTCGGTAGAGGCGAACGTAAAGGAGACCCGGGCATGTCGGCGGAAGAAAACAAGGCGTTGGTGGAGCGTTTCGTTGAGGAGTTCTGGAATGAGGGGAACTTGAGTGCCGCGGACGAACTAATGGCGCCCGACGCCGAAATCCACATGCCCACGGGAGAGGTGGTGGATGTTGATGGGCTAAAGGGTTTCGCCGGTGCGTTCCGCGGATCGTTCCCCGACTGGCACTCCACCTTCGAAGAACTGGTGGCGGAAGGGGATAGAGTGGCCGAGCGCTGGACCGGTCGGGGCACGCACCGCGGCGAGCTGCAGGGGATAGCTCCTACGGGCAAGCGCGTAGAGGTGCCGGGTAGCGTCTTCTACCGAATCGTCGAGGGGAAGATCGCGGAGTTCCGGGGACAGCTCGACATGATGGGCATGATGCAGCAGTTGGGCGCGATGCCATCACCACAGCACGCTGAGGCTTGATGGGCCCTAGACGGAGTAACGGAAACACCAACGTTGGGCCTAGCTCCATGACGAAAGAATTGGTACCGAATGAGTTGTGGATGTTCATAGACCCCTTGCTGCCGCCCGAGCCGCCCAAGCCCAACGGTGGTAGGCCGCGGGTTCCCGATCGGGCGGCTCTCGCCAGCATAATCTACGTCCTCAAGAGCGGTATCCCTTGGGGGATGCTACCGAAGGAACTGGGCTTCGGAAGCGGGGTGACGTGCTGGAGGCGACTCAGGGACTGGCAGAAGGCCGGAGTGTGGCATCGTTTGCACCGCGTACTGCTTGATGAACTGGGCAAAGCCGGACTGATCGACTGGTCGAGGACCAGCTTGGATTAGGCTACGGTCCCTGCCAAAAGGGGGGTACAAGACCCGGTCCCAACCCTCTAGATCGAGGTAGACCCGGATCGAAGCGGCGCGTCCTCACCGACGCGAGGGGCGTGCCGCTTGCCATAGCGCTCACGGGCGCCCACGTGCACGACTCCAAAGCGTTCGAAGAACTCATCGACTCGATCACACCCATAAAGGGCAAGCGCGGCAGGCCACGCAGTAGGCCCGATAAGCTGCACGCCGATAAAGCCTACGACTACCCGCGCTGCCGACGGTTCTTACGAAAGCGGGGCGTAAAGGCGAGGATAGCCAGACGGGGCGTCGAGAGCGGCGAGAGGTTAGGACGCCACCGGTGGGTGGTAGAGCGTACGCTTGCCTGGCTTTCCCGTTGCAGGCGCCTTTGCGTGCGCTACGAGCGGCGAGCCGACATCCATCTGGCCTTCTTGCTTCTATGCTGCTCCCTCATCTGCCGTAACTATCTCAGACATGCGTTTTGAAACGTGCTCTTAGTAGGCCGCAATCGGCAGCGGCTCTGCTGCATTTTCTTCTTCACCTTTACGCACGAAACACCAATATCTTGAGGCCTATGTGAAACGAAGGCTACATGGAGTATTTGATATATTAACCGGCGCAAACTGTTAGGATGTTGGCGAACCTGGGATGGTCACCGTTGCCAAGGAACAAGGAAACCGTGGCGTGAGGAAAGCCGAAAACAATAGAACGGTTATCAGGAAGAGGAACCTTCGCTGGATGGAGTCGCTGTGGGAGGGCACGACCAGCACCGGCAGGGAGGAAGACCGGAAGGAAGAGGTATTGGCTGTGTTTCGCGAAGTAGCGAGGGAGTCTAGGAGCCGGGGTAAGGTTCGTGAGTACGTGCCCTGGCAACCGCTGTGGTAGCGTCGAGTGTTCGGTCAGTGGGCCTTTTGTGCTTGCAACGAGCCGAAGGCGTTCGGCTCGCTCCATAACCCCAACTCCGCGAGGTCCAGCGCGTAGACCAAGGTCTCGGCCAGCGCCTCGTACTCCGGCGAATCGGCTGCCAAGTTGTTCGCTGCATCACGGCCACGGCGAGGTTGTTCATCAGCGCTTCAAGCCTGGCTTCCACGATCGTTTCTCCTCTAAAGTTGTCACCAGCCTTCGCAGCAACCTACATAAGAGAGGCACGCTTGGTTCACCCGGACCGACAGCCGATGCCGGACCCTACCCTTCGAACCCGCACCGCCCCCTTTACCCTCGGATAGTCTTGCCTTGGCGCGTCTCGCGCGGCAGTCACGACTCCATCCCGGCTTTCCGCTCGAGGAACTCTTCGCCGGAGTCGGTCTTCAAGCTAATCCACATCGGCAGGTGGTCGGACATCTGGTGGGTGCGCCAGTAGGTCCTGTAGTACGTGGTGCGTCCCCGCTCGGTGCGCTCGGTGCTATCGTCCTTGCGGAGGTAGTTCTCGCCCATCTCTCCGGCGTACAAGGGTTCGTCATCGGTCCGGTAGACGTGCTCGTAAAAGTCGAAGACCCCCGCCTCGGAGGGTTGCAGGCGGTCCTCCAGGTCGGGGGCGATGCAGGTGATCTGGTCGTGGTGTTTGGTCTTCGGAGCGTTGGAGGGGTGCCCCTCACCGACCTTCCCTGCCTCGCTAGTCCAAACTCCGTAGGAAAAGATCACGCCGATGGTCGAGGTTAGGAGGCGTTGCCCTACCCTTGTCTCCATGATCAACGCCTGACCCGAAATCGCTTTGAGGGTGCTCATCGCCATCGAGCCTCGCGCCTACAGCCAAACCATCGACTACACCATTCAGGCCCTCAGGTCCCGCTACGCGGTGCGAACCGTTGATCCGGCCAGGCTCGGTGACGAGGTAGAACGTGGCGCAACTGACCTGGTACTTTGCAGCATGCCCCCGGTTGCTTTGGGCGAAGGACTTACGTGGGTAGAGTTCCGTCCCTACGCAGAACCAGGAAACACCTCAGTGACAACAACCGGAAACCAGGGTTGAACAGCCTAGAGTTCACCCATCTGCTATCTATCCTCGACGAGGCCGCATCCTCGGGCTGCTGTGCTTGATCCGGACCCTAGGCAACTACGAGGCTGCCTTGTAGCTTTTCCGGCTCTCCACCCGCTCCATCCAGGCTGTTACGTTTGGGTATTTGTGTAGGGAAACGTCACCGCTCTCGGCCAGCCCTTGTAGGCGGTGGAAGTTACCGGCGTGGGCGATGTCCGCCAACGTGTATCCCCCGGCCAGATACTGTCTGTCCTCAAGCTGGTGCTCTAGGCGTGATAACGCTTCGTCCAGATTCTCTTTGGCCTCTCTAATTTGCTCATCGGCAAAACCACGCTGTGGACCCATGCGAACCCCGAAGACGGAAGGGAAGAAGTAGTCATCGGCAAAAGCCATCCAGGAGCGTACCGAGGCTCTCTCTTCAGGGTTCTCCGGCATCAGCTTGGGAGACTCGTAAACCTCGTCAAGGTACTCGTTCACGATGTTCGATTCGTACAAGGAAGTCCCGTTCACACTCAGTACCGGGACCTTACCGTAGGGGCTGACGCTCAGGAATTCTTCGCTCTTGTTGCCTAGGTCAACCTCGTGTACCTCGAAGTCTATCCCCTTCTCGTGCAGCACCATCCTGGTGCGCAGAGCATAGGGTCAATGCTGCGTGTTGTACAGTTTCGGCTTCACCGAAAATCGCCTCCCAATAGTTGTCTGCCTTCCGATGGTAACAGTCCCTCTTCGTGCCAACAGCCGAAAAGGAACGCTACGGCGAGGAGCGGAAACGAGAGATTAGAGGGCCACAGACCCCTCTGCATCGAGCTACAGACCAGGACGTAGACGTACCCCAACTACCCGGATAAGTAGAAACCTCGACGCTCTCACGGACAGTCGATAACATCAGCCATACAATCTGCCTTGGTTGATAACGCTATGGCACCCAGGAGGTAAGCCAGTGGGCTTGGGAACGAAAGGCACTGTGGGTGTAGGATCGAAGGCTCCCGACTTCATCCTGCCCTCCCAATCGGGAGAGATGGTGAACCTCAAAGATTTCCTAGGCAAGAAGCCTATGGTGCTCTTCTTCTATCCGAAGGACGATACCCCCGGCTGCACCAAACAGGCTTGCGCCTTCAGGGACGAATACGAGGCATTCGGGCAGCTCGATGCGAAGGTAATAGGGATAAGCTCCGACTCGGTGGAATCACACAAGAATTTCGCAGAAAAGCACTCCTTGCCCTTTCTCCTCTTAAGCGACGAAGGGGGCAAGGTAAGAAAACTCTACGGGGTGCCAACCACCTTTGGACTCTTCCCCGGTCGAGTGACGTACGTCATTGACGCGGAGGGCGTGGTCGGGCATATCTTCGCCTCTCAGCTTGGCGTGGAAAAGCACGTTGAGGAAGCTCGTGAGGCCTTAGGCTCCGTACGCTAGCGTTATAAAATCGTAAAAATGTGTTTCTCGGCTTCGTGGATTGCGAACCAATCGAGACAGGCAACGGCCAAGGCGGTAATCGTTGAGAGCCGCTGAGGTTGATATGGGGACCGCGATTGAATTGGCCAATCTCCGAAACTCGGTGCAGGGTTTGTGTTCCCTCTCCGGTACAATTATTCGAAGGCGCAACCACGTGGCAGGAGGAGGCCCCATGTGCGGTAGGTACACCTTGAAGACCCCGGCAAGCGTGTTGACGGAGCTATTCGGTATCGAGGAGGCTCCCTCTTCCGTTACCCCCAGCTACAACATCGCCCCCACCCAACGGGTGGCTACCGTGCTGTCCGAGAACGGCAAGAGGAAGCTGGAGATGCTGCGCTGGGGTCTGGTCCCCTCTTGGGCTGACGATCCCGAGATAGGCAACAGGATGATCAACGCTCGCGCCGAGACCGTCGCTGAGAAGCCTTCCTACCGCAAAGCGTTCAGGAAGAGCCGCTGCCTCGTACTTGCCGATGGTTTCTACGAGTGGCAAAAGACCGAAAGCGGCAAGCAGCCCTTCCACATCCGTATGGAGGACGAGTCACCCTTCGCTTTTGCGGGGCTGTGGGAGAGTTGGGATAACGGTGAGGAGATTCGCTCTTGCACCATCATCACCACGGATGCCAACGATCTGGTGGGCAAAGTCCACAATCGGATGCCGGTGATCCTGCAACCAGAAGACTATGAGATGTGGCTTGATCCGGATTTCGACGAGCGGGAACCGCTCACGTCGCTGCTAAAGCCTTTTCCTGCGGATGCTATGCAAGCTTACCCGGTGAGCCGCAGGGTCAACAAGCCCTCGAACAATGAGCCGGGGTGCATAGAGCCAGCAGCATAGCCGGAGAGTTACGACTTCTAAGAGCTACGGCGTCTGGTTAGTGCTTCGCCTTAGCCCGCCACTTACTCCATAGCTACTCTATAGCTTCTTTGTGTGGCTTCCTCGGAAGATGCTCGAGGGTCGAGTGATTCATGCACAAAAAATCGGCATCCGGGCCAGAGCCTGAGTAGCGTATCCGCAGTGAGCTAGGTTCGGTTCCACTTGCCTACGGATCGTATCGAGGATCACCTTCGAACATCGCTCGGATACGAGGTGGCAACCTTCGTAAGATCGGCCTCCGAACTGGAAGCTATTGCTGGCTACCGGCCCTTCGCGTCCTCAGAACTCGGTGTGGAGAGCAACTCACTCTACACCGCCTTCCTGCCAGCCTCGCCAACCGCCGAGGCGCAACAGAAGCTCATGATCTTCCAGGCGAGGTTGAGAATTTTGCCGTTCATGGGCGCAAGGTCTACTGGTTGTGCCGCAAGAGGATGAACGAATCCTCGTTCTATGGGGCGCCCCTCGAAAAGACTAGGTGTATGTGAGCGACTATAAGAAACGCGACCACCGTTGAGGAAATCGTCGCGAAGTACCCCGCTTCCGAGTAACGAGTGGGGGTTTGACCAGGCGCATTCATGAGACACATCCTAGCCTCTTTCTGGATTTCCCAGATCGTGGCTCATCTCGATGTCTCCCGCATTCACCCCGTAGCCGTTCTTCTCGTAGAACTGCTCGGCGGGTGTTCCCTTGCGGGTCCCGAGGTAGACGGTCTTAGTTCCGGTGTCGCACAGATGCTCTTCGAGGTGCCACAAGAGCCTGCTGCCCACGCCGGTTCTCTGGGCATCCGGCCTCACGCAAAAGATGCTCAAGTTGAAGACATCCCCGACATCGGTTGGCTCCCGGTACCCTAGGGTGAACGCCACGACCCCGTCTCTGACAGACACCAAGCCCACGCACCCCGGTACCCGGAGGTGCCAGGCCAACTGCTTCTTCGCCGTGTCGTGGGTGTACTTATCGTTCCACGGCTCGGCATTGAAGGCATTCATGAACAGGTGGGCGCACTCTTCGAGATGGTTTAGCTTGAACGCCTCGATTCGTTCAGCCATCGTTCACACCTGCTTCGCTGACACACAGCCTAGATAACTCTATCCGACCCTGACACCTGGAAAAAGGTCATGTCTCGGGTAGTCAGGGAGGCCTCAAACACCTACCTGACGCGCTTTCTAAGACCCCTTGAAGCCCGCCTAAGGGCCTAGACTAGCGTTCTTGAGAGAAAGAGAGATGGGGTGACAGGAGAAAACAGCGTCCCTTAGAGGTCAAAATTGGGGTTCGTTTCTCGAAATTGTACCTCCATGATTATCCCCTACTTGACTATGCCGAAGGGAGAGAAGCACATCAGTAGTACCCGGATCACTACGGTATATTGCCTAGGAGTCTTACGCTTTCAGAGGTACTCTCGTAGAGCCGGTTCTCGTACAGCTTCGGGTGTTGTACCATGACTTCGCTGATAGTGTTTAGCGAATCCGCCGATGAGGTCAAGAATATGGTTATTTGCAGGGTAAAGCACCGCAACGAATCCACGGGCAAGGCCCAGCTCGCCTGTATAGAGCAGTACGCCAAGTTCTCATCGCTGGCCCGCTGCTCCTAGAACCTCCCCGGACGTGGCCGCTTTCGACTACTCGCTCGACTTCGAGAACACGGACTTTTGCGAAGAGCCCTACCTCTACCGCGTCGGTAAGGGGGAGCAGGGCGCTCTGTTGGTCGAGCCGTACAAGTCCGAAATCCTGCCACACTGGCGCTTCCGCACGGAGGAGATCGCCCGCGAGTCATCGGCGAAGATCTATGAGATGTTCCTTGTTTACAAAGTGGCGGACGATTTCGTGGGCATGGACATGGCGCGCAAGTACTTGCAGATGGGCTACACGCGGGCCAGACGCTACGCCAACCACCGCTCGGGCAAGAAATACGACGAGGAGGGCAAGGTGCGCAGCCAGGAGCCCGATGCCCTCGACAACGAGAAGGCCCGCGCGGCCCGCGTCTTCTACGAGAAGTACGTCCAGGCCCGCGAGGACAAACACTACAAAAAGCGCAGAAAGGAATGGATCGAGAGGTACGGGTAGAGGCTCGCCTTGTTCACCGCCGGTCTGCTCTCTCCAACACCTGTGACCTATCTAATTGGTGCTCCCATGGCGTGGTAGCCGCCGTCAACGTGGATAAGTTCACCTGTGGTGGCGGGCCACCAGTCGGAGAGCAGGCTCACCACCGCGCGGCCCACGGGCTCGGGGTTTGTGGTTTCCCATCCCAGCGGGGCCTGCCGTCCCCACTCGTCCTCGATCTCGTTGAAGCCGCTGATACCCTTGGCGGCGAGCGTCCTGATCGGACCAGCCGAGACAAGGTTGACCCGGATGCCGCGCTCCCCGAGGTCCCGGGCGAGGTAGCGCGAGGTGCTCTCCAGGGCCGCCTTCGCCACACCCATCCAGTCGTAGGCCGGCCAGGCCACTCTGGCGTCGAAGTCGAGGCCGACGACCGAGGCTCCTGACTTCATGATGCCGGCTAGGCCGACGGTGAGTGCCTTCAGCGAGTAGGCTGAGGTCTGGAGCGCGGTGGCGACCGAGGGCCACTCGGCCGTGAGAAAGTTGCCCCCGAGGGCGTCCTCCGGGGCGAAGGCTATCGCGTGCACCACGCCGTCGAGCTCGCCCCAGCGCTCCTTCAGATCTTCTGCCACGGCCTCGACGTCCTCGGGCTTGTTAACATCAAGCTCCAGGATGGGGGGGGTGGGGTCGAGGCGTTTAGCGGTCCGCTCGGTGAGGCTGCGGGCACGACCGAAGCCGCTCAGGGCGATCTCGGCACCCTGTTCCTGGGCCAGCCGCGCCACCGAGTAGGCTATGGAGCGCCGGTCGAGGACGCCGGTTACCAGTACCTTCTTGCCTTCGAGCAATCCGCCCACGCTGCCTCCCGAGTCTTCAAATTTTAGCCAAATCCGGGACAGTCTAAAGAACGAACCAGGTTACCACCAGGGGCGAGAGCGGGGCCACCATCCTAATTCATGGGGGTCTTCTCCTCGTCCAGGCGCATCCGCTCGTAGGAGGCCTCGATTCTGGCTTCCCAGGCCAGCAGGTCGTTGCGGAGCCTGTCGATCTTCTTATCGTTCTGGTCCTCGATGAGGTTGTTCTGCTCGTTGGGGTCTTCCGAGAGGTCGTAGTACTCCTCGCCCTGGTTGCCGTAGGAGTAGATGTACTTCTCGCCATCTTTCATGCTCGACAGGCACGTCTGCTCGTGGTAGCAACTCGCCATCAGGGTGCGATCCCTTGAAGCGGAGAGCACCGAGGTACCGGGATAGAGGCCCCCCTCGATGCGGTACCCTAGCAGGTCGGCCAGCGTCGGCAGTACGTCCAGCTCGTTCACCGGGGCCTCTACGCGCCCGCTTTCCGGGCGGCGGGGGTCGTGAATCAGGAACGGTATATGCAGCCCCTCCTCATAGATGGTGTTGTCGTGCTGCTTGAGGCCGTGCTCGCCGAACCCCTCGCCGTGGTCGCCGAGGATCACGAAGATCGTGTCCTCGTAGAGGCCCAGCTCCTTGTACTGCGCGAAAAGGTTTCTCAGGAAGAAATCCTGGTAACGGACGGTGTTCAAGTACCTGTTCAGCACTTCGTCTTCAGAGAACGCCTCCTTGCCGTAGCGGTCGGGGACGACGTAGTCGTGGTGGGGCGTCACGGTCAGGTAGGCCACTAGGAACGGGCTCTCTTCGCCGTTCTTCTCTAGCCACGCGCGGCTCGGCTCGAGCATGATGTCGTCCTCGTAGCCGAAGTAGTTGGCCTTGTCGAAGCCTTCCTTGTTCATCCCTTCCGTGGCGGTAAAGGTGTCGTAGCCGAAGTTCTTCACGAGTTGCGGGCGCCGCTCGAAAGTCTTCGTCGCCGATTGGAAGAACTTGCTCTGGTAGCCCTGCTCTTTGAGGAGGTCGGGGAGACACCGGGCGGGGAGTATCCCCGGCTCGGACTCCGTCTTGTCCGTGTCGAGCGGTGGCTCGACCCCGCAGATGGTCGCCACGAGCGCTTTTGATGTGTGCGGGACGACCGCGTAGGCTCGCTCGGCCATAAGGCTCTCCTTCGAGAGCTCGTCCAGGAACGGCGTCGTGCCCAGGTCCTCGTTGTAGGGCGTCGTGGAACGCGCCCGGGTAGACTCCAGAAATACCATGACGACGTTGCGCTTCTCCGTGTCGGAGGTCGGCACGAACCTCGTGTCCGTCGGCAGGGTGTCGGGAGAGATCGTCGCCTCTATCTCGGGCGAGGCGACCTCCTTGACGACCATGTTCGCCAAAGGATCTCTGGCGAAAGCATTGCCCGCATTTGTTGCGCTCGGGACCAGCGAGAGGGAGAAGAGCAAGAGCGCCGCGAGGCACGTCGCCAGCAGGATCTTGCGGGGTTGTCCGGAGCTCTTCGCAGCCGGTCGCCAGGCGCCGGTGACGAGGCGGGTTATGAGGGTGGGGCCGAGGATGGTGTAAAGGAGTCCGACGACGACCAGGATCCAGTGCAGCGCGGTCGTCTCGGAGCCTAGAACGCCCTTTAACTCCCCTAGCGAGGACACCGAGACGATTACGAAGCCCAAGTCCAGGGTGGATCCGGTCTTCTCGTAGAAGAAGTGGGCACTCGTCGTCAGGACCACGACCAGCACGACCGAGACGTGCAGGACGACCAGCGAGACCAGGCGCGCCCATCGGCCGCGCACCACGGCGAAGATGCCGACCCACAACGCCACGTACCCCAGGTTGAATAGCAAATCCGAACGCACCTGGTCCAGAAACCCCAAAGGACCCGGCACATCGTGCCGGGTGAAGACCCGGATCACCTTCAGTACGACGTTGTAGACGACCAGGGGTACGAGCAGGCTCGCCAGGTAGACCCAATCTTCCTGGGTCAGAAGGCTCCGCACGCGCACCAGGACGCCCATTATGCCCTTTGTCACCGCCATGAATGCGAACGATTCTAACAAACATTTCATGCAGACCCGCAGCCCCGGTAGTGTCGCGTTTCTCCAGCAGATCCGGCGTTCTTCGCAGGGTTTGTGGGAGCAGGATCGAGAGACCGGACGCATGATTAACCTTAGGCGGAGCGGGTAAAAGTCAGAGCGAGTAATATACGGGCGATCGTGGAGAGGGAACCTGTTCTAGAGCAGGCGAGCGGCACGGGAGTGGAGACTACCTGACGTCGCGCGCTGGTAGTCTTGGATCTGGGACCCTACTATGCCCCCATATCCCCCGGCCGCGGGCGACACGCGAAGTGTAGGAGCCGCACGACGAGAGGGAAAGGAGTAGAGAGATGGCCGAAGAGACGCAGGTCCGCACGTACGAGCCGCCGGAGGGATTCGTCCAGCAGGCGAACGTAAAGGATTCTTCGATTTACGAGGAGGCCGAGCGGGACTTCGAGGGTTTCTGGGCCGAGCAGGCCAGGGAACTGCACTGGTTCAAGGAGTGGGACCGGGTCCTCGACTGGGACCCGCCCGAGGCCCAGTGGTTCGTTGGCGGCAAGCTCAACGTCGCCTACAATTGCCTGGACTACCAGGTCGAGCAGGGCAGGGGCGACAAGACCGCCATCCTCTGGGAAGGCGACGAGCCCGGCGACGGCCGGACGCTAACCTACGCTGAGCTTACAGCCGAGGTCAAGAAGTTCGCCAACGTGCTCAAGGGCTTGGGTGTCGGGAAGGGTGATCCGGTCGCGATCTACCTGCCGATGATCCCGCAACTCCCCATCGCCATGCTGGCTTGCGCCCGCATCGGTGCCCCGCACTCGGTGGTCTTCGGCGCCTTCTCCGCCGACTCTCTGCGCGACAGGATCAACGACTGCGAGGCGAAGGTTCTCGTGACCGCCGACGGCGGGCCCCGCGGCGGCAAGGTAACGTCGCACAAGGCCAACGCCGACGAGGCCCTAAAAGACACCCCCACTATCAAGAGCGTGGTCCTCGCGCAGCGCAGCGGCGCGGACGTGCCCATGATGGAGGGCCGCGACCACTATTGGGACGACCTGATGGGCGAGGCCGACGACGAGTGTCCGGCCGAGGAGATGGACTCCGAGGATATCCTCTACATCCTCTACTCCTCAGGCTCGACGGGCAAGCCCAAGGGCATCGTGCACACCACAGGCGGATACCTCACACAGGTCAAGGCCACGACGAAGTGGGTCCTCGACCTCAAAGAAGACGACGTCTATTGGTGCCAGGCGGACATCGGCTGGGTCACGGGCCACTCCTACCTCGTCTATGGACCCCTATCTAACGGGGCGACGACCGTCCAGTTCGAGGGGACGCCGAGCTATCCCGACTCCGACCGCCACTGGGATCTTATCGAGCGCAACGGGGTCACGATCTACTACTCGGCGCCGACCGTGATCCGGGCCTTCATGAAGCAGGGCACGGAACCTATAGAGAAGCACGACCTCTCCAGCTTACGGCTGCTCGGGACCGTAGGCGAGCCCATCAACCCGCGGGCGTGGGAATGGTACTACGAGAACGTCGGCAAGGGCCGCTGCCCGGTCGTAGACACGTGGTGGCAGACGGAGACGGGGGCCATCATGATCGCGCCTCTGCCAGGCATCACGCTGACCAAGCCAGGAAGCGCCACCCGTCCTTTTCCCGGCATCTCCGTGGACATCTACGACGAGGACGACAACCCTATCGAGGGCGCCGGCAAGGGTAACCTGGTTGTCACTAGGCCGTGGCCCAGCATGCTCCGCACGATCTACAAGGACCCCGAGCGCTACCGTAAGACCTACTGGGAGAGGCTCGGCGACAAGTACTTCGTCGAGGACGGCGCCGAGCGCGACGAGGACGGTTACTACACCATCACCGGCAGGATAGACGACGTTATGAACGTCTCCGGGCACCGCATCGGCACGATGGAGGTCGAGAGCGCGCTCGTCTCCCACGGGTCTGTCGCCGAGGCCGCCGTTATAGGCCGCAACGACGAAGACAAGGGCCAGGCCATCGTCGCCTACGTCATCCTCGAAGGCGACCGTGAAGGCTCAGACGAACTTATCAAGGAGCTAAACAACCAGGTGAGGAAGGGTATAGGCCCACACGCGAGGCCGGAGGAGATCATCTTCACCCCCGACCTGCCGAAGACTCGGAGCGGCAAGATCATGCGCCGCGTCCTCCGCGGCGTCGCCGAGGGCGAGGACGACCTGGGCGATACCAGCACCCTCGCCGACCCCTCCGTCGTCGACGACCTCAAGGAGGCTCGCCAGCAGAGCTAGCGACCGGTGACCAGAGCTCCCTGGAAGCGGGGCGAGAGACCGTCCGAGTCTCTCGTTCCGCCCTCTGTGACCCCACGATGCGGTTTCGAGGCGGGCGGGTTGCGCGCCCGCACCTCCCGGCCCGATCGGTGCTCCGAGTAGGTTTTTCCTGACTGTGCTCAAGCGTTTCGGGGAAACTTTCGATGGCTCCCGACGTATGGTTTTGTAGTAAAATATACGCAGTAAATCGTCGCTAGGAGGCACAATCGTTGGTCGGTTATTTCGGATACATAATGGTCATGATAGTCGGCGCTCTCATCTCGGGGGCGGCGGCGCTGTGGGTTCGTAGCGCGTACTCCAAGTACTCCAAGCAGAGTAGTGCCAGCGGTCTCACCGGGGCGCAGACTGCGCGCATGATCCTGGACCGCAACGGCCTCACCAACGTCAGGGTCGAGCCGGTGGCCGGCAAGCTCACCGACCACTACGACCCGCGCAGCAAGGTCGTGCGTCTCTCAGAAAGCAACTTCAGGGACAGCACCATCGCCGGGGTGAGCGTCGCGGCCCACGAGGTCGGTCACGCCATCCAGGACGCCACCGGCTACGTACCGATGAAGCTGCGCTCGGGGCTCGTCCCGATCGTGAACTTCGGCGGCCAGCTGTGGACCCCTCTGTTCATCATGGCGATCATCACGGGCGTCAGCACTGGCATAGGGGCGCTCTTTATCCAGCTCGCCGTGATCGCCTTCGCGGGCGTGCTCGCGTTTCATATAGTCACGCTGCCGGTGGAGATCAACGCCTCTACCCGCGCTTACGGCCTGTTGACCCGCTACGGCGTACTGTCCAGCAGCGAGGCCGGCGGGACCCGGCGCGTCCTCACGGCGGCGGCCTTCACGTACATAGCGGCGGCGCTCACCTCGCTGCTCACGTTGCTCTACTTGCTGATGCTGAGCCGCGAGTAAGGCCCGGCGTAATGGTAACCTCTGGCGGGGCTTCGGCCCCGCTTTTTCTTTGCCCCCTCACCGCCCCCGGCACTACCCGCTAGAGAAATGTAAAATACGCGCGTCGTGGCAGAGGTTCGTCACATAACCAAGCGCCGCCGGCGGCAGAGGACCGTTGGAGAGCCGCACCCGTGGGAGCCTAGGCACATGCGCCTAGCGGGTACGCGATTCGCCGAGTCGGTCGGAAAGCCAGTGGAGAGGCGCAACGTGACCCTCGGGGTGATACAGCACCTCTGGCGCTCGCCGGTGCCGTTCATTGGGTTCTACCCCCCCGAGGGCGTGAAGGTCACCGAGCACCGCCTCTACACCCCGGCACCCCCGAAGATTGTGGACGACGCGGAGTACCTCGTCGGCGTCGAGGCCCACAAGAGGTCCTTCGCTAAAGATCTCCAGGATGCCATGATCCCGGCTGAGAGGCTGCCCGGCTACTTTGAGGTCCCGACTGACCAGGGGTGGCGCATAGTCCTACACCTTGCCCACGCCCGCCTGAGGCTCGCGGACGCCTGGGGCATGAGCTCCGAGAGGCGGGTGGCCGGAGACCTCGCGCCGTTCGCCTGGGCTTACCGTCGGTGCGGCTTCTGCATCGTCACGATATACGACAAAGACATCGGCGCCCTGCGAGACGATTTGCTCTTCGTCGCCAAGCGCGAGGGCGTGGAGCTCAGGTGGCGCCGGACGGCGGCCTGAGACGTTTCGCGACCGAGGATAGTTATTATAAGTTCGGGTATAATGAGAGTATCTGGTCTATTCGCCGGTTTTGGTTTTGTAAGGAATCTCATTAGAGAGGTAGACGGGTTAGATGCTCACGAGCCACAGCACCGGAGGATTCGCTACCACCAGCGCGCCGGCGGGGTTCGATCTCAAAGACTTCGAGAAGGCGGGCCTGAGGTTCGTCGAGCGGCGGTTCGCTCCTAAGGACACCATCTTCACGCCCGGGGACCCCGACGATCAGCTCTATTTCCTTCTCTCAGGCACAGTGAGGCTTTACAAGATCTACGGCGACTACAAGGAGGCCACCACCGCCTTTCTCAAAGACGGCGGCATTTTCGGTAAGCTCGACCTCGTCGAGGGACGCTGGCAGGATGTTTTCGCCGAGGCCGTTACCGAGTCGAGGGTGGCTGGCATCCAAAAGGCCTCGCTCGAGCGGGTGATAAAGAGCGACCCCGTCTTCGCCCTCAAACTCTTCTCTTCTCTCTCTGAGAGGCTCAGGCAGTCCGACGAAGTGATAGAGAGCCTCCTGCACCGCGAGGTCTCGACCCGGCTCGCTACATTGCTCCTGAACCTGGGTGAGCGCTTCGGCGAGGATAACGGCGTGGGCAGGCTGATAGACGTGCGCCTCACCCACCAGGACCTCGCCAACATGATCGCCTCCACCAGGGAGGCGGTCTCCAAGGTGATGAGCGAGTTCCAGCGCGACGGCGTCGTCGAGAGCCGCAACCGCAGGATCGCCATAGTCAACGGGGACGCCCTCGCCGAGTACGCCTCCAGGCTCTCAGGCCTGAGCATAGACGGGCAGGTCTCGATCTAGCCGGCAGGCCACCCCGAACCGAAGCCCCATCTCTTCGCCCCAACGCCCGCGCCGACCGCCGTTACACCGGTGCCTGCCAGATGCGTAGGTATGCCCTTGATCCGGGACCTGAAAAGGAGTGTACGTTTCCATGGAAACTTTACCGGGCGGCGGGCGTATACTCACCCTAGTATGGAGTACACATCTGCAGTGGCAGTAGGCGGTTGGCGGGAGAGGGTCGGCAGCTTGTCGGTTCGGCGTTCGACGCTCGAAGACAACGAGCTTGTCACCCGAACGCTCGCTGGCGACGTGCGCTCCTACGAGGAGCTGGTACGCCGTTACGAGCGGCTGGTTGGGCGCGTCGTTTACTCCTACGCGCGGCGCGAGATCTCCGTGGAGGATTTGGTCCAGGAGACGTTTTTGCGCGCCTACGACCGACTGGAGACCTTCAACCCGGACTACCGCTTCAAGACCTGGTTGCTCGCAATCGCCAACAACCTGGGCGTGGACACCCTCAGGCGCCGCAGGGAACTGGTCGAGTTCAACTCGGAGACGCACGCCCCGGTCTCGCGGAGCCCCGAGGCTGAGGCCGTCGACGCCGACCGTTCGCGGGGGGTCAGGGAGGCCATCGCGGCGCTGCCAGAGACCTACGGTGTACCGCTCGTGCTTCGCTACACCGAGGGTCTCAGCTACGCCGAGATAGCCGAGGTGCTCTCCATCACGGTGCCTGCGGTGAAGAGCCGCCTCTTCCGGGCGCGGAACATGCTGGCGGGCAGGCTCAAGGACGCGGGGGAGTGGGGATGAGCGTCCCGCGCGAGCCCCGCTGCGACCCCGAGGAAATATTCGAGCTCGCTGAGGGCGTGCTCGGTCCAGAACGGGAGTGCGAGGTCAGGGTTCACGTGGACCGCTGCCGCGGCTGCCGGGCTCTCTACGAGAGCGAATTGAACCTCAACGCGTCGCTCGGCTCCCTGGAGTTTGAGGAGCACCGGTCGGTCTGCCGGGTCGTCGCGATGGCGTTGCCGACCCGGTCGGTCAAGGTTCGGCTGCTCTGGGCTGGCCTCGCGGTGGCCTTGCTGTTCGTCGCCTCGCTGGCCCTGAGCCTCGACGGGACCAACCCCGCGATCTTCGCCGTGGACGCGCTGGTCATGTTCTGGGGTTTCGTTTCGGGATCCGCAGACGTGGTACGAGTCCTTCTGGCTGAGGTCGGGCCGGCGCTGCTCGTCGCCGTCGCCGTCGGCGCGCTGCTCGACCTCATCATAGCCGCGGCGTACCTGTCGGTGTCCCGCCGGCGCGCCCGCGAGGCATGAACCACTCCGCAACCCTCTTCCGGATAAATGTCCGGCCGCTGCTCACGCTCTCCGTCGCCATATTGGCACTCGTTGCGATCCTTCCAGCGTCTCCCGCCCACGCCTTCGAGAGTCGCGCCTTCGGGGACGTGACCGTCGAGCGAGGGGGGGTGGAGGGCGAGGTCTTCACCGCCTTCGGGGACGTGACCGTGAACGGGACAGTCCCGGGCGACGTCCACTCTGCGTTTGGAGACATCTACGTCAACGAGCCCGTCGGGGGGAGCGTCAAAGCCGGGTTCGGCGACATCACGGTGCGCGCGCCGGTAACCGGCGAGGTGGATGCCGGCATTGGGGACGTGCGCGTGGACTCCCGCGTGGGTGGCGGCGTAGACGTCGAACACGGAGACGTGTACCTGGGGTCGGAAGCCTCCGTGTCCGGGGACCTTGAGTGCGGGAGCGGCGAGATAGAGGGGAACAGGGACGCTGTGGCGGGAACCATCATGACCGGGAGGATGGATTTCGATGGTACCTGGGGGCGGGACATACTCGGCGTCGTGGGTTGGATCCTCGCCTCGGCGGTGTTCGTCGCCTGTAGCGTGCTCGCCGCGGTCCTGGCGCCGAGGCCGCTCTCTGCGGCGGCGCGGAGAGCGGAAGAGGCCCCCGGGAGATCCTTCCTCTTCGGGTTGGCCTCCGTGCCGGCGGCCATCGTGCTCTGCGTAGTGTTCGTAGTCTCCATCGTCGGGGCGCCGCTCGTGCTTTTGCTCGCCCCGGCTTACCTGGCGCTTGTGTTCTTCGGGGCGTTGGTCGCCGCGTTCTTCGTAGGGAGCAAGGTCGTGATGATCACGGGACGCTACCGCGCGGGCAACGTCCTGGCCGCCGTAGTGGGGGCCCTGATCCTCGCGACTTTGACCCTGATACCGCTGGTCGGGGATCTCCTCCTCTACGCCCTGTGCTTGCTCGGGACCGGCGCCGCCATCCTGGCCCTTCTCTCCCGCCGGCGCCCCCTCACCCCCCATCCCTCATACGAAGCATACGTTAGAGATCGCGCTGGCGGCTGACCGGCCGCAGAGCCGGCTACTCGATTTTCAGCGGTCAGGAGACGTTCCCTCTCGGCCTCGTTTTACTCGGGGAGCATGGCCTAGACGAGTGTATTTCGCAGGTTACCGCTCGTATCCAGCTCGTTGTTACGGAGCTCGTCTTCGAGCCGGAAGCGGGCGCGCTCGGCGATCTTGGCGCTCGGGAGGTTGCAGGAGTCACACCGGATCTCCAGGCGCCGGTTGCCCAGGGTGTCGAAGGCGAAGGTCGAGATTCCACGCACCGCCCGTCACGTAACCCTGGCCCGTGGACCGGGTGCGGCACCAGTAGCCGATCTCGAACTTCGGCACCTCCCAGTCTATCCGGTGCAGCCCGCTGCTCCCTGCGAGCGTCCGTGGCCCCCCGAGCAGGAGCAGTAGCATGAGTTCTTCCCACGAACCTGGCCCGCGCCCCTGGCGCACGCTCGCTTCGGAGTTCTCGACGGTCCGATGCTCCTTCGGCCAGGGCATCCAGGGGGTGAGCTCTCCGAGGGACTCGCTTACGGCGGCGTGCATCTCCGGGCCGTCGCCAGGGAGGGGGCTACGGATCAGGAGCCGCTCCGTCTCGAAGCTCTCTGGGAAGTTTCTGAGTATCCGTGGCTTCATGACGGGGTCCCCTTCGCTCCCCGCCGGGATCGTAGGACCATTCTAGACTGGGGTGTTGGGCGGTCGCCTTGCCCCGCACGGCTTGCGCGCCTCGAGCACGAGAGACTAACATGTGATCCGGCATGGTCGTCAGAGGTTCCGTACCTGCTCTAGGGACGCCCGAGGAGGGCCCGCCCCTCGTAACCGAGTTAGTTGTCGGGGAGCGGCTCGAGGTGGCCGGCTCTCGCCCCGGCTGGCTGGAGGTCTTCGTTCCCTCGCACACCAGCCGTCTCGACCCCCACGGTTACCCTGGTTGGGTCCGATATGACGCAATGATAGAGATGGGAAACTTGGTCCCCGGACCTGAGGGTGGTGACGGAAAATCCGGCAGGGCCCGCGCGCTCGGAGTGGCTGCTGGGGAGGGGCACATCTCCCCGATGGGCGCGTGGTCGGGCTGCTAGCCGATGGCTAGCAACCCATCGGGGAGCCGGACTGACGTTCGGCTCTGGAGATTTTCGACTTACTCCTCGACCTGCCTTATAGGCGGGGCGGCACCGACTCGACGACGGGGATGGAGTGCTCAAGAATGGTCTTCCGCGTGATGCAGCTGCGCAGCGTTGAAGCACCCCGTGACGCCGAAGACCAGTACGAGGAGGCACCGTTCAGGAGCCGCGAGTATCGTGAACGGGCACGGATTGGGAATCTGATCTTCTTCGGCGAGGACTCCGTCACCCACGTCGGCTTCTACCTCGGCGACGGTCGCTACGTCTCCGAACGTGGTTCCGGTGGAACAACCGTCCTCAGCGTCGCGGAAGATCCCTATTGGGACTTCGTCCGTTACGGTGAGGAAAAGCCCCGAGCGTGACGTCGTGATCTGGGAGCTCTAAACCTTAGAGCTTATTTTGCAGAGTTGACATTTGTG
>DASQVA010000338.1:0-4356 GCA_035641035.1 Rubrobacter sp. | reverse complement strand
GCACCGCGGTCTTTGGCGCCCTTAAGATCACTGACTACGAGGGGTTGTCTGAGGCTGAGGTTTCCAGGAGGCTAGAGGGCCTTACGATTCAGCAGCTGGAAGAGGTTCGTGAGTACGAGAAGCACAACAAGAACCGCGAGACCCGCATCGAGCAGATCGACCGCAAGAAGAGACCAAGAAGAGCTCCTAACGCGAGCCCTTTAGAAGGCGACGCCGATGGCCGAGACGCTGGTCTCGGCCATCTTCTCGTGCCCATCCTGTCGCCACTCGCCTTTGAGTGTTTCAAGGACGGGCTAACGTAGTTGAGCGTGTCTGGTCGCCGACATCTGGGGCTTCCTCCGAGCTCGGCGAGCGTCGGTATGGCATTCTTCTCTCACTCGTCGGCGAGCGCAGCGACCAGTTCCCGGCAGAAGTCCGGGATGTCGGGGACGACGCAGCCCCAGACCGAGTGGAGAGTGGTCGAGAAACGTCAGAATACGTCTCCGAGGGCGTTCCTCGGCCGACCGATCATTGGTCCCCTCCCCTGACTGGTGTGGGCGCTAGTGTGAGAATTGCGAGGCTCGCGAGGAGGCGCGTGGACTTGGCAGCGTCAGCGGGTACGCTCCTCGGGTCACGTTATCTTATAGGATGGGTCGACCTACCCTTCCCTGAGCAGGATGGTTCCAATCCACAGGTACGCTACCGCGGTCAGCAGCCCCAGGTACGGCTCCAGATCGAAGAACCCTACCGACTTCGACGCCACCATCACGGCGATCGTCGCGGACAGTACTACTAGCGCGCCGCCTCGAGCCCGCCGCCGCGCAGGACGGTCTCCATCCAAGCCAGCCCCGTGGCCAACAGCCAGAGTCCCACTAGCACATCGGAGAACATCCTCAAGACAGTTGCAGGGACCCGAAAAGCTCGCTGAGCACCACCAACTGAGTGCGCAGACCTTCGTCCGCCGCCGGGTACGCCAATCCCAGCACGGACGCGCTCGCCGCGTTCGTCGCCACCCCCACGATCCCGATGACCACCCCGGCCAGCCCGGCGATAGCACCGACCAGCGTAATCGCCGATCCGGTGGCAGGGGTGGACCAGTAGAGCGTCGGTATGACCGGCAGCAGACACAGCAGCGAGGCTAGGCAGATCCACCATAGGCCGAGGTAAACCCCCTCGTTGGTTGCGATCCAGGGCAGAAGGCCGTACGGCTGATCGAGCATATCGGTGCTCAAGCCGAGCCGGGCGAGGTAGACGAACGTGTACAGCACCGTCACAAGGAACAGCAAGCCGGAGAGGAGGGCGCCGCTCCCACCCAGTAGAGGGAGACCGTTCGCCACCCTCCCCGACCGTTTCCCTCCCCGCACCTCGGATGGCGCGTCCTCTGTCTCCACCCGCACGCTCTCTCTTCTGGCTCGATCTCCGCCGTACCTAGAAGCCCGACGAAGCTGTCTCGCCGGTTTGAAACCTCCGAAAACCTATCGGCGCTTATGGCCGCGATTATCTCCGCGTCTTGCACCTAGTCGGAGCGTATACTACTGAACGAATGAAAGGATGGCAGGTAGCGTGGCCCAGCGCATCCCTCGAATGAGTGGTTTTTGCGCCTTACAGCCGTTACGACTGTGTGATCCTAACCTCGACAATGTCGGCCGCGCGGGAAGATTCCGGCAGCGCGTACCACGGTAAACTGACGCCGCCACGGTGGTCGTACCCAAAGGAGGAGCGTGCGCGAGAACGTTTTGAGAGAGATGGCTAGCCGGGCTGTGAGGGACCCGAACTTCCTGCGTCAAGCGAGGCAGAACCTCGAGAGCACACTTGCCCGGCACGGCTACCAACTCACCGGCGAGGAGATGCGGTTGGTGGAGGGCCTCCGATGTCGAACCGCCGGGATGACGGACGAGGAACTCGCCCGTGCGTTGGCCGCCGGTATCCGAGGACGTATCGGCAGCCCTCCCACCCGCCCGGCCGCCCCGAGTTGGCACGGTTCGGGCCCCGCGAGACCGGCACGACCCGGAGGTTGACGCTGGAGGGGGCGTGTAACGTCCCGAGGGCACGCAGGGTCTTACCGTTGAAGCATTCGCACCAGTACGGAAGGAAGAAGATAGTGGCGAGGACCTTCAAACTGGATACGACGGTGGGTCCCTCTTCGCTACTGGCGAGGGCCAAGAAGGCCGCCCACGAGAACGGCGCCACCCTGGTCGGCGACGAGCGGTCCGGGCGCTTTTCGCACGAGATGGTCGGGGGTGATTACCGCATGGCGGGGCAAGCTGTCATCGTCACCGTAACCAAGAAGCACTGGTTGTTGCCCTGGCCCTTGGTGGAAGCCCAGCTAAGAGAGCTCGTACTCTAACACCCTATCGCTTGCCCGGAGAACGCGGCGTGAGGCCCGCGTGGAGGCGGAGTCGGAAGCGTCTCCCCGGACGTGCGGTATCCGGCGGGGCGAATCTTTATGCACGCTACTCGTATGTTGTGATGGGGTCTCGATCCTCGCGGGGTTATTAGCTGCGCTTCTACGCTATCGGGGCGAGGTTATGCAGGATGTCGGATACGAACTTCAGAGAATTGCCCTTCCACGCACTCGGGTGAATAGAAGTAAGAGGCAGGGCCGAGGCTCCTGTGCCCCGGTCCCTCTCGATCAGGGCGTCCGATCTTCACCGTACTGCCCTCCTCACGAGATCCCTCATGCCTACCTCTTCCGCTCCCATGCTTACAGCCAGCCGTCGCGTCGACGGACGCAGATCGTAATGGGGGCGCGAGACGCTCTGGAACGACTTGCGCTTGAGCCCGATCTTGGCGGCGAACTCGTGCAGCTCCTCCACGGACTCGTCGCTGACCATGTGGCACCACTCGCCCGACCGGTGCCTCCTTACCGGGTCCACCAGGATCATGTGTCCTCCTCGTGTGGATTGTGGCTGTGCCGCTGGGACTCTCTGAGACGTGCCGGAGCGTCCCGTGACGGCCTCGAAGGCTCGCGTGAGGGTATCCTATAGGACCGGGGCCATGCAAGATTCTGTATGCAAAAGTCGGAGGATTTATGTTCCATGCACTCGGGTGAATAGGGGCGAAAGGAAGGGTCGGAGCCCTGAACGCGGAACCCGGCCCGATACTCCTCTACTCGGCTCGGACGGTTGGCGGCTCAGCCTATCTTGCCGAAGATGAGGATCTCCTTATCCAGGTCCCAGTAGACGGTGTCGGCGTCGTGGAAGAGGTCCCCCAAGACCTTGGCGTCGTCGGTGGTGGGCATGATGAGGGACTCCTCGGCCCCATTGTCGAGGATCAGCTGGTAGGAGAACTTGCCGTTCTCAAGGTCCCCCTGGTAGCTCCAGTTAGAGTTGACGTCGGTGACCTGGCGTACCCTGATGGCCTGCTCGGTGTTCTGCTAACTCAAGGCTAACCTCCTCGCGGAGAAGTATGGACGAGGTGCTGCTTACCCGCCTGACTCTCGGCTAATGCGTGGACAAACTTCCGAGAACCCCCTGCGCCCGAAATGCGCGGACATCTCTTCTCGGCCGCGCGAGCGAGGCGCCGACCGGGGGGCGGGTTAGGGTACGCCAGGCAGCGGTTTATCGTACTCCTGTACTTTCCCGCTATAGCACGACCACAGGGGCGACGGTGCCATTTAGGGGAACGCGACCCTAGACCAGGTGGAGATCGAGTGAGGCTGGTATGGGACTCCCAGGGGCTTCTCGGTTGACCGAAAGGGACCGCTCGACCTCCGCTTGTGTGCACGGTGGTGTGCCACGATGCCCCCGAGGAGGCAAAGGCCAGGTAGCAGCCGCCCAGACGTGCGACGTCCGGCGGGGCGGATATTCATGCAGGCTGCCCATTGTTGTGACCGGCCAGCGGCGCTCGCACGGAGTCGAGGGGCTCTACCTCGTCCCGATACAGGGGTCTATGCAGGAGCCTGCAAGGGCATTTCGGAGAACACGTGTTCCACGCACTCGGGTGCATAAGGCCTCCTATGGCTAAGGCCGGGCCTTCACCGATACCGGTAATCGCCGCCGGGGGCATCATTGCCCCTCGTAGCTACAAGTTCTTGAAGTACCTGGCTATCGGCAGGTGGACGTAGCCGACCTTCTCGTACGTGCGCCGCGGCATGTACGGAGTCTCCTCCCGTCTCGACCATTGCTACCGTCATCCCGGCGTCTTTGAGCCTGTCGAGCGCGAACTCGGTTAGGGCGGTCCCGATACCCCCACCCTGGTAATCGGGGTCAACAGCCAGCATGGAGATCTCACCCATGCTGCGCTCAGGATGATGAAGCTCAACCGCCACGAAGCCGACAGCGCTTGCGTCCACCTCAGCGACCCACACTCGCCCCTTTTGCGCAGCGCAGACGTCCTCTACCGCCCGCCGCTGATCTTCTCGCCAGTCCGGATGCT
>DASQVA010000337.1:0-8864 GCA_035641035.1 Rubrobacter sp. | reverse complement strand
CATCTGCGTACGCCAGTCTCTCAATCCGGCCGTGACTCTCAACCACGCGCTCTTGGCGCCGCGGCCGGGCTCGACTCGTTCTCGGCCTTCGTGGAATCGGAGCATGGCGTCGTCGTAGGGGACGCCGAGGAACTCACAAAGTCTCTTGCATTCTCGCTCCGGGTCGTCGACGAAATCTTCGTAGAGCGTCTCGTGGTAGAGACCTGGGCCGAGCGCCGCACCGTCCTCACGCCCCGTTCGCACCTTTCGCTCCCACCAGAGGGCCGTGGTAGATACGGGGTCCTCCTCCCAGGACGCGTAGCGCCCGACGATGCGCTCAGCCTTTTTCCAGTTCAATATGGACATACACACGTCTCGCCCGTCGCGGATGATGTGGACAAACTTGGCCTCGGGCCACAGGGCGTGCAGATCGAGAATGCTTCGCACGTAGGCGGGAGTCTTGTTCCCCACCAGCGGTTTGTTCTTAATTTTTCCGTACAGGTCGAAGACGCCGCTGAGGAAGGTTGGGTATGAGACCGGCTCCCCAGAGCCGAGCAAGCCTTCGAACTCTTCCCGGGGGATCTCGAACTGGGCGAACCTCTTGTGCCCGGCCAGTTCGGAGACCAGCTCTGGGGTGACCAGACGGTTCTGGTTCTTGAAGTAGTGGCTGATCCAGTGCATCTCGGGGGTGATGGCTATCTGGGGGTGTGCGTCCACGATCCTGTGCAGCAGCGTGGTGCCGGACCTCGCGCACCCTACGATGAAGAGGTAAGGATCACGGCCGTGATCCTCCCTCGTTTCTTTCGCGATCCTTCTCGACGTTTCCGCTCTTTGTCTCATCGTGCGTACCCCCTCCGTGAAGATTCGAGAATCCTTTACCAAACCCTACCCGCCAGGGAAGCTTTGGCTTCCTCCAGCAGGGTTGCGATCGTGCCCGGCCAGTCCGGTGCCTGGCGGCGAAAGAAACCGTGGGCCACCTCGAGGAGTGCGCCAGCGTAGTGGAAGGGAAGCCTGTCGTGCCACGTTCTCGGGACGTGGGCGAAGTACTCCTCGGCGAACTCCCACGCGGCCGTGCGCACTCGCTGTCGAGGTATAGGAAACAGAGCCGGCATGGCGGCGAGACGCGCGAGAAGGTAGGCGGGGTCTAGAACGGGGTCGGCTTTGGCCAACGAATCGAGATCTATAAACATCGTGCGGTCGCCATCCAAAAAGATGTGATCAGGCTTCAGATCCCGATGGGTCGGCCTCAGCGGGACCTCCTCGAGACCCGCCAAGACGCCCTTGATGATAAACTCGACCTCCAGCCTCAGATGGGGGCAGGCCCACCCGAGGAGTCTACGGGCCCTCTCCAGAACGGCGACCTGGTCCGCGAGGAGGTGCCGCCGCGTCGTCGGGGGCGCATCACCCTGATTAAAAGCTGCCAGGGCCTGAGCGACTCTACGCACCGCTTCGGTGGTGTCGCCGTCCCGCAGAAGGATCTCCTCGAATGGCGTCCCGGGAGCTTCTTCGAGGATGAGAGCTTGAAGGTCGCTTAGATAGGTGACCGGCCTTACCACGGTGAAGCCTTTTCTGGCGCCGGCCTGGCTCCACAGTGCGCGGAGCGCTTGGTAGGTTTGCTCTCCCTTTTCGTGGCGGTAGACCTTGGCGTAGAAGCTTTTCTCTCTTGTTCCCCCTGTCGCAGCGTTTCGGGCCTTCGCCGTGTAGCGCAGGACAGCCCCCCCCTGTTCCCTGTACCGGACCGGCTCGATGTTCCACGCCTCGACGCGCCAGTCCCCCGGTCCAAACCGGGCGAGAAGCAGAGGTTCGAGCTCGGGGGGTGGGCCCGCCGCCAGAAGGGGAAGGGTCGGAAGCCGACGGTCGTAGGGGAATACCTGCACCAGCATGTTGAGCTCGGGAACAAACGAGACGGGTTCGAAGGTCTGCCAGGCGTTGGGGATCTCTTGCCGCGGATCGGTGGCCTGAAGTTTTCGCCAGACCTGCTCAGCCCTATTCTTCTCTGCGTATAAGAGGCCGGTTATCTGTAGGGGCCGCTCGCATCCCGTATCCGGTTCCACGAGACGCAAAGTGTACTGCAAAAAGCAACGAGAATCCTGACGATAGCGGAGCCGAGTTAGGCGACAATCCTCGATGTCGTAGACCTTGGCGCCGACAGGATGAAGATGGGTCCGGAAGGTCTGCTTCATCAAGGTGGGATCGGTGGCGATCTTGAGCTGGGGAAAGGCGGGATCGTCCAGAAACGAGCCAACGCTCACGACAGATCCTCAGCATCACCCGTGAGAATCAAAACACCCAGGCCAGGGTTGTGCTCGACGACGGCTTGTGCCAGCGAGAGCGTGCGCCGCAGGCGCCCGAGCCCGTAGGAGTCATGCGAATACATGGTATTCTTGGTTTGCTATCCACCCTTAGCAACCTTTCAGACGTTACCACGGACTTCAGACCTTATTACGAATTATATAAGCTCGAGCGTTAGGATGTAGATCTTATTAATATCTCGATAAGATGAATTGGGCCAGTGTACCCCCGACGGAAGTCAACAAGGACGGTGTTTAGTCGACTCAATAGGGTAGTGGCAGTAGTGTCCCCGCCATAGGCTGGCGTAAGCTTAATACGAGAAACCCTGGAAACGAACCTTCAAGGTCGGGACGACCACGGGAGGTACGTACGTGGTGGGGGAAAAGCAGCCACTTCGAGAGAGGCTACAGTGGAGGCGATAGTCGGGCCCAGTCGAAACCCCTACCACTTTATCGTGGGTTGTCAGAGGTCTGGCACGACGCTCCTCGGGCGGATGGTCGACGCCGACCCCCATGTAGCGATCATCCACGAAACGCGGTGGATCGCCAGTTGGTTCGAGGATAGGGGCGGGTTGACCCCGGAAGGTTACGTCGCTCGGGAGTTGATCCCTCTGCTGCTCGACCACCCGAGGTTCGCCAAACTGCAGATCGATCTCGAAGACCTTGAAGGACTGCTCGTTACCGGCGATCCTGTGCTGTACCGGGACTTCATCACCGGCATCTTTGACCTCTACGGCAACAAGCACGGCAAAGACCTGGTGGGCGACAAAAGCCCCCGCTATGTGCGCTTTATCCTCACCCTGCACCAACTCTGGCCCCACGCCAAGTTCGCCCACATCCTCCGCGACGGTAGGGACGTATGGCTGCCGGCCACCGACTGGAGAAGTGGTGGTGAGTTGCGCCGGCGCATTATACCGTTGCACGAGTATCCAGTAACGACAACAGCAGTGTGGTGGGACTGGCAGGTGCGCACGGGCCGCGAGGATGGCAACGCTCTGAGCCCGGATCTTTACTACGAGGTGCGCTACGAGTCGCTGGTTTCGAAGCCGACAGAGGAATGCGAGAAGCTTTGCGGATTCCTGGGCATCCCCTATGACGAGGCCATGCTCCGCTCCCACGAGGGCCGGGAGCGACCGAAGCCCGACCGTAGCGTCAAGAGGGCGTGGTTGGGAGTCACCTCGGGCCTCAGGGACTGGAGATCCGAGATGTCCGCCGAGGACGTGGAGCGTTTCGAGGCCGCGGCCGGAGACCTCCTCGAGGAGTTAGGCTATCCGCGCGGAGCGTCATACCCAAACCTGGAAGCCTCCAGGACGGCGTCGCTCGTCCGCACCTTGTTCAACCAAGAGCTGCTCGCAGGAGGAGACTGGCCGCCAGGATCTGGGAATAGATGAACCCGTATCTTCATCGCGGGGTGCTCGAGGTTCGGCACGACGCTGCTTAGGCGGATGGTCTATGCGCACCCACTAATAGCGATCGCCTTCTAGCAGCACTGGCCCCCAAGTGGTCTAAGCAGCACTAGTGCATGGGTCTTCAAACTGTGCTTGGTGTTGTCATATTTTTGCTGCAAAGAGCCATTCTATCCGAGTGGACGACGCCCTATCGAACCAGCGACCTCTGCCGTGTGAAGGCAGTAAGCTAGTTCGCTGGAGGTCTCTGGAGATTGAAGAATACCTGCAAATGTAGACATTTAGTCTATGATGTTTTTCTCAACCTTTCAGGACGTTTACTCGGGTTGCTGCAAGGTTGGTGTATAAGCCCCAAGATGGATCACGGTTCGCGGCGAAGACATAACCTCACGATGCCACGCGGCAAAGCAATCCTTTGTGTGTTCGCACAGACGCACTTGACCCTTCATAAAATCGAAAACTTGGTGTCACTAAGCGTAGAACTCAAAACCGCGTACGCCCGGATGTTTAGCCACGACGCGCCCTTCCGAGTCCACGAAAAGCGTTCTTGGTTCTTCCATCCAAGTATACTGGGCACACCGTTCGCCAGAATAGCTTGCGCACAGAAACCAATTGCAGCTCCTCATTAGGCGAAGCCTCCTGACCCCAAGGCCTCGATCTTCACTCCTGATAGCTCGATTTTTCGCTTTCTTGTACGAAGCGTAGTTGAAACAGGACCCCCATTTACGAATGCTTTCAGGAACGACTGTTTCAGGATTTGGCGCACACGACGAAACAGGCCAGGCTCGCCAATCGCCCGATCGCCCGGAGCCTGCCGCTCTCCTCCCTGTCGAGGCATCCTGACCCAGACGATACGCCTCGCTACAACTGGTCCGTTGACGTGGAATCGTCAAAGGATATACTGACTGTAACCTGGGGAGTAGCCGTCCGTCTTCAGGGATGGAAGGTTCGGTCGTCATTACGGAGCTTTTGCTCCCGGCCGGCCACTCGCGTTAGCCAAACGCGACGGGCGAGACCACCATAGATAGGCTTGGCCGTGGTAGGTTCTCGTGGTTCTCGCGGCCCGTCCGTAAAAGAGGTGGTCATGTCGATTGCGCTTCCCGTTCGTAGGCGCCGTCCCGCCGCTTGGGGCGGTCGGGTTTGTCGATCCACAGAGCGGCCTTTAAGCGCGTTCCCAAACATGGTGAAGTTAGTGGCAGCCCCGGTGGCGATCCTTCTCTGCGCCACTCCCTATACCAGCGCGGTGGAACAATCTCGGGGGGGACGATTAAGTCTCCAGCAGGGAGCCATTGGCACCCGGCTCGCGGGCAGGTATACGGAGGGAGACGTCGAGATGGATGTCCGGGCGATCCTGGCACCTTTAGCCGCCGACCTGCCCGAGAAGTCAACTCAGTTTTCTTGGGTTATGAACAAGGATACATTTGCACTGCAGCGGTTTGCGTTGGTATGGATGCTCCGATTTGGGCACCGGCTTCTCTCTAAGTTCGGGAGCGGTTCGAGGTCCCGGTATCCTCCTCTACGACTTCCTCCAGTCAGAAGGATCAACCATGGCGAATACCGCCATAGGCAACACAACCGACGCTATGATCTTCCAGAGCACCATACCCGTGCCGTTCGTAACGAGAGCGGTCCTGGCCGTAACCTGATGGGAGAAGCAAAAAGGAGGTAATGATGAACCACTTTCCTACGAAGATATTGCTGGCCACCGACGGCTCCGAGGACGCGGCCCAGGCGACCACGGCGGCGGTCGATATCGCCGAGAGGAGCGGCTCAGAGCTTCATTTGATCCATGTCTGGCACGACGTGCACACGGCCCGCGCCCACGCCTTTGTAAAGAGGGAGCTCCGGCGGCAGGGTCGTGAGACCCTCGACGAGCAGGTACAACGGATCGGGGAGATGGGAGGAACCGTCACCCGATCCCACCTCCGGGAAGGACGCACCTTTGAGGAGGTCATCAAGCTGGGCGATGAACTCGAAGCCGGCCTGCTGCTGGTAGGGAGTCGTGGCTACAGGGGCCTAAGACGCATGCTGATGGGCAGCCAATCCGAGGACATCGTTCACCACGCGGACCGCCCGGTCCTGTTAGTGCGGCGTGGGGAGAACATCTGGCCGCCCACCCGGATCGTAGCGGGCGACGACTTTTCCGAAGACGCGAAGAAGGCGGCGGAGCTTGCCGCGAACCTCGGGAAGCTCTTCGGTGCCCGTATGCTGCTGCTGCATGCCGATCCACACCTATCGCAAGTGTCCGGTGAGGCGGTAGAAGGGAAACTGGAAGACCGGACGGGTGCGTTGAAAGACATCTTGGAAGAGCAGCCACAAACCAGGGTAGTCGCAGGCGACCCTCCAGAGGTCATTATAGAGGCGGCGCAGGAAGGTGAGGGACCGACCCTCGTGGTGGTCGGGAGCCGGGGATTGGGACTAGTGGGACGGCTGAGGCTAGGGAGCGTCTCCACCAAGGTGATCAGGGCAGGGTTAGGAGCGGTCTTGGTCTACCCGCACGTGGGGGAGCGGTAAGTGGCGCAGAAGACGGCAAGCGACGTGCAGCCACCCCCGTATCGGCAGACGACCTTCGAGATTATGCTCGGGATCCACCCAAAAAGGGTAAGCGAGGCTCGCAGGGGAGGGGGCCCGCACAGGGGACCGGCTGATGGATAAGAGCCGGGGTGGCGAGGGAGGCACCTGGCATACCTCGGAGGTGGAGGAGGTACTGCGGGCCTTGGATACCGACGCCGAGTCGGGGCTGAGCAGCGATGAGGTCGCCCGCCGGCTGGGGGAGAGAGGTCCGAACGAACTGGAGGAGAGGGGCGGCAGGCGGCCGTGGTCGATCTTGTGGGAGCAGTTCACCTCCGCAATGATCGTCATTCTGGTCGTTGCGGCTGTGGTTTCGGCCCTCCTTGGGGATTACGAGGACTCGATAGCCATCGCGGTTATCGTCGTGCTCAACGCGGCTTTGGGCTTCGCCCAGGAGTACCGGGCGGAGAGGGCGATGGCCGCCCTGAAGCGTATGTCCGCGCCCACGGTGAAGGTCCGTCGGGGGGGCAACGTGCGGGAGGTCTCGGCCAGAGAACTGGTTCCGGGGGACATGGTGCTGCTCGAGGCGGGGAACTTGGTGCCGGCCGACGGGAGGCTCGTGGAGGGAGCAAACCTACGGGTGCAGGAGGCGGCGCTCACCGGAGAGTCGGAGCCGGTTGAGAAGGACCCGGCGATGTTGAAGGAGACAGACACCCCGTTGGGGGAGCGAGCCGGCATGGTTTATTTGAGCACGGTAGTCGCCAAGGGGAGGGGTCTGTACGTAGTCACCGAGACCGGTATGGCGACAGAGCTCGGCAAGATCGCGACCATGATCCAGGCCGCCGACCCAGAGCAGACCCCCCTGCAGCGACGCCTGAACCACGTGGGCAAGGTGCTGGCTCTCGCGGCTTTAGCCATCGTCTGCGTGGTCTTCGCGCTCGGCCTGCTCCGCGGGGAGGACCTTGAGGTAATGTTCCTCACCGCCGTGAGCCTGGCGGTCGCGGCTGTACCCGAGGGGCTTCCGGCGGTGGTGACCATAGCTCTCGCCTTGGGCGCCCAGAGGATGCTCAGGCGGCGAGCCCTCATTCGCAAGCTGCCCGCGGTGGAGACCCTCGGTTCGGTGACCGTGATCTGCTCGGACAAGACCGGAACCCTGACCGAGAACCGCATGTCCGCGACAGTACTCGACGTGGCAGACCATACCGTGGAGCTGGACGTTGAGAATCGCGCCGCCCCGGAGTCAGGACCGGACGGGGTTTCGAAGCCCGTGGTGAGTGGCGATCCGGTGCTCGCCCTGCTCCTGGCCGGCGGCGCCTTGTGCAATGATGCCCTGTTGGAAGACGATGAGGATGGCCTCCACGCGATAGGAGATCCGACCGAGGGTGCCCTGGTGGTGGCGGCTGCCCACGAGGGCATGAAGAAGCCCGAACTCGAGGCTGCGCTCCCTCGTGTGGGGGAGGTTCCCTTCGACTCCGGACGCAAACGGATGACCACCGTGCACAGAGTTACTTCAATTTCGGGCTCACAGATCCCAAAGGCCCTGGAACTCGTCGTAGATGGGAGTCGGGATAGTACCCCCTACGTCGCTTTCAGCAAGGGTGCCGTGGACAGCTTACTGGAGATCTCGAGCGAGGTTTGGACCGGCGGTGGGCAAGCCGAGCCTTTAGACGAAGGATGGCGAGATAGGATCTCGGCCGCAAACGCGCGGCTGGCAGGAAACGGCATTCGCGTTCTGGGTGTGGGGTTGAGACGCCTGCAGTCGTTCGATGGCGTCGGTGAACAACTGGAGCGCGACCTCACCTTTTTCGGTATGGTCGGTATGATCGACCCGGCCAGGCCCGAGGCCAGGGACGCCGTAGGTACCTGCAAACGGGCGGGTATCCGCCCGGTCATGATCACGGGCGACCATCCCCTGACAGCCCGGCACATCGCGACCGAGCTCGGCATCGCCGAAGACAAGACTGAAGGCGAGCGCATCCTGACGGGAAGGGATCTTACCGGCCTCTCCGGCGAGGAGCTGGAAGGCCTTGTCGAGGAGGTGCCCGTCTACGCGCGGGTCTCGCCGGAGCACAAGCTCGCCATAGTCGAGGCCCTGCAAGAAAACGGGCACATCGTCGCAATGACCGGCGACGGGGTGAATGACGCCCCGGCCTTGAGGAGGGCCGACATCGGCGTGGCGATGGGTGTAACGGGCACCGACGTCTCCAAGGAAGCCGCCGACATGGTCTTGACCGACGACAACTTCGCGACCATCGTCGCCGCTGTCGAGCAGGGTCGGGTCATCTACGACAACATCCGCAAGTTCATCAAGTACCTCCTTACCAGCAACTCCGCCGAGATCCTGGTAATGCTCGTGGGCCCCTTCCTCGGGCTGGGACTGCCGCTGTTGCCGCTGCAGATACTGTGGATCAACCTGGTCACCGACGGTCCGCCCGCCTTGGCCTTGAGCACGGAACCAGCCGAGCGGGGCACTATGCGTCGCCCGCCCCATCCTCCCGGTGAGAACGTCTTCGCCCGAGGCCTTGGCCGTCACGTTGTCTGGGTCGGGGCCTTGATGGCGCTGGTGTCGCTGGCGACCGCATTGTGGTACTCGCAAACAGCGCCCGAGATCTGGCAGACAATGGTCTTCACTACCCTGACCCTCTCCCAGCTGAGCCACGTTATGGCCATCCGCTCC
>DASQVA010000336.1:0-2229 GCA_035641035.1 Rubrobacter sp. | reverse complement strand
CGAGCGCCCCGTGGAGGACTTGGAGCTCACGGTCAGGTCGTACAACTGCCTCAAGCGCGAGGGTGTGGACACCATCGGGCAGCTCGCCACGATGACCGAGGAGGAGCTGATGAACATCCGCAACCTCGGGATGAAGAGCGTGGACGAGATCCGCTCGAAGCTAATCGAGTACGGCTACGCGCTGGAGAGCGAGGGGGTATGAGACACGCCAAGAGAGGTCGCAAGCTGGGTCGGGACGCCGCGCACCGCAAGTCGATGCTCGCCACCATGGCTGGGCAGGTCATCCAGCACGGCCGCATAAAGACCACGGTTCCGAGGGCCAAAGAGGTCCGGAGCGTGGTGGACCGGCTCATCACCGTCGCCAAAAAGGACGATCTCCACTCCAGGCGCCAGGCGGCAGCGGTCCTCAAGGACAAAAGTATCGTGCGCAGGCTCTTCGAGGACATCGCCCCCGACCTCGACGACCGGAACTCGGGCTACACCCGTATCCTCAAGCTCGGCCCGCGCCTCGGCGACGGCGCCGAAGCCGTCTACCTGGAGCTGGTCAACCACACCGTGGAGGAGTAGGGACGTAACCTCGTACTGGAAGAACGCTAACCGGAGGCCCGTTACGGCGGGCCTCTTGCCTTTGTAGGGGCGTAAAGGTGGCTAGGTATGCCGGGCTCGTGGAGTACGACGGCACGGACTTCGCCGGTTGGGCCACCCAACCGGGCCTTCGCACGGTCGAGGAGACGCTCGCCGGCGCCCTCGGCACTGTTCTCCGCCAACCGGTCAGGCTGACCGTGGCCGGCCGTACGGACGCCGGGGTGCACGCCTCCGGGCAGGTCGTCTCGTTCGCGACGGAGACTGAGCTCGCCCCGTCTTCGATCTCCTACAAAGCCACGGCCGTCTTACCAGGGGATCTGGCGCTCCGGCGTTGCGTCGCCGTGAGCGAAAGCTTTGACGCTCGCAGGGATGCAAAGAGCCGGAGCTACGAGTACCGGATCCTCAACGATCCTATCCGCTCCCCGTTGGAGCGGCTACGATCGATACATGTTGCCCGTCGTCTGGACCTCGGACTGCTCGATAAAGCGGCGAGCTTGATCCAGGGCCAGCACGACCTCCGAGCCTTTACCCCGGCGAAGGGCCACCACGTACGCTTCGTGCGCGCGGTGAAGGAGTCCTCATGGGAAGCACGCGACGGCTTGCTAGTCTACGGGATCACCGCGAACTCCTTCCTGTACGGGATGGTTCGGTCCCTGGTCGGCACGATGCTGGAGGTTGCGAGCGGCAGGCGCGAGCTCTCGGACCTCGTCCGTTTGCTGGAGGGTGCGAAGAGGAGCGAGGCCGGCCCCGCGGCCCCGGCCCGGGGCCTCACCCTGGTGAGCGTAGACTACGATAACCTCGACTTTGGAGGAGGCATACAGTGAACGACGATACGAGAGACCTGCTTCTACGGATAGACTCCTACGTCGAGGGGCTCTTCGCGCCGCCGAATCCGGCGTTGGAGGGCGCTATGCGCCGGTCGCGTGAGGCCGGGTTGCCTGAGATACAAGTCTCCCCGGCCGAGGGGGCGCTGCTGCGGCTCCTCGCGGAGATAGCGGGCGCGCGCCGTATCCTGGAGATAGGGACGCTCGGTGGTTACAGCACGATCTGCCTGGCCCGCGCCCTACCCGAAAACGGTCTGCTGGTCTCTCTCGAAGTGGACGAGCGTCACGCTGGGGTCGCCCGCCAGAATATCGCGGAGGCCGGCCTCGGAGAAATGGTCGAGGTGCGCGTCGGGGATGCAAGAGAGCTACTCGCCCGGATGGTCGAGGAGGACGAGGGGCCGTACGATCTCACGTTCATAGACGCGGACAAGGGAGGATACCCAGAGTATCTGGAGTGGGCCTTGCGGCTCTCGCGGCCCGGCTCGCTCATCCTGGGCGACAACGCCATTATGGGCGGAAGCGTGATGGAGTCCGAAGAAGAGTCGGCACGGGGAATCCGAGAGTTCAACGAGCGTTTGGCTCAGGACCCTCGGCTCTCGTCTATCGTGGTGCCCCTGATGCGGGAACGGGTGGACGGGCTCGCGATAGCGCGTGTATTGGAGTCTTAATTTCTGTTCTATCCGGGGATGTATGCTAGTATGTCGCACGTTTGTAATCGAGGTTAGTACCGATCGCGGAGGAAGATGAAGAGTTACATGGCGCGGCCGGCGTCGGTCGAGCGGAAATGGCATCTTATAGACGCAGAGGGGCAGACTCTGGG
>DASQVA010000335.1:0-30321 GCA_035641035.1 Rubrobacter sp. | reverse complement strand
CTCTTGTTCTTGATCTTCGACGTTGAGGCGGCCTTTTTGTATCCATGGGCCGTCATCTACCGGGACCTCGGCGTCTACGGGTTCGTCGAGATGGTTATCTTCGTCTCTATCCTGGCGGTAGGACTCATCTACGCCTGGAAGAAGGGAGCCCTCAAATGGGTGTAATGCAGCAGTTTAACGAGCCTAACATGATAACGACGAGCACGGACAAGCTCTTCAACTGGGCCCGCAAGAACTCGCTGTGGCCGCTGCAGTTTGGCCTAGCGTGCTGCGCCATAGAGATGATGTCTACCGGCATGGCCCACAACGACCTCGACCGCTTCGGCGCCGGCTTCTTCACGGCCTCCCCGCGGCAGGCCGACGTCATGATCGTCTCCGGCACCGTCTCGACCAAGATGGCCGAGCGAATGACGAGGCTCTACGAGCAGATGCCGGAGCCCAAGTGGGTGATAGCGATGGGGGCCTGCGCCATCTCGGGCGGCCCGTTCCTAGACGGATACTCCGTGCTTATGGGCGCGGACAGGGTAATACCCGTAGACGTGTACGTGCCGGGCTGTCCGCCACGGCCGGAGGCTTTGATCTTCGGCATCATGACGCTCCAGAAGAAGATAGAGCGCGACCAGCAGGTCGGCTACGAGAGGCCACGCCCTGCTCTCGTTGACGACGACGGCACCGTCATGGAGTACCTCCCTGAGCGGGAGTACACACAGATAAGCGAGGGCAAGGCGCCGCGTTTGGCGGGCATAAGGCCCCTCAAGCGAACCTACGTCTTCGCGCGCAAGGGCATGCCGCCCGCCTCCCAGACGGACGTCGGTTGGATCCCGGCTGAGGTCAAGAAGAAGCTAAAGGAAGAGGCCAAGGCCAAGAAAGCCGCCGAGGCTGAGGGCGCGGATGGCCAGGCCGAGACGGCCACCGTGGATGCCGACGTTCAGAAGAACGGTTCTCCCGAGGAACCGGCCGACCCGAAGGGGAGCGCCTAGATGGTCGTGGCGCTACCGGAGGGAGACCTGGAAACCCGCCTCTCGCGCTACATCGATGGCTTCAACAACCGGCACGGTCTCGAGGATTCGTCGGTAGAGGGTAATGTGGTCCTGGTGGTCGCGAAGCCGGGCGACGTGCCGGCCGTGCTGGCGACAGCGCGCGAGACCCTGGGCATCCTGCACCTTTCGTTTATCACCGTGGTGGACCGTCAGGGCTCCTTCGAGTTGACCTACGAGCTCCTCGATCTGCGCGGTGGGCAGGTGAGGGTCAGGACGACCATCGAGGGGGAGGAGCCGGTCATAGGCACGGTGACGGGCATCTATCCGACGGCCAACTGGCACGAGCGGGAGGCCTACGACATGTTCGGCGTCGCCTTCAGGGGACACCCCGACCTCAGGCGGTTGTACATGTGGCAGGACCACTTCGATCACCATCCGCTGCTAAAGAGCTTCGAGATCAGCACGAAGCGTACCTTCGAGGGGTTGAGGTAAGCATGCTTAGCGAGGAGCACAGGACGGAAGGGACGGCCCTGACCGAGCCGGCGAGCGGCCGACTCGTCAACCCCGACGTGAGGGACGAGTTCGGGCTGGAGACCATCGACATGAACATGGGGCCCCAGCACCCCGCGATGCACGGTCTGTTGCGGCTCATCCTCGAGCTCGACGGCGAGACGGTCGTCCGGTGCGACCCCGTGATGGGCTATTTGCACCGCAGCAAGGAAAAAATCTCCGAGAATCGCATGTACCCTGCGGTGATCCCGATCACGGACCGCATCGACTACATGAACAACATCGCCATGGAGTACGGGTACTGCCTGGCGGTGGAGAAGCTGCTGGACGTGGGGGACGTGGGGATACCCCCGCGCGCCGACGCCATCCGCGCCCTGATGAACGAGTTTGGCCGGATCATGAGCCACATCCCCTCCATAGGTTTCCTCTTGCTTGAGCTCGGGGCGTTCACCCCGATCCTCTACGCCTTCCGCGAGCGGGAGCGCATCCAGTCCATCTTTGAGGCCGTGACCGGTGCGAGGATGATGTTCCATTATATCCGCATTGGCGGCGTCAAGGCTGACCTTCCCGAGGGAATGCCGGAGACGATGTGGAGCTACATAGAGGGCTTAGAACAGCGTTTAGAGCCCGACTTCGTGGACCTGATCGAGGGTAACGAGATCTTTACCTCCCGTACGCGCGGTGTCGGCAAGATGACGTCGGAGCAGGCTGTAGAGATGGGGCTCACCGGCGTGCCGCTGCGCTGCACCGGGGTAGAGTTCGACGTACGCAAACATTACCCCTACGGCTGGTACAAGAACCTCGACTTCGACGTCATCACCGACGAGGCCGGTGACGTCGAGGCCTCCTACCGATGCAGGATAGGCGAGGTCAGGCAGAGCATCCGGATGATAAAGCAGATCCTCGAAAACCTCCCCGAAGGTGAGGTGATGGCGGACCTTGGCCGCCGCATACGTCCGAACGAGGGCGACGGGATAGGGCGCGTCGAGTCGGCGCGGGGCGAGTACGCGGTCCACGTCGTCTCCGACGGGTCCGACACGCCTTACCGGGTCCACTACAGGACCCCCTGCACCGTGAACATGCAACTCTTGCAGGAGATCGTGCCGGGTCATTACCTGCCTGACATCATGCCGATCATGGGGCTCATAGATCCCGTTTCCGGGGCGTGGGACAAGTAATGCAGACGGCTCTGAACCTGCTCGAAGCGGAGCCGATTCGTCTGTTCATCTCCTTCGGGGCCATACTCTTCCTCGTCCTGAACCTGGCCGGTATCCTGACGATGGCCGAGCGGAAGTCGGCGGCCTACATCCAGCTGCGCTTCGGTCCGAACCGGGTCGGGCCGCGGGGGCTGTTGCAGCCGGCGGCGGACGTGGTCAAGCTGTTCACGAAGGAGAATGTCTCGCCGGGACGCTCCGACCTGTGGGTCTTCCTCGCCGCGCCGATAGCCATGTTCATCCCGGCGGCGCTCGTGTGGATGGTCATCCCGTTCTCGCCGGACGCGGTGGTGGCGGATCTGAACGTGGCGATCCTGTTCTTCGTCGGGATCACCTCCATAAGCGCCCTCGGCGTCGTTATGGCGGGCTACGGTAGCCGCTCGACCTTCTCGCTTCTCGGCGCTCTGCGCGGGGCGGCGCAGATGATCTCCTACGAGGTGCCCCTGATCCTGAGCCTCCTCGGGGTCGTGATGCTGACAGGGAGCCTCTCGCTCGTTGACGTGGTGAGGGCACAAGATGGCGGTTTCTGGCACTGGTATTTCTTGCCCCAGCTCCCGATGTTCATCACCTTCTACATCGCTGGGCTCGCCGAGGTTAAGCGGGTGCCGTTCGACCTGCCGGAGGGGGAGAGCGAGATCGTCGGCGGGTACATGGTCGAGTACTCGGGGATGACGTGGGCCTTGATCCAGGCCTCCGAGTTTGCCTCGATGGGTCTTATGTCGGCGATAAACGTGACGCTCTTTCTCGGGGGCTGGCAGCCGCCCTTTGAGTTCCTCGACCTCGGGCCGTTCAACTGGTTCTGGTTCGGCCTCAAGACGGCACTCATCATGTTCACGTTTCAGTGGATTCGGTGGAGCCTGCCGCGCCTTAGGATGGACCAGCTCATGGACCTCGGTTGGAAGGTCCTCGTCCCGATAACCCTAATTTGGCTGTTCGTCACCGCCGGAGCCATGCTGATCTTCCAGGAGGTTTTCTAAGATGCCGCAGGTAGGACAGGGCATTATGAAAGGGATGGGGATAACCTTAAAGCATCTCTTTCAGAACAAGATCACGCGCGCGTACCCGGAGTACAAACGCGACCTGCCCGAGCGCAGCCGCGGGCTGCTCACGGTGGACATGGACCGCTGCATCGCGTGCTTGCAGTGCATGAGGATCTGCCCGGACCACTGCATCTCCATCGAGCAGACCAAGCGCGACGCCGACGGCTCGGGCAAGGCGAAGCCATATGCCGTCGGGTTCGTGATCGACGATGCGCGTTGCATGTACTGCTCGCTGTGCGTCGAGGTCTGTCCGGTGAACTGCATCTACCACACCGAGGAGTTCGAGGTCCAGGCATACAACCGCCTCGAGCTAGCCAGGCAGTTCGGGGAGCGTCCCGTCGACCCCACGGTGGACCCCAAGCCCGCCGTCAAAAAGAAGAAAAAGCCAACTGGGGAAAAAGCTCCCAGGAGCGTGGAGCGTCCCAGAACCGGGGATGAAGCGGCTTGACGGTCGCTTTCGGCTTTCTGGCCGGGATGGCACTCGTCTCGGCG
This sequence comes from Rubrobacter sp., assembly GCA_035641035.1. Lineage (GTDB taxonomy): Bacteria > Actinomycetota > Rubrobacteria > Rubrobacterales > Rubrobacteraceae > Rubrobacter_D. The sequence continues at coordinate 26,085 of DASQVA010000335.1, read as the reverse complement.
CTCGGGGTGGTGCTCAGCCGCAGTGTCGTCCACTCTGCGTTGTTCATGTCAGGATCTTTCCTCGCGATAGCGGGGTTCTTCGTGATGCTCAACGCCCCGGCTCTGGCGGCGTTTCAGGTCTTGATCTATGTCGGGGCGGTTACGGTGGTGATCCTGTTCGGGATCATGTTCACCCAGAAGCCGCAGGCCAGGCGCTACCGTACGATCATCAACCGCCAGTTCTGGGCGGGGCTCTTCGTGGCGGCGGGCGTCGGGGCTTTTCTGTCCTACGTACTGTGGGCCGAGGAGTGGCCCTCCGCGAGCGCTGGTAACGGACCGCGCGAGGTGGCGGCCTTCGGCCGGGACTTGCTCGGCGTTAGCCCGGGGTCGGAGATCTTCGCGCTGCTCTTCGAGGTCGCCTCGGTGCTGCTCCTAGTGGCGATCGTGGCGGCCATCGTGGTTAGCCGCCGCAAGACCGGCGAGGGGATCGATAGAGGGGTGGAGGAGTAATGCCGCCGGTACCTTCCCAGGTGCAGGCGCTGCTGGAAGCGTTGACGGTGACGCCCCCGCTCGAGGGGTATCTGGTGGTAGGCGCGTTCCTGTTTGCCATCGGGGCGTGGGGCGCCCTGGTGCGGCGCAACGCGGTGGTTATCTTTATGTGCGTTGAGCTGATGATAAACGGCGTCAACTTGACGCTCGTGGCCTTCGCCGACTACCTGCCGAACGCGGGGGGCCTGGGGGTTAGCTACGCGGTTCTGGTGATCGCGATAGCCGCAGCCGAGATAGCGGTCGGGCTCGCGATAGTCCTCGCCGTTTTCCGCTCGCGGCGGACCGTGAACGTCGACGAAGTCACCTCGATGAGGGGCTAGGGGAGACCGGATAGTGCAGACCGTGGGCCAACAGCTGATCATCACGGCCATACCGGCGCTCCCGGCACTGGTCTTCTTAGTCCTCGCGCTCTTCGGGCGCATCCTTAAGGAGAACGCCCAGTACGTAGCCATCCTCGGGGTGACGGTCTCGCTGGTGTTCTCTGTGTTCGCACTTCTGTTCGTGGCCGGTATCGTCCCCGGCGGAGGGTCGCCCATAGAGTTCTCGAAGAACTGGATCGACCTCGGCGAGGGCGGATCTTTCCCGATGGGGGTATACATAGACGGGTTGGCGGCCGTGATGCTCGTCGTGGTGTGCTTCGTAAGCCTGATGATCCAACTCTACAGCGGCGCGTTCATGGAGGGCGACAAGCGCTTCGCCTGGTTCTACGCAATGCTCAATTTGTTCACCGCCTCGATGCTCGGGCTGGTCCTGGCGCCGAACTTTATCCAGCTCTACATCTTCTGGGAGCTCGTCGGCCTGTGCTCGTATTTGCTGGTCGGGCATTGGTTCGAGAAGCCCTCCGCCCGCGACGCCGCCCAAAAGGCGTTTATCGTAACGCGCGTGGGGGACGCGGCGCTGTTTATGGGGATCATTATCTTCTGGGCTACGACGGGCTCTACGGCCTTTGAGGACATCGTCGAGGCGGCCCAGGCAGGATTCATCGGCGGGTCGCTGTTCACGACGGCGGTCGTGCTAGTCTTTGTGGGGGCCGTCGGCAAGAGCGCCCAGTTCCCCTTGCACGTGTGGCTGCCGGACGCGATGGAGGGCCCGACCCCGGTCAGCGCCCTGATCCACGCTGCGACCATGGTCGCAGCAGGGGTGTACCTGGTCGCGCGGACCTACGACATCTTTGTCCAGAGTCCGACAGCGATGCTCCTCGTGGCGTACATCGGCGGCTTCACCGCGCTCATGGCGGGGACGATGGCGCTGGTGAAGAAGGACATAAAGCGCGTGATCGCCTACTCGACGGTCTCGCAGCTCGGGTACATGATGCTGGGCTTAGGTATAGGCTCCTACACCGCGGGGATCTTCCACCTCTACAACCACGCCTTCTTCAAGGCACTCCTGTTCCTCTGCGCGGGCAGCATCATCTACGCGATGGACTCCTACAACCTGTTCGAGATGGGGGGCTTGAGACGGCGGATGCCGGTCACCTTCTGGGCTATGGTCATCGCCGGACTCTCGCTCTCGGGGATTTTTCCGTTCGCGGGCTTCTGGTCCAAGGACGCCATAGTCGCTTCCGCCTACGAGGAGCACTACTACGTGCTGTTCGGCATGGCGATTCTCACGGTCTTTCTTACGGCGTTCTACATCTTCCGCGCGATCTTTTTAGCCTTCACTGGCGAGCCGCGGACCGAATTGGCCCGGGGGGCTACAGAATCACCAGGGATCATGACGGGTCCGATGCTGCTCTTGGCCTTCTTCTCGATCGTGAGTGGCTGGGTCGGGATACCCGAAGGCTTCGGGCTTCCTATCAGGGACTACTTCGCGGAGTTCGTGGTTCCGAGCGAATTCGCCCAAGAGACACTAAACCTCGAGGGCCACGCTTTCAGCCTCGGCCTGGGGGCTCTCTCGGTGGCGGTCGCGCTCGGAGGTATCGGGTTGGCCTACTTCCTCTACGCGGCCAAGTCTGAGCGGGCCGGGGCGCTCGCGAGGCGGTTCTCGGGCCTGCACACGTTCCTGGACAAGGGCTGGTACTTCGACGCGCTCTACGGCGCGACGATCGTCCGGGCTGCGAAGTGGCTCGGCCGGGTGACCACCGGGTTCGACCGTAACGTCCTCGGCGGGCTCGTGGGCGGGGTCGGGCGCGGCGCGCTGGGGACCGGCGGGATCTTGCAGCGGCTCCAGAGTGGCGGGGTGCAGAGCTACGCGCTGTTCATCTTGCTTAGCGTCCTGATCATCGGGGTCATAGTAGGGGCGCAGTACGCGTTCCTCGTCGTCGCCCTCGTCGCCGTAATCACCATCGCCGCCGTCGCTGTGGGGGCGCGTCTGTGATTACCACGATAACCATCCTCCTCCCGCTGCTCGGCGCCATCCTGATGCTCTTCTTGCCCGACGACGAGCGCCTAGTGCGCTACGCGGCGCTCGTCGTGGCGGCGGTGCCGTTACTCGTGGTGACTTACATCTACTTTGCCTACGGCGACGACCTCGGCGCGGCGTCGCTCACGCAGGATCTCACCTGGATAGAGTCGCTGAACGTAGGCTATCGGGTCGGCCTGGACGGCCTCGGGTTCGGGATGTTCTTCCTCTCTGCACTGCTGACGGTCATAGCAGTGCTCGCGTCGTGGGACGTGCAGAGAAACCTCAAGCAGTACTTCGCCGCGCTGTTCGTCGCGGAGGTCGGGATGCTCGGGGTGTTCGCGGCGCAAGATCTGATCCTGTTCTACGTCTTCTTCGAGATCACGCTCATCCCGATGTACCTGCTGGTCGGTATCTGGGGGGACGAGAACCGCAGGCCGGCGGCTATCAAGTTCTTTATCTACACTTTCCTTGGCTCGACGGTGATGCTCGCAGGCTTTCTCGCCTTCGGCATCCTCGCCGGTAGCTACGCGATGGACGCCCTGACCGCCGGCGGCGGCCTCTCGCGGACCTCTCAGGTGGCGGTCGCCGTCCCGATACTCTTCGGCCTGCTCGTCAAAGTGCCTGCGGTACCACTACACAGCTGGCTGCTCGACGTTTATGTCTCTAGCCCCATATCCACAAACGTGTTGCTCTCAGGGGTTTTGCCGAAGCTCGGGACTTACGGGTTGATCAAGGTCGCCATACCGTTGCTGCCGCAGGGGGTGGAGCCGTTCTTGCCGTACGTGGCGGCATTCGGGGTGATCAACGTGATCTACGGTTCGTTCGTGGCGTTCTTGCAACCGGATCTGAAAGCACTCGTCGCCTACTCGTCCATCGGCACTTTGGGCTTCATCCTACTCGGCGCGGCCTCAGGTAACGCGGTCGGGCTGAACGGGGCCGTCTTCCAGCAGGTCTCGCACGGGCTGTACTCGGCGCTCTTGTTCATCCTCGTCGGCATCATAGCCGTCCGGACCGGAACCCGGCGCATCCGAGAGCTCGGCGGGCTCGCCGCCCGGATGCCATGGGCCGGTGGGCTACTGGCGCTCGGGGCCTTGGCGGCGATGGGACTGCCTGGCCTCGCGGTCTTCGTCTCCGAGTTTATGAGCATAATGGGCGGATACGAAGCCTTCCCCGTGCAGGGCGTACTGGCGGCGCTGGGCATCGTGCTCTCAGCGATGTATTTGTTGTACATGCTGGCGCGCGTGATCTTCGGCCCCATCGAGAGGCCGGCTTACCAGGAGGTCGCCGACGCCGGACGGATCGAGATGGCCGCGGTCGTTCCGCTGGCTGTACTGCTGGTGCTCTTGGGGATCCTGCCCGGCCTGCTCATAAGCGTTCAGCGGCCGGCCGTGGAGGCCGTGTTGGCCGCGATAGGGGGTAGCTGATGGCGGCGATAAGCGGGCAGACCTTTATCGCGCTCCTGCCGGAACTGATAACGACCGGGTTCCTGATCCTAGTCCTCATGGTGGGGGTCTTTGGCGAGAAGAATGTCGGGCTTGTCACGGGCCTGGCGGCCCTCGGCTCTCTGGCCGTGTTCGGGAGCGCCGCGGCGCTGCTCGCGGTGGGCTTCGAGGGGAGCTATTTCGGCGGTGGGTACGTCGTAGACGGCTTCGCGCTGTACTTCAAGCTGATCGTATCGGGTTCGGCGTTCTTCGCGGTGCTCGCCGCCGCACGCTGGTCCGGGAACACCGGCGACGCGCCAGAGTACCTGACGCTCATACTCTCGGTGGTGTTAGGTGCGACGCTCCTGGTCTCGATGCGGGACCTGTTTGGCATCTTTCTGGCGTTGGAGCTGGCTACGATACCGTCTTACGCGATGGTCGCTTTCGACAGGAGCCGGCGCGAGAGCGCCGAAGGCGGTATGAAGTACCTGATCACGGGCGTCATCGCCTCTTCCGTACTGCTCTACGGGATAGTCTTGATCTACGGTGTCTCCGGGTCCGCGAGGCTCTCGGACGTGGCCGAAACCTTCACCGGCGGACTCACCCCGGTGGCGCTCCTGGGGCTGGTATTCCTAATCTCCGGCTTCGCCTTCAAGATCTCGGCGGCCCCGTTCCACTTCTGGACACCGGACGCTTACCAGGGCGCCCCTACCAGCGCCGCCGCCTTCCTCTCCGTCGCCCCGAAGGCGGCGTTCTTCGCTGTCCTGCTGCGGATATTCCTCGAAGGCATGCCGGAGGCCGCCCCTACGTGGACGACGATGATGGCCTTCCTGGCGATCATAACGATGTTTGTCGGCAACCTGTTCGCCCTTAGGCAGCGCAACGTCCGGCGCATGCTCGCTTACAGCTCCGTGGCCCACACCGGCTACATCCTGGCGGCGTTCGCGGCACTGCAGGGGGGGGGGACCACGTTCGCTGTGCAAGCCGTCCTAGTGTACTCGGCTGCCTACGCGGTGATGAACCTCGGGGCCTTCCTCGTCATAGACCTCGTCGGCGAGGACGCCAAGAGCTTTAACGGCCTGATCCGGACCAACCCCGGCGTCGCGACCAGCATGGCTATCTTCATGGCCGCGCTCGTCGGCATCCCCCCGCTCTCGGGCTTTTTCGGCAAGCTCTGGATTATCCTCGCAGGCGTCCAGTCCGGATCGGTTCTCGTCTACGTCGTGGTCGGCGCCCTCGTGGTGAACACAGTCCTCTCTGTGCCTTACTACTTCGGCATTATCCGGAACATGCTCCTGGAGGAGCCGACCACCGAGACCGTGAGGTCGAAGGGGGCTGGGGCCGTGAGGTTCTCCGTGTACACCCTGGCGATCGCCACCACGCTGTTCGGGCTCCTGATAATCCCACTCTCGGCCCTAGCCAGAGTCTCGGGGCAGCTGTAAGCGATTTGGGCGTTTCCCGAATCTCCACGAGCCTTGCGAAGTCGCGGAGAGGCACTGACCTTGCGTTGCGTATTGATCTGGGCTTACCGGTTGGGGTAGGCTAGCCGTATGCAAGCCGTCGTTCTTGTTGGTGGTCAAGGCACTCGGTTGCGGCCGATCACCTACGATATCCCGAAGGCGCTGGTACCCCTTCGTAACCGGCCGTTCATAGGATACATGCTGGACTTTTTGCGCGGGAGCGGGCTCGACGGGGCGGTGCTCTCGCTGGGGTACCTGCCGGACCCGATCCAGGAGTACCTTGGGGACAAGCAGGAGCTAGACGGTTTCTCGGTGGACTACGCGGTCGAGAACAAGACTCTCGGGACGGCGGGCGGCATCAAGAACGCTGAGAGATATCTCGATGGCGACACTTTCGTTGTGGTTAACGGCGACGTGCTCACGGGGATGGACCTCCGCAAGGCGATAGAGCTCCACAAGGCCTCCGACGCGCTGGCGACGATCACACTGACGAGCGTGGAAGACCCGACTGCCTACGGTCTCGTCGAGGTCGACCACGACATGGTGGTGCATCGCTTCATAGAGAAGCCCGCCGCCGACGAGGTTACGACTAACCTGGTGAACGCCGGGGTCTACGTGATAGAGCCGGAGGTCTTAGCGATGATCCCGCCCGGCCGCGAGGTATCCATCGAGCGCGAGGTCTTCCCGGATCTTCAGGCGGGCGGGCGGCTCCGGGCCCACGTCACGAGCTCCTACTGGCGCGACATCGGCACGCCGCGTAGCTACCTGGCGGCCTCCCACGATGTTCTCTCTGGAGCCGTCGGGGCCGGGTACGATTTCGAATACCTAGACGTGGACGCGTCGGTCGAACTCGGAAAGAACGTGAAGCTGCTTCCGCCCGTCTCGGTTGGGGGAGCGTGCGACGTTTCGCACCTCGCCACTATAGGCGGACGCTCCGCGCTCGGGCGCGGTTGCCGCGTGGGAGAAGGGGCCGTGGTCGAGGGGAGCATCCTCCTCGACGGGGCCGAGGTGGAGGCCGGGGCGGTGGTGCGAGGTTCGATTATCGGCCCGCGTGCCAGGGTCGGGAACGCCGCCATCATACGCGGTCTGTCGGTGCTGGGCGCGGGCTGCGTAGTCGGCGAGGGGAACGTGCTAGACCAGGGCATCCGGGTGAACCCCGACGTCGTCATCTCGCCCCGCAGCTTGAGGTTCTAACCCCTCCAAGCGATAACTCCGGTCGTCCGGCCATCGGATTACCGGAGAGAACATCTTCTGTACCGACCTTACGTTGCAGCGCTAGCAGACCACCTCTACCCTCTAGCGATAGTCCTTGCAATTGACCCAACTCTGTTACATCGGTGCTCAAGAGAGATGAGGAGTGCGTTTGAGCTCTCAGCAGGACGGTAGCGTCGTGCTCTGGCGGAGGGTCGGGAGGTCAACACCATTGCATACCGCTAGAAGATTGGGTCTCCGGAGCCAAAAGAACCCCCGTTCCCCGAAGCCCTTCGGCGTCCCGTACAACCTCCGGGCGCAGCATCCTGTAGAGCGCGCGTTGCGCTCCTCTCCGGTGAGCGCAGTGAGGTCTCCTCAAGCACCTGCTCCGTCAGCGCTGCCAGGACGGCCTAGCGTTATCGCGCTCGAGCTGAACTTGCCCTTCTTACTTAGTGCCCTGCCTGGGGTATAAGAGGCTTGCCTACTTCTTGGAGCTTCGGGTAGCGTTCTAGCGAAGTGACCCCCACCCCGAAGGTGTGGGCGGCTTGTACCTTGCACATCCCACGCCAGAGTACAGCGTCGACGATCTTCTCTCTGAAGTCCAACGAGTACGCTTTCATGGTGGGATGATGCATCATCCCACCATCCTCATTGCACACCGTTTTGGCGCGAGAACTACTTGTACGATACAGCGAGCGAGAAGAGGGGCGGCGAAACCCTACGAAGAACTATTCTACGGAAGGATGGGTAGGTCACCGAAGTTTGCACTTGCAGAAGAGGGATAAACTTCTCAAGATCGTGCAAGGGTAGCGGGATGCCAAATGTACATCGGTGGATAGACGAATACACAACTTTCCTTAGAGGCCGCGCCAATAGGAGGCTTATCAGCCTGTGAGGGGGTATGAGCTGCTCGACTGTTTGGGAAGGCGCTGCGGCTTTGAAGACTCCACTTCATCGCCGACCTTCACCTATTGACGCAGGCTCTTAATCGAGATATTGAGCGGGTGAGAAGTAAAGGAGAGAAAATTTTTGTAACGTCTGTGTCAGGCATTGTCGCCTTGTCGAAGTGATCTCTTTACGTTGTTATCGACTGAGTGAGAAGCAGCTCATAGCCTAATGCTCATCAAGCGTCTAGCACCACGTCCGACAATGGGCTGCCGATGCAGATGAGGCGCAAGCCCTGCTCCAACTCTTCGTCACCGATGGCGAAGGCCATGTCCTGGTCGATCTCGCCGTCCAGGCACTTCTGGATGCAGGTGGTACAGGTGCCACTGCGGCAGTCGTAGGGGAGGCGCAGCCCAACATCCTCAGCCCCTTCGAGGATGTACTCGTCCTCGGCCACGTCTATGGTGATGCCGCTCTTCTTGAAGGTCACCTTGTGCGTCTTCGCCATGCTCTCTCCTGCAAAAGATCCCCGACCCCGGAGTTGCAGGGGCCGGGGACTCGTTGGGTCGCGTAGCCTTTAGAGCTCTCGGGCCTCGAACTCCTCGCCGGGGCCGCCGCAGACGGGGCACCCCTCGGGTGGCTGGACGCCCTGCAGCTCCTCACCACAGGTGGTGCAGATCATCGTTACGGTCATCGGCGGGTGCGGGGCCTCGCCGTTCTCGACCTCGATCTTCTCCCCCGTGTCCTTCGTGAGGTCGGCTATGGAGACCCTGCCGGTTATAACATCCTCCATAGTGGTCCGCGCGCCGGTTAGCGAGTCCTCAACGAGGACGAGATCTATGTGCGTGACGCTCCGCTCGCGCGCCAGCTTCTCGGTCATGTTTCGCGAGATGTTACGCATGAAGCCCTTGGGTGCACGATTGAGACGCTCGATGGCGTCCTCGGTCCAGGTGAACTCCTTGGAGCCGCCCTCGGGGACCATAGCCCCGGCCTTCTGGAACGCGCTGTGGTCGATGGGGCAACTGGCGCCCATCGTCTCCTGCACCTGCTCCTTGGCGTGGCTGACGGGGCAACCGCCAGACTTGAGCTGGGGGGCCTCGCGGCCGGTCTCCTCGCGGTATTGCTGCTCGACGTACTCGCGGGTAATGGTAGTGTAGCCCTTCTTGAGCGCGCTCTTCTCGACACGCGCCTTTACGCGGCGCTGCTCCTGCCACTCCTCGAGGGAGTCGAGGAGGGCGCGGGCGTCGTCGGTCCAGTGCAACTTGCGGCCGTCGTAGACCTCGGAGAGGTTCAGGTTCTCGTCCTCGCCGGTCGCCGTGATCTCGGCGTCAACGGCGTGGAAGTGGGTGGGGCCGGAGCCGCATACGGGGCACTTCGCGGGCTTGCCCTTTGCCACGTAGCGGCAGACGTCGCACTCGAAACGGTCCTGGCCCTGGGCGACGCGACGGATCTCGTCCTGCACGTCCGCCGAGACGCCCTCGATGTCACCCTGGTCCTCGCTCTTGCCGAAGCCGCCGCGGCCCGCGTCGAAGATCTCCTCCTTCGTCACGTGCCCGTTGCCGTTGGTCTTGCTATTGGCGGAGCCGTTGGTACCGTCACCGATCGTGTCTTTGGCCTTCGCCCTGTCGGCGGTGCGCTCGTCGAAGTCCTTGAAGAGGGAGTCGATAGGTTGTTCTGCGCCCAGAGCTTCGGCTTCGCGCATCTGGTCGCCAATGGCGCGCATGGACTCCATGGCGCCGGGGGGGAGGATGCTCTTGATGACCTCGTCTATGACGCTGGTCGTGATGACGGTGTAGCCCTTCTCGATAGCGTAGCGGATGATGGCGCCGGTCGCCATGCCGACGACAAAGCCGGGGATGCGGTCAAGGCGCTGTAGGGCTTCGGTCGTCCAGGTCATGTGCTCTTCGGCGGTGTAGAGGTCGGGGGCCTGGTACTCGAAGTTGGTGATCAGGACGTTGGTGGGCAGGTAGCGCATCATGTTCTCGGTGTTGCCACCGATGTCCATCTCGTCGTCGGAGTGGTAGCCGATGCGGCCCATAACAACCATCGTCGGGCTAACCTCGTTGACGTACTTCATTGTCTGCTCGAACGGCTTGCCGGCCAGTAGCGTCGTCTTGAGCTCGACGCCCTCGTCCTCGGCGATCTTCTTGGCGATCTCGAGGTGGGCCGTGTAGATCTTGGCGAGCCCGCTGTCGATGATCTCCTCGTGCAGCTTCTCCTGCTCCTTAAACCGGAACACCTTCTGGGCCTTGCTGGAGAGCACTCCGGCTATGGAGTGGAACATCGCGTAGTGGAAGTACGGGTCGAAGACGCTTATGGCCTCCACCACCCCCCCGAACTCCCGCGCCAGCTCTATCGCTCGCTTGAGCCCACCGAGCGACTTGGCCGAGCCGTCCACAGCGACGACGATGTGTTCGAACGGCGAGCGGTCAAGGTCTTTGACTATCAGGGTATCGGCCTTCGTCAGGCGCCGGACTACGCGCTCGGTAACGGTGCCGAGCACGGTGTCCTTGACGGCTGCCATACCCATCGCACCGATGACGACGAGGTCGAAGTCGTTTTGGTTGACGTCTTCCACGATGACCTTGAAGTTCTTGCCTTCGAGGGAGCGGCGTACGAGCTCGACGTCGTACTTTTCGCACAGGGGCTCGAGGACGTCGATGTATGAGTCGGTGATGATCTCCAAGCCCTTAGTTATGAGCTGGTCGTGAATCTTGCGCTGACGCTTCATCTCGTCCTCGTCGCGGAACTCCTCCGGGAGCCCGCTCTCCATCTGGCGGAAGCGCACGTCGTGCATCTTGGCGGCGTAGGCGTGGCAACCCGCGACCCTGCCCCCGAACTGGCGCGCCACGTCTACCCCTATGACGCACGCCTGGTTCGAGTAGTCCGAGTTGTCTACCGGGACGTAAACTTCTTTGTACATAAAGCCCGCTCTCCTGGCCTGTGTGGGACCCCTGATACAGTACTCGCTCGTCGCTGGACGGAGGCACACTCCGCGCTTGTGTAATGTATCGTTTACCGTACCCTATAGCAAATAAAAGCGTTCACACGAAGGTGTTCACACGAAGGTGTTCACACGAAGGTGTTCACACGAAGGGTACGAAAGAAACCGTGTCCGAACGGGTCCGGGGGCACACATTGGGCGCCGCTGGCTAACCGCGGCGGCTGCCGGAAGATGGCGCGGGATTCGGAGAGGGGAACACGATGGGCGACGCTACGAGGCAGGACGTTGGGACGAGGGAGAATCGCGGCGCGTACGCGGACGGCGCGGCTTTTGTGGACGGGAGGTTCGTGCCGGTGGGCGAGGCGCGGATCCCGATTCTGGACTGGGGTTTCTTGCGCTCTGACGCGACCTACGACGTGGCCCACGTGTGGCGCGGGAGCTTCTTCCGCCTGGAGGACCACCTCGACCGCCTTGAGCGGGGGATGGCGAAGCTGCGCATGAGCCTGCCGTACGGGCGGGAGGAGATCCGGGACAACCTCGTGGAGTGCGTGCGCCTGAGCGGGTTGCGCGACGCCTACGCGGAGATCATCTGTACCCGCGGTGTCCCGTCGCCCGGCTCGCGCGACCCGCGCGAGTGCGAGAACCGCTTCTACGCCTTCGTCGTGCCCTTCGTCTGGATCGCCGACCCGGAGAAGCAGGAGCGGGGGCTGCAAGCCACCATAAGTCGCGTGCGGCGCATAGGCCCTGAGTCGGTCGATCCCACCGTGAAGAACTATCACTGGCTCGACCTCCAGATGGCGCTCTTCGACGCCTACGACCGCGGCGGGGAGACGGCGATCCTGGTCGACGCCGAGGACAACGTCGTCGAGGGACCTGGCTTTAACGTCTTCGCTGTAAAGGATGGTGCGATCTCAACCCCGGACCGCGGCGTCCTCGAAGGAGTCACCCGCAAGACCGTGATCGAGCTAGCCGCCGAATACGGCATCCCGCTCAGGACTCGCCCCGTCCCGGCCGACGAGCTCAGGGAGGCCGACGAGGCGTTCGTCTCCAGCACGGCTGGCGGGGTCATACCGGTCACGACGGTGGACGGCGGGGCTGTGGGCAACGGCGAGCCCGGCCCCTTGGCCCTGTGGTTGCGTGCGGCGTACTGGGATCTGCACGAGGATCCTCGCTACTCCCTGCCCGTCCGCTACGACTGACCACGGCCGCACCGGGCTTCTCCGCTCCGGTTGTCCGGGTCTCACGGGCTGAAGCTCTGGGCGTCGGAGACGTCGTAGAGCTCAACGTCCTGCCCGGGCCGGAGGATGCGCTCGCCGAGGTGCGGGAAGTTCGCGATCCCCACGTCGAGACTCACCCCGCCCACCAAGTAGACAAGACGATTCTCAGCATGCGGGTTGACAGGTGTTAGGCAACCTCAGGGGTCGGTAAGCCCACAAAGTCCCCTGCGTCGGTCCCGAATTCCTCGCCGCCTATCTCGGCGATGGTGCGACCGGAAAAGATATTGACGCACTCCTGCTCCTCCTCCTGGTAGTGGGAGTAGATAGAGAGCTCCTTTCCGGTCGGGACGCGAACCCAATTTACGCCCGTGCGCGAGAGCCCGGTCAGTACGCCGAGGCGAGCGCCGCCCATCTCGGAGTTGGGGTTTCTAGGTGCGAGAGCACGGCCACGTCCTCGCTTACCTCATGCGCTCTGACGAGAAACCTTCCCTCCTCCATCTCGCGTATCTCCCTCCGTATCTGCCGTGCCGCTGCGTGCCACTTATATCAACTGGCGGCGAGATGGAGGTCGCCACGCGAGCCTATCTCGCGCCGTCCTCCGCCAGGAGGACCCAGGCCACCTCTCCGGTGGAGCCGTCCACGGTGATCGTCTGTCCCGTGGCGATGCTCTCGGTGGCGTCGGACACGCCGACTATGGCCGGGATGCCGTACTCACGGGCGACGATGGCCCCGTGGGACATCGGCCCACCCATCTCCATCACCAGGCCACCGGCTGTGAGGAAGAGGGGCGTCCAGCCCGGGTCGGTCGAGGGGGCGACCAGAATCTCACCCGGCTCCAAGCGCGCCCCGGTGGGGTCGAGGATCACGCGCGCCCTCGCGGTCGCCACACCACCGGAGGCCGGCGTACCGTGGAGCTCGCTGAGCGCCGCCCCGGGCTTGTCTCGCGTCTCGACGACAGGCTCGGTGCCGTCGGAGAGCAGGAGGCGTGGTACATGGCGGCGTCTTACCTCCTGATCGTAGACGGCGCGGCGTTCGAGGACCAAGGGGCGGAGATCCTCCCCCGCAAGGGCCTTCTGGGCTTCGGGCAGGTAGACAAAAAACACGTCCCCCGCGCGCTCCAGACGTCCGGCTCCAGCCAGCTCTTCGCCCACGTTGGAGAGCATCTTCCGGGCCCGCGTCACCAGCAGGACGATGCAGAACTTGGGCATCTCCCGTAGCCCCAACAGCGTCCTGGCTCGCCCGAGGAAGAACCCGACCAGAACCCCGTGCAGACGACCCTTGAGCGCCGCGCGCCGGGTGAGCTCGGCGACCATCGCCTCGGCCTCCCGCGCCGCCCGCCGGAACTGGGCGTCCGGGGCCGTCTCAGGGTCCTCGAGGCGCAGGTAGTTCGCCAGCACGCCGAAAACGTACGCCGGGTCTTCCGACCAGCGTGGTAAACCGAGGTCGATCTCCGCGACCCCGCGATGGCCGTAGGAGCGCAAGAAATCCTCCATGCCAGCCTGTAGCTCTCCCGGCAGAGAGCCGTGGTGGTATTCCCGCGCCAACTGCTCTGACGGGGTTTCGCCCAACGTTCGGGCGGCGTTCGGATCGGAGCACACCTTCCGAACGAGTGTCCAGAGTGCCAGATCCATCTCGGTCGTGGGGTTGTGCGGGAGCGCGCGCATCGCCACCCGTCGCTCGTCCACGGTGGCGAGGTTACCCAGCAGTTTGCCGGCGAGGGCGTTGGCTATCAAGCCGGCGGCGAAGGCCGGGACAACACCAGACAGGATGGCCGGCGGGCCGCCGAGCAGCAAACGCTCGGCCGCGGCGAGGTGTTCGGAGGCTCCAGCGTTCGCAGGCACCTCACCCGCTACCCGGAACCGCGCCTCGACGCGCGCGGCGCGTGTCCGCGCCGCCTCCGGGCGGGCGAGCGCTTGGACGACACGGAGCGGGACACGTCCCCGGGCGGACACTGAGAGCGCGGCGCGCAGGACAGGCCCCAGGGGGGTCGGCGTTGGAGAGAAGCGTGGATCCGCGGCGAGGTGCCGCAGTATGGGGGCGGTGCGAGCCTCCATGTTTCGCATCACGCGGTCGAGCAGCCTGTATCCCAGCTTGCTGCGCAGCGCCGGTGTTATGTCCGCGTAGATGCGCCCGGCCGACTCGAGAAAGAAGGCAGGGCCTTCGCGGGGGTCGCGCGGCGGACGGCCGGCCAGGGTTGCCATCGCCGAAGCGATGAGGCGGAACGTCTGCAGGCCCATCGGGGTGAGCGGCCGGTAGACGCCCTGGGCGACGCTGAAGGAGAAGTAGACGTGCAGATCGTCGTCGGCCTCTGGGGCATTGGCGGGTAGAGGAAAGAGGGTCGTGATCGGGCGCGCTTGGAGCAGCCAGATCCCCCCTTCGCTGTCTATGGCCCACTCTGTGTCCTGCGGCGTCCCGTAGTGAGTCTCGACCCGCGCGCCCAGGTCGGCCAGGGCATGTACCTGGCCCTCCCAGAGGGAGGGTTCGTTTTCGCCTCCTGCGAGCTCGACCCGCTCGGTGCCGCTACCGTCAGCGGCCCAGATGGCGACCCGCTTGTCTCCCAGGCGACGCTCGACGATCTCGCCGGTCGCGGTGTTCACAACGAAGTGGTCGGGGTTAACGATGCCGGAGACGACCGCCTCACCGAGGCCGGGGCTGGCGTCGATCACGGCCTGGCGGCGCTTTCCCGTGAGTGGGTTGGCGGTAAAGAGGACGCCGGCCACCGCCGCATCGACCATCTGCTGCACGGCGACAGCGAGGCGCACGCTTCTGGGGTCGATCCCGTTCGTGGCGCGGTAGCTGACGGCGCGCTCGGTCCAGAGCGAGGCCCAGCAGCGCCGTACCGCACTGAGCAACGCCTCGACGCCCACCACGTTGAGGTACGTGTCCTGCTGGCCGGCGAAGCTCGCGTGGGGCAGGTCCTCCGCCGTAGCCGAGGAGCGTACGGCTACAGGAACGGGCGCTTCCCCTCCTAATTCCGCATACGCTGTCGTGATGGCCCGCGTGAGCGCGTCGGGGACGCGCGCCGCAGACAGTACGGTGCGCGCCTCGGCGGCGAGCTCGGCCAGGCGTGCCGCGTCGTCGGGGCGCGTCCTGGCCAGCGCGGTTAGGATAGGATCCAACCTGACATCCCCGGCAACCAGCTCGTAGGCCGTCGTGGTCACGCAGAAACCGGCGGGTACCGGAAAGCCGGCGCGGATGAGCTCGCCGAGGTTAACCGCTTTGCCACCGGCGGCTGGCAACGCGTCCCCGCCTATGTCCCTGAAAGGGAGCGTCAGAGAGGTTCTGGCGCCGTGGGAGGTGGTCATAGTGGTCAGCTACGACTTCACGCGCACGGGCCAGAAGCCGAACCCTAAGATGTGGGCCGGCAGCGAGCGCAGGACCGGAGCGCGGAGCAGGAGACGGAGGGGGAGCAGAGACCGGCGCTGTCGGTCGGACCGAAGCGCCGGCGCCAGCACGCGGCGTTGGACGAGGGCCTGGAGGCCCTGGATCAGACGCGTCGGGATCTCCCGGCGGCGCTGCACCGCCGCCAGATACTGCACGTCCAGCGGCGTCAGCCTCCTCTGGGACGTCGCGAGCGACCCGGCCAGCACGTTGGCGGCGACGACGGCGTCCTGTATAGCGTAGTTAATGCCGACCCCCCCGACCGGGCTCATCACGTGTGCCGCGTCCCCGATCAGGAGTAGCCCGGGCCGGTACCACCTCGGGCAGCGGCTCGACTCAACCGACAGTAGCGAGACCTGCCTGAAGTCTTCGAGATCGTCTAGTCGGTCCGCGAACTCGGGGACCAGCTCCGCGAACTCCTGGCGCAACGCCCCGATGCCCTCGCGCCGCAGCTCGGGGAAGGTGCCCTTCGGGATGACGTAGCCAGCCTGCCAGTAGTCGAAGCGGTTGAGGAGGATGGCGATGCGCCCGCTGCCGAAACGGCCCATGGCGTCCTCGGGGTCGTCCTCCCGACGCTCGAGCTTGAACCAGAGCACGTCCATCGGGGGGGAGGTCTTAACCGGCTCGAAGCCCGCTAGCCTCCGCACCCGGCTCCCGCGCCCGTCCGCACCCACCGTCAGCACGGCGCGCACCTCGTGCGTCCCGCCCTCGGACTCGTAGAGGACGCCCTTGATCTCACCGGCCTCCTCGACCAGCTCGCGCACCCGCGCCCCCATCACGAGCCGGAAGTTTGGGTAGCGGGCCGCCTCCGCGGTTATGAACTCGAGAAAGCTTGTCTGGGGCATCATCGTGATGTAGGGGAACCTGGTCTTCAGGTGGGAGAAATCCGCTGGGGTGAACGGGCCTGTCGCGGTCTGGATTGTGAGGCTGTGAATCTCAGAGTGCCTGAGCTCCAGCAGCCTGTCGGCGAGCCCGAGGTCGTCGAGCATCTCCATGACCGAAGGGTGGATGGTGTCGCCCCTGAACTCGCGGTCGAAGTCGGGGTGTGCCTCCAGGAGCGTCACGTCCACATCCCGGCGCGCCAGCAGCAGCGCGAGCACGGCCCCCCCCGGACCTCCGCCCACGACGCAGCAGGTCGTTCGCTTGATGTCAGGGACCCGGCGGGGCGCCGAGGTCTCCGTTCCGGCGGCTAGTTGCGGGCGCTCCGCCCTTACCTTCGCCATGACAAGACCTCCTTGTTGCTTATCTTCCTAATTCCTGGGCTTGAGTCCTTCAAGAAAGATGCTCGCCGTCGTCTCCAGATGCTCCTCGTCTGTCGGACCGTCTTCCCTTATGACCGGAAAAATCAGCTTGCCTCCGGCCTGAGGAATGAGCATCCCCATGAAGGCTCGGGCGCTCGACCGCGCGTCGTGTGGCCGGAGCCTACCGAGCTCGATCTGGCGCTCCATGTAACCCTTCAGGAACCCGAGCACCCTCTTTATCACCGTGTTGCCAAATACCTCCGCGATCTCGGGCCGCCTCATCGCCTCCCCTACCATCAGCCGTGCCATCCTTTGGGCGGCCGGGTTGTCGAAGGTCGAGAGATACCCGCGGGCGATGATCGGCAGCACCTTCTCCGGTGGGAGGTCGAGCAGACCCGCGGGGTCACGCACCGTCCGCAAAACGGGGATCCGGGCCTCCAGCACCTCCCGGAAAAGCGCCTCCTTATCCGGAAAATACCAGTAGATGAGCGCCGGAGACTGCAACTGCGCAGTCCGGGCGATGCTCTTGATCGTCGCCCCCTTGAAACCCTTCTCGGAAAATTCCTCGAACGCCGCGTCCAAGATCTGTCCCCGCCGGTCCGATTCCTCAGCCAAAAGCCTCCTCCTTGATCGAACGTTCAATACCCGCAGAATACCCTTGATTGAACATTTAGTCAAGTATCTTGAGACGGCTGGTGGGAATGCGATTAGATGGCTCTTGCCGGACGAAGTTCTTGGTATGTTTGCGTAACGAATTTCCATTTTTGGTTAGGTACTTCCTCTTCTGTACCCTGTTCTCCCCACAACCGCAACAAGACGCATTAGCAGGGATGTGCCGACCCTCAACAAGTCCGTCACGCTGCATCGGTTACGTAATGGGGCGGGGGTTTCGCTCCCCTCGCCCCACTAGAGCGAAGGAGGTAGGGCGATGCGTAGAAGGCTATCGGTGCTACTACTGGCCACTACCATAGTACGAGGATGGGACACCGCACCCGGCGGTCGGTCGGAGGGGCGGTGAGAGTTCGGCCTGCGGTTCTAGACCACCCCCCTCGGGGACTCCTCCACCAACTCCTCAACGGGCACGCCGTAGCCCCTGGCGATCTTCGTCAGGGTCGGCATGTAGGGGGGCCGCTTGCCGCTCTCCAGATCCCTCAGGGTCGCGAGGGTTACGTGGGCAAGCTCCGCCGCCCGCTTCTGCGTAAGCCCCCGCTGCTCCCGAAGAACCCGCAGCTTCACCGCGATCGCTCCCGGCATCATTCCTCCGCTCTCCTCCGTCATCCGAGATCCTCCGGCCCGCGCGTTGGGCCGAGGCAGATGCACTACGTTGTCGTCCATTCTCCTCCTTGGCTCCTTCGTCTGGGTGTCCCGATAATATGCCTACCCTAGTGGCCCCCGTGACGCCGTTAAAGCGAAGGGCCGGGACCACCGCGCTCCCCCGGCCCGGAGGGTCTGCCCCGCCAGGGATCATAATACTTACATAGGATATTATCGTTATGTACGATGGGAACACGACTCCCCCTGTCCTGTACACAAGAATGCTGCCTAGCATAGGACCGGTGCTGTGCAGGATTTCGGACATGACCTTCCGAGAATTCCTGTTCTGAGACTGTATGAAAAGTGGCTGTAAGGCTTCTGGATCGTGAGATCTTGGTGGCCAAGAAGCGAACAATGATGCTCATTGGTCCCACTGGTTGGTTCGTGAGCCTCGGGGTTGGGCTCCGTCGAGAGTTCTCAAACAGACTCTCCACGCACTCCGGTGAATAAAGGCCTCGATCTCGAAAGAATGAACCTTTTTCGCTGCCAACCCATATAAACCGTATAAGTAGTGAGGGTCCCCGACAGCGACGGCAAGGAAGTGCGGCGGATGGACTGAGGCCTAGCTCCTCGCCAGAGCTCTAACCACTCGGCGCCGCTTGGTCAGCAGGGCGCGGAACCTAAGTTTAGGTTGTTTTGCACCTTCCAGTTGCTGGCCGGGCGATGGTCAGCGCTTACCTGATCGCGAAGCGCAACAACGGGAGGCACGCTCTCAGGTAGTATCCGTCCCATGGACGAGAGAGAGCTGTTAACCTTAGAGAGCGCCGTCACAGCCATCGAGGAGGCGGCCTCCGCCGTCGCTCGGGAGGTGGAGCGCGACCGGTTGCGCGAGACCTCCCTGACTCGTCTCTCCACGGTCGAGGCCGAGCTGAACAGGAGCCGGCTCGCCCTAGAGAAGATCATCCGCGACGAAACGGGCTAAAGGCCGCAGGAGGCTTCCCGAAGGCAGGAACTAGTCTTCACAGGCCGGTAAACCCGACCGCCGACACCCGAAACCCGATGTTTAAGGGCTAGGGGCGCACCCGCCTGTGCTCACAGCCGTTTCGCGCCCGGCGGCGAGTTGGAGGTGGCGGCGGACTATCTGGGAGGGGATGCCGTATCCCGCTCTGTCCGAGTCGGTGCGGTTGGCAAAGATGGTGGAGACAACCTCGCCGTCGCCGTTCACGGCCGGGCCGCCAGAGTTGCCGGGTCTGACGAAGACGCGGAAGCTGGTGACGACACGTTTCACAGGGCCCTGGTTGTAGGCGTCGCTGGAGATCACAGGCCGCGTTGCCCCGGTGCGGGCCGGTTGGATGTCGAGCGAGCCGTTCTGCGGGAAGCCTATGACGGCCGCCATCTCGCCTGGCCTTGGCGCCGCGAGCCGCAGAGGGCTCATCCCGAGCCCATCCACGCGCAGGACCGCTATATCGTTCCTCTCGTCGAAGACAACGGCCTCGCCCCGCAGGGGCCTCCCTGTGCCTCCGGGCTGCACCCTCGTAACCACCTCCCCGGCGACGACGTGGGCGTTGGTGACGACGAGGTTTCGGCCGGCCACCCAGCCCGAACCCTCGACGCCGTAGCCACAGGCCATGCCACTCACGCGCACCGTTCGCGCGCTGGCCAGGCGCACCTCGGGGTCTGCGGCGATGCTGCCGTCCGGGGCGGCTACGTCGGGCTTGGGGCCACGGATCTGGGGCAGCGGGTCGAGGTCGGCGACCGCCCGCGTGAGGAGCTTGGAGGGCATCCGCTCGTTGAGGGCTTCCAGTATCCTGGATTCCTCTACGGCGGGGTGTAGGCCGAGCCGGGGCGGCGACTCTAGGGCGAAGACGCCCGTGGCCCACACCAGCACCAGGGAGAGCGCGAGGCCAAGCGCCGCTCCTCCGAGGCCGTCAAGCGCCTCCGAGGCCGGATCGGAGAGCCGGCTCCTGATCGCACCCCCGACCGTCCTGGCGACGATCTCTCCAAGCACCGCGAAGGCCAGGATGCTCACGAGCGTTATCCCGGCGCGGTGGAGCGGGTTACCCTCAGGCATCAGGGAGGGGGCGATCCGCGAGCCCACAGAGGCCCCCACGACCACGCCGACCAGCGAGAAGGCGCCGGCGAGAAAGCCCGTACGCGCGCCGCGCAGCACGGCCAGGAAGACGAACAGGGCTATAATCAGATCTAGCGCGGCCATCCGCCAGATTCTACAATCGCGCCCGGTTTTTTACCCACCCCGGGCCACGTTGCCCGCCCCGCCGGTATAATCGACGGACGATGAAGGCCGCACGGTTCATACCGGAAGTCCGCGAACTGCTTGAAGAGCGGGGCGAGCCGGCCTACCGTCTCGGGCAGGCCTACGCCGCCCTGACCGGCTCCCTGGTGCGTGACTGGGATGAGGCCACGAGCCTGCCGAAGGGTCTGCGCGCGGTGCTCAATGAGGGTGCCCCGGCCGCCATCCTGGACCTGCGCCGCACCTGGCGGGCGACGGATGGGACGAGAAAGTATCTCTTCTACACCCACGATGGCCACGCTATAGAGACGGTTATGATCCCCGAGAGCGGGCGCCACACCGTCTGCATCTCGACCCAGGTCGGCTGCCCTATGGGCTGCAAGTTCTGCGCCACGGGTTTGCTCGGCATCAAGCGCAACCTGAAGGCGCGAGAGATCGCCGAGCAGGTCTTCGTCGCCGCCCGCGACATAGCTCCCGAGCGGGTCTCCAACGTCGTCGTAATGGGGATGGGCGAGCCGATGCTTAACTACGACGCGACGCTGCACGCCCTTAAAGTCTTGAACGACCCGAATGGGTTCGGGCTGGCGGCGAGGCACATCGCGGTCTCGACGAGCGGGCTTGTGGACAAGATCCGGCGCTACGCCGACGAGCCGGAACAGCTCCACCTGGCGATCTCGCTCCATACCCCGTTCGAGGAGGAGCGGCGCGAGATCATGCCCATCGCCGCCAGGCATTCGATCCCCGAGCTCATGGACGCGGCCCGCTACTTCGTGGAAAAGACACGCCGCAAGCTCTTCTTCGAGTACACCCTGCTAGCCGGGATAAACGACCAGCCGCGCCACGTCGAGGCTCTGGCCGACCTTCTCGACCACCCTCTCTACCACCTGAACCTGCTGCGCTTTAACTGGACGGATACCGGCTTCTCCGCCACCTCCAAGCGCGACGCTCGGGGGTTTCTGCGCCACGCGAGGGAGCTCGGCCTCTCGGCGACGCTCCGTCCGAGCCGGGGCCAGGACATAGACGCCGCTTGCGGCCAGCTCGCCGCTAAGGACCTGCGTGGTCGTCCTGCGGTGCCCGTCATACCACTCTCCTAAGCTTGAAGGGCGAACCCGCAGAGAGGCTCGACCCGCGGGCGAAGACCCTATGGCGCATAACGGGCACCCTCAACACGCTGCCGCTGCTGGCGGGGGCTGGCTTAGGGAGCTGGGCGCTGGTGCAGCTGGCCGATAGGCCTTTCCTGATCGCGATCCTGCCGATTGTGGCGGTTTTCGCGTTGGTCGTGCTGTCCGTCGGGATAATGCCGGGGTTGCGTTGGAGGCGGTGGCGCTACGAGATTCGCTCCGACGAGGTGGATCTGCAGCGCGGGA
The DNA here is from genome assembly GCA_035641035.1 of Rubrobacter sp. Taxonomy (GTDB): domain Bacteria; phylum Actinomycetota; class Rubrobacteria; order Rubrobacterales; family Rubrobacteraceae; genus Rubrobacter_D. The sequence goes on along the minus strand of DASQVA010000335.1, from coordinate 4,602 downwards.
TCTTCTGGGTCGCCCGAACGCTCGTGCCGCTTGCTCGCATCCAGCACGTGGATACCCGACAGGGACCGTTGCAGCGGCGCTTCGGGCTCGCGACGGTCGTCTTCTACACGGCGGCCGGCCCTAACCAGATCCCGGAACTCTCCACCCCCGTCGCTGCCGACGTCCGCGACCGCATAGCCGAGCTTACGAGGGAGCAGGATGAGCTTTAAAGAGCGCCGCCTGCACCCGGTCGCGATGCTTATCGGGGCCATGAGGACGATCCGGCGCTGGGTCAGCGCGTTCGTCTTACCGGGGGTGGCCTTTCTGATGAGTCAGGGGTTCAACCTCCGGACGCTTGTCCTCGTAGCACTCGGCGCCCTCGTCGTGGCGGCGCTGGCCGCGCTGTGGGGCTTTCTCTCGTGGCGGGCGACTACCTACGCGGTCTCGGGGAGCGCCTTCCGGTTGCGCACGGGCGTCTTCCAGAAGAACGAGCGGACGATACCCCTTGAGCACGTCCAGTCGGTGGACACGGTGCAGGGTGTGATCCAACGCTTCTTCGACGTCTTCGAGGTGCGCGTCGAGACGGCAGGGGGAGGGACCGCAGAGCCCGACGCCTCGCTCTCGGCGCTGAACCGCGCGTCGGCCGAGGCGCTGCGCCGCGAGATCGAAGGCTCCCGCTGCGAACCTTCAGGAGTGGAGGAGGAGGCGAAATCCGAGGTCTTGCGGCGACTCTCGACACGGGAGTTGTTGGTCGCGGGGGCGACGAGCGGCCAGATCGGGATCGCCCTCTCCCTGCTCGCCGTCGGCTCCCAGGTCTTCGACGACGTGCTCTCTGAGGGCTTCGTCAGGAACCTCTTCGACGCTTTGGCGCCGCGCTCGACCACGGTGGCGCTGGTCCTGGTGCCGGCGGTCGTGCTCTTGGCCTGGCTGCTCGCCATAGCCGGCACCATACTTGCCTACGCCGGCTTCACGCTCTCCCGCGAGGGTGATTTGCTTTACATCAAGCGTGGCCTGTTGGAGCGGCGCGAGGCGACCATACCGCTCGCCCGCATCCAGGCAGTAAGGATCTCGGAGGGGGTCTTGCGCCAGCCCTTCGGCCTCGCGTCTCTGCGCGTCGAGAGCGCCGGTTACGGCGAGGACGCCGGCGTCTCCACCACCCTCTTCCCCCTGCTGCCGCAGGGGGAGGCGCACGCCCTGCTGCTCCGGGCCGCCCCTGAGTTCGCCGCCGCCCCGGTCCTGGCCCCGCTCCCGCGCCGCGCCCTCAAGCGCTACGTCTTCCGGGCCACCGTTCCCGCCCTGATCGTTATCGCCGGCGCTGCGGGGCTCTCTTTCTTCGTGTTCGGGTCCGCCGCCGGGCTGCTAGGTCTGCTCCTGGTCCCACCCGCCGCCGCCCACGGCTGGCTCCGCTACCGGGACGCAGGGTGGGCGCTAGAGCGGGACCGCCTCGTGGTGCGCTCCCGGAGCCTGGCGCGCGCGACCGCCATAGCACCCCGGCGCCGGCTGCAGTCGCGCGGTGTGGTCCGCAGTCCCTTCCAGCGCCGCGCCAGACTCGCCACCTTTTTGGCCGAGGTCGCCTCCGGCGCGGGTGGGGCAGCCGTGCAGGTCACCGACCTCGACACCGATGCGGCCGAAACTTTGGCGGGGGACCTGGGACCGGGGAGCCGCTGTAGGGTAGCGACGTGAGTCCGCCGATCACCGACTCATCATCCTCGTCCCGTCGGGCTTCACGAGGCCGCGAGGGCCTTACGGATCGGTAGCGAGCCTAGCTCTGAACGTGAGCGCCGGGGACTCCGCTCCTCCCTTCATCCTTGTAACTTCTTCCGGACGTATGTAACATCCCGACTAGGCCGGAGCGGTGGGAGGATCACCAGGGCCAAGGAATTTCGTGGTTCGGTCGGAAGAGGAGATACAGCCCGGGAGGCTCGCTTGAGAACGTCAAACGCTTACGGTCGCAAACAAGCCTACCCAGCCCTTCTCGCGCTCTTCGCGGCCTCCCTCGTGGCGCTCCTCCTTTTAACGACCTCCGCACGCGGCCAGGCCCAGAAAGCGGGAGGTCCCGACGTCAACGACGAGGCGGGGGCCGGTCCCCACGTCGCCGACCGGCTCATCGTTACCTACGAGGACTCCGCCTGGGAGATGGCCCAGGACGCCGTGACGCGCGCGGCCGATGTCCGAGTGCGGGAAGACTTCGAGCAGGCAAACCTGGAAGTAGTCCAGGTCCCGGAGGCCCAGGCTGAACGTGCCGAGGCCGCCGCCGAGGAGGCTCTCGAGACCGTCAAGAAGGAGCTCGAGGGTCAGCCCGCCGTCGCCGCCGTCGACTACGATTACGTCCGCTCGTACTTTGGTCCCGCCTCGAACGATCCCCGCTACGACAGCCAGTACAACCTTACCCAGACCGGCTTCAACGATGCCTGGCGCACCGAGCGCGGCGACGGCGTGCTCCTCGGCGTCGTCGACTCTGGCATCTCCCAGATCCATCCCGACCTCCAGGGCAAGGTCGCCCTCCAGTACGATTTCTTCAATCGGGACAACAGGGCCGAGGACAACGTGGGCCACGGCACCGCCGTCTCGGGGATCGCCGCCGCGGTAACCGACAACGGGATCGGCATCGCGGGCGCCTGCCCAGCCTGCAGGCTCCTCGTCGCCAAGGACGGCGACGAGGTCCCCGTAGACTCCGCCTCCATAAGGGGTATCTACTGGGCCGTCGACCACGGCGCGGACGTCATCAACATCTCCTCCGGCAGCCCGCAGGTCTCAACCGCCTACGAGCGGGCCGTCTCCTACGCCAGAAACCACGGGGTCCTCGTCGTCGCGGCGGCGGGCAACGAGTGGAGGAACCGCCGCACCTACCCGGCGGCCTACCCCGCCTCCGTGGCAGTAAGCGCCATCGATCGCACCGGAACCTTCGCCACGTTCTCCAACCGTGGGAGCTGGGTAGACTTGGCGGCCCCGGGCGTGGGCATCCAAGCCACCGTTCCCGGCGGCGAATACCAGCCCGTAAAGGGGACGAGCTTCTCTACGCCCGAGATCACGGCGCTGGCCGGGCTTCTCTCCGCGCAGGGCCTCACCGACGACGAGGCGCGCACGCGCATGCAGGGTACCGCGACCGACCTTGGCCCCCGCGGGGACGATCCCCTCTACGGGCACGGTCGCATCAATGCCGCCGCCGCTGTGCGCTAGCGCTCGCCAAGAGACCGCAAGCCCCGCAACGGCACACCGACCGGGCCTTTGTCATCGGCATCGGCCACGAGCACGCGGTGACTGGCTTCCCGGCATACGTCGGGGTGAACGCGGCTTCCATTAGGAGCTTCGTTCGGTGGGCGGATAACCGGAGACGCGCCAAGAATATTACAGCAGACTGCGATGATGGTGCGCCGGGTATCGTCGAAGCATGAGTGCGTACTCGTTGGACCTCAGAGAGAAGATCGTAGAGTCGGTGAAGAAGGGCGTCCCCAAGGCCGAGACCGCCCGCCACTTCGGGGTCGATCGCGCCACCGTCAAACGCTACTGCAAGCAGCTCGACGAGCGCGGCACCTTAGAGCCGAGGAAGGCTCCAGGCAAGGCCCCGAAGCTGGACGAGAAGGCGAGAAGGCTCCTCGTAGGAGATCTCGAACGGAGGCCGTGGGCCACCCACTCCCAGAGGGCCGAGTTCCTCCTTGCCACGTGCGGGGTTTCGGTGAGCGAGGCGACGATCTGCCGGACGCTCAGGCGTCTCTCGCACAGCCGAAAAAAAGATCCAAAGGGGCACAAGAACGAGACGAGTTCTTGAGGCTCCTGTGGCGCATGGAACTCGGCCGCATCGATGGGCAGCGCCTGGTGTTCGTGGACGAGATGGGCACCCACACCTCCCTCGTTCCCCTCCACGCTTACGCGCCCATAGGAGAAAGAACGTTCTTCGAGATACCGAGAAACCGCGGCAAGAACACCACGCTGCTTACGAGCCTTCACGTCGAGGGGATGGGGCCATCTATGGCCGTGGAAGGAGCGACGACCGCCCGCGTCTTCGAAACCTACGTGAGGCGCTTGCTAGCCCCCGCCCTAAGCCCCGGTCAGGTCGTGGTGGTGGACAACCTCGGGGCTCACAGGCCAAGTAGGGTAAGGGAACTCGTCGAGGAGCGAGGATGCGAGCTCGTCTACCTGCCACCCTACTCTCCGGATCTCAACCCCATAGAGGAAGCCCTCTCGAAGGTCAAGCACATCCTCAGGAAGGTCGGCGCTCGCACCAAGGAGGCCCTCATCGAGGCGATGGGGCGCGCGTTGGCGGCCGTGAGTGACCAGGACGTGCGAGGGTTCTTCGCCTACTGCGGCTACCGCACCCCGGCGCAGCAACTATGAAAGGTGCTGTAGGTGGCCGATTTGACCGGCGCAGGGTGCGAACCATAACGACCTACCCTCCGAACCCTACGGTCCGCCGGCGGTACCGGCTATGGCTCCCGTTAACCCGGCATCCGGTGGGAGTGACGTATCCATGCGCCGGACGGAGCTTTTGCCGTCTTCATCTTCTTCGAGCATCCATACCTCATCCACGAGGGCAGAGTCCTGCACCTCGGCCACGTGGGAGATCACGAAGATCTGACCGAACGAGCGCTTGAGCCGCTCCAGCGCCAACAGCACGTTGTTGCG
>DASQVA010000334.1:0-2963 GCA_035641035.1 Rubrobacter sp. | reverse complement strand
CTGGGGACCTTCGAGGGGATGGCGGACGTGATCCTGGAGCGCGCCGGAGATCTGCTCGAAGGCAAGGAAGTCTCGCCAGGACGCCGGGCGCTCGTCCTGCTCGGGCACGGCACCGACCTGAACAAGAACTCCGGCGGGGTGATCTACCTAAACGCGGAGCGCACAAGGGAGCGCGACCTCTACGACCTCGTAGAGGTGGGCTTCCTGGATCAGGAGCCGGAGATCGGCGAGGTAGTGGAGAACGTCGAGGCGAAGAACATTGTACTGATTCCCGTGTTTATCGCCGAGGGCTGGCACACTCACGAGACTATCCCTGAGGACCTGAGCCTGACCGGTGAGGTAACGGTTCGCGAGGACAAGACCATCTACTACGGCGCTCCCGTTGGCACTCATCCCTCGATGGCGGGCCTTATAGCTGCCCGCGCCCGCGAGACGGAGCGGGGGACCGAGATTGTCCGAAGCATCTCTTAAGCCCAGCATCCTCGCAGCCGCCCGGGAAGCCTTCGCCGCCTGGGTAGACGAGGAGCCTGGCGGGCGGGTATTCGGGCAGGTCCTGGTCCGTGCGGCGCCATCCGGCGGTTACTACCTCTGTCACCGAGACGATGTGGGGACTGTGGACCCGGTCCTCCACGAAGATCCTAGGGCGGCCCGCGAGGTCTCCAAGCTCACCGACGCTGGCGAGTACCGGCCGCTAAAGAGCTCTCCGAACCTCCGGCATGGGTGGGCGCTGAGGGTAGAGGGCGTGCGCGGGCTGGGAGTGGCGATGAACTACCTGTACCCGGCGGGAATCGTTCACTGGCACCTCTACCGCGAGGGGAGGCTGGAGGTCACCGACTATCGCGAGAACGCTGCGCGCCAGAGCGGTATCTATAAGCGCATACAACGGCTCTCCAACGAGGGGGTGCAGAACGCGTCGAAGGCCTGCTGCGAGGACACGGTCTGTCTCAAAAAGACGCTGTGGAACGTGGACGCGGAGACCACTCTAGAGATGGACCGGGGAAAGGGGGAGATTCCCTGTCCCGAGCCCTGCAGCATCTTCGTCTCCTTCGCCCGTCGCGTGAGGCTCTTCGAGCGGGAGGAGAGGCGAGATCTCGACGCTTCCGGCCTCTCTCCGAGTGAGAAGGAGGATCTCGCCGCCCTAGTCGAGGCCGCTGGGGCCGGGGAGATAAAGTTTGCGCGCGAGGCAGAGTTTGAGGAGCCCTTGAACGAGCGTCGACTGCGCTATCGCAGGCTTACCTTACTCCCCAAGCTGTGCCCCGCGGAGAACTCTAATTAGCACCATGTCCTCTAATACCGGTGCGAGCGTCGCCAACAATTGCCTCCTCGTCCAGCTCGTACGGAGCTTCTTGGGCCGCGACGCCAAAACGTTCGGCCTCGAAAGGCCGAACACAAGCTCTTGCTCCATCGTCATTACCCTAATCGGTCGCGTAGGGGGTATGGAGGAGCGCCGCACCATCGAAGAGACAGTGTGTCGAGTGCCCAGCTTTCGGGACGTGGTGAATAAGATAAGGATAGCTCAGACACTCTAACTGCCAGCTTAGAGCGTCTCGCTGTTTCCTGGGACGCCGTTCCGGGTAGGATTTCCAGACACGCTTTCGGCCCTACGAGAGAAGCACGGAGGTCGTCCAAATGTTCGGCAGAAAAGCGCGGGAAAGAGTGGCAGGCAAGGCTACTTTGGGCGTCGCCAGGGGTGCGGGCAAAACTGCTCTAGGTGCGGGGAAGGTCCTCAAGGGTGGCGCGAAATCCGGGACAGCACGCAAAGCGACGGGTAAAGCAGCCCGCGGTGCGAGCAAAGTGGCGCTCAAGGGCGGCAAGCGGGCCGCAAGTCCCGGGAAGTCTGTCGGTTCTCGCTTCCTTAGGTACGGGTTCTTCGCTATCGTCGGCTTCGCGGTCGGCGCCCTCGTTGCCCGTTCGGGTAGCAGGGAGGATACGTCCTCGTCCTGGGGCTCGGGGACGGATATAGGGACCGCCCCTGCTCAGCACCAGCGGCCGGAGGACCCGAGTCGCACCGGGGCCGAGCGGGATTATTCCGATCCATCCTCCGGACCGCTCGTCGGCCGGAGGCATAGGGGACGCATCGGCGACGTCCCCGAACAACAAGAGGAGATCGAGAATCGCATCCGGACGAGGGTGGGCGAGGACCCTCGTACCCTGGACGTACCGCACCTCAACGTTGAGGTGAACGAAGGGGTGGCCGACATACGGGGTGAGGTGCACACCGAGGATGAGAAGCAGGCCGTGGAGGAGATAGCCAACAATGTCGAAGGCGTTACCGAGATCCGCAACCTCATCACCGTCAACCCCGACGCCCCTAGCAGGGGCAAGGCCGTCGGCGATGGTACGGACCAGACTCACTAGAGCCGAGCCTTAAACCAGAGTAACAAACTGCGCCCCGCCTACTCACGAGTAGCGGGGCGCTTTTGTTATGTTGAATCGGGCGTCGCTCAGTCTCGTATGAGGTCGAGCAGCTCCTCGCGCTCTTTCTCCATCGTTTCGCGGTCTTTGGCCTCTACGTTCAGGCGCAGGAGAGGCTCAGTATTGGAAGGACGGAGGTTGAACCACCAGTCGCCGAAGTCCACGGTTAGACCGTCAAGGTAGTCAATCTCCGGGCTGTCGCGCTTTGAGTATTGCTCCTCGACCTTCTCCAAAGCTGCTTCCTGGTCTTCCACCTCGGAGTTGATCTCACCCGAGCGGACATAGGGGTCGATGGGGGCGAGTAGCTCTGAGAGGGGGTGTTCCTGGCGGCCGACGAGCTCGGCGACGGTGAGCATGGCTATTATCCCCGAGTCGGCGAAGTAGTTGTCCCTGAAGTAGAAGTGCCCGGAGTGCTCCCCGCCGAAGGCGGCGTCGTTCTTGCGCATCTGGGGCTTGATGATCGAGTGCCCCGCCTTGGTGCGGATGGGCCTGCCGCCCTCGCGCCGGACCAGCTCCGGGAACGCCTTCGAGCAGACGGCGCTGTAGCA
>DASQVA010000333.1:0-2852 GCA_035641035.1 Rubrobacter sp. | reverse complement strand
ACGGGAGATAAAGACCTAGTCTTCGACGAGCAGGAAAGTAGGGCGACAGGATGAACCCGTACCCAAACATCGGAGAGACGGCCGATTCAAGAAGCCGAGAAGGACATTCGGACGAGGGTTCGGACGAAAGGGGCGAATCTTGAGCCAGGAGGCACCGAAGGGTGGATCCCGCGAGGCGCTGCTGGCGGGCGGGGCGGCGCTCGTGACCGTGGTTCTGTGGGCGTCGGCGTTCGTGGGAATCCGCGCCGCGGGAGAGGATCTGTCGCCCGGTGCGTTGTCGCTGGCGCGGCTGCTGGTGGGAAGCGCGGCGCTCGGGGCTTTCGTCTTGGTTCGTCGCGAGCGGTTTCCGGCCCGGCGAGACCTGTTTGGCATCGCGGTGTGCGGCGTTCTGTGGTTCGGGCTCTACAACGTGGTGCTAAACGCGGGGGAGCAGCGCGTGGACGCCGGGACGGCGGCCATGCTCGTGGGCATCGGCCCGGTCCTGATCGCGCTCCTGGCAGGCGTACTGCTGCGGGAAGGCTTCCCACGCAAAGTGATGGCCGGCTGCGCCGTGGCCTTCGCGGGGGTCGTGGTGATCGGGCTGGCTACCTCCGAGCGCGGCCCCGCCGCGGGCGTGGGAGCGGCGCTATGCATCGTCGCGGCGCTGGCCTACGCCGGCGGAGTCCTGACCCAGAAACCTCTACTCGAGCGGGTATCGGCCTTGCAGGTGACGTGGCTGGCGTGCAGCGTAGGCGCGCTGGTGTGTCTGCCCTTCGTCCCGGCCTTGCTGCGCGAGCTAGGACAGGCAAGCGCATCCTCGGTAGTATGGGCCGTCTACCTCGGGGTATTCCCGACCGCCGTCGCTTTCACGACGTGGGCCTACGCGCTCGCCAGGACCACCGCCGGAAGGATGGGTGCTACCACCTATCTCGTGCCGCCGACGGCAGTGCTCATGGGTTGGTTGATTCTCGGCGAGGTGCCACCGGTCCTGGCCCTGTTCGGCGGCGCGCTGTGCTTGGCGGGCGTTGCGGTGACCCGGCGCTGAGATGGGGAGCGCTTCGACCCCGCTAGAGGCGCGGACAGGGTTCCGGCCGGTGCGTCCCAGTCTGGTGCGGGAAGCTGCTTTACTACCCGTTTCATGGAACGGGCGAGCGCGTTACCGGTGTGGCCCGTCCCGCCTTAGCCTGCCCGGTTCACCTACGAAGGAGCTTCGCCCGATCAAGGAAGGGGGCGACACGATGGGCCGTGACAGCAACGGCGTCGAGGAGGTCTGGTTTTGCGAGGGGTTGGCAGAGAGCGCCTGGCGACGGGTCGCGGTTCTGTGGAACGCGCCGGCGGTGCCCTTCTTTCGTTTCCCCGGTGCGGTCGATGCCGCTGCTATTCTGATTCGAGGCGGAGGACCCGGTACGCGCAGCCGGGACGAAGACGCGGGTAAGGAGGGATCGGGATGGGGGGGAGGGAAAGCTTGAGCCGTTCGTACGTGGTCACGGGCGCGGGCGGTGGCATCGGCCGCGCGCTGGTCGAGCGGCTCCTCGACGACGCGGACGGCAACGCCGTGGTCGCCATCGAGCTCGACCCGGCGGCGCTCTCGTGGCTGGACGAGCATCCCGCCGGCCCGCGCGCGATCCCCGTGGCCGGCGACGCCTCGGACGAGTCCGTCGCCGGTCGGGCGGCGGATCTCGCGGAGGCCGCCGGCAGACTCTCGGGTTGGGTCAACAACGCCGCCGTCTTCAGGGACGCCTCCCTGCACTCCGATGGGGCGCGGAAGGTACTCGACTCCATCACTTTGAACCTCGGCCTCGCCGCCGTCGGTTGCTCGATAGCGGTCGAACATTTTCTCGCGGCGGGGGAGGGCGGGGCGATCGTCAACGTCTCCAGCCACCAGGCCCAGAGGGCGGTCCGGGGGCCCTGCCCTACGCGACCGCCAAGGCGGCCATCGAAGGGCTGACCCGCGCGCTGGCCGTGGACTACGGCCCGTTCGGCATCCGGACCAACGCCGTCGCGCTCGGCTCGATCGCCACGCAGCGCTACGAGGAGCTCCTCTCCCGCCAGGAACCCGACGTGGCCGAGCGGATCCAGGGAGAGATGCGCCTGCTGCACCCTCTGGGGAGGGTGGGGCGTCCCGAGGAGGTCGCCGCGGCCGTCACGCACCTGCTCTCCGAGCAGGCGAGCTTCATAAATGGCGCCGTCGTACCCGTGGACGGGGGACGCTCCGCGCTGGGTCGCGATCCCGAAGAAGCGTGAAGTAGGGACACTCTTGGCGACCAAGTGCGCGACGCATGGCGGGACCCGGCTGTCGAGGTGGCGCGGCTCGGGGGTCCGGATCAGTTTGCTGGTGGTCAGGTCGGCAGGGGTGTGGGTGGGCCTAGCGCTGCGTCGTAGAGGCCGGTCCAAGCGAGATGAAAGGACGCTTTTATTGAGGAAGTTTTCGACAATCTCTACGCGACGACCCCCGGCGAAGAGGGGGAGAGCGGTCGTGAGCAACCGGGCCGAAGAACCGAGCATTCTCGTGAGCTCAGCCGCTACGCGGCGGAGTTCTCTGCCGGTACGGGCAAGCCGAGGGCCACGTGGCGATCGGTGCTCTTCGAGACGTCGCTCGGGTTACCGAAACCTCGGCTCTTCGGGCCCGAAACCCCTCGGGGTCGTCGCGTCCGACCACTACCGGGGTCTTTGCCGACCCAGAGCTCACCGACCCCTTCTGATTGATCGCGTAACGACGTCGTTATCCGATTCGATGCCACGTCGGCCCGACAAGAGGAGGCAATTTCTATGTTCGACGCTCTGCAAATCCTGACGTTACTCCTCGTGGTTTTGGCAATGACTCCGGCGCTCGCCCACGCCCTCGAGTTGCCAGGAAAGTTGCGGCTCCCCAA
>DASQVA010000332.1:0-2360 GCA_035641035.1 Rubrobacter sp. | reverse complement strand
CCTGGTTACGCCGAGCGCGGCGTCTGGCGCCCTACCCGGGACCCTGCGGGGGCTGGTCGCCGCCGAACTGGCCCCGCGAGCCGGGCTCGAGGTGGTAGAGCGGGCGGTGCGGCCCGAGGAGCTGCGCGCGGCCGAGGAGGTCTTTGTGACGAACGCGTTGCTTGGGATCGTGCCACTGACCGAGGTCGACGGCCTGCCTATCGGGACGGGAGGACCCGGCTCCATCTCCGCGGAACTCCTAGCGGATCTAGAGAGGTCAGAGGGCCTCTAAGGACGTTCCCTTCCGGGGCCCATGGTCTCATCACCTGCGCAAGCGCTACCACAGCGCTCGCGCCGACGACCGCGCCGGGCAGCAAGATCGTCAGTCCGTAGGCGGCGGGCCAGAAGGCGGCGCGGCGCTGCACCTGCCGCTGGCCGCCCCTCACCGGTCGTGCGTTCCCCGACGCTTCACCCGGATTGTGATGAGTCACCCGAAGCGGGAGCGGCGCGGACCAGGATCACCGATCCCCTTGAGCGTCCCCTCAATAAATCGCCCACCTCGGCAGCGGCCCCAGGGGGTAGTGCCCGTTCTCGGTCACCACCACGTCCATCGGTACGTCGTGTTCGTCCAGGGGGACCTTCTCCACCATCTGGGTTTCGAAGGCCCCGGCGACCAGCCACGTGCCCGGCGACAAGCCGTCCGCCAATAGCTTGTCGTAGAAACCTCCACCGTAACCCAGGCGCGCGCCCCGCGTGTCGAATGCAACGCCGGGAACCAGCACGAAGTCGATGGCGTGGGAGCCTACTCGCGCGCACCGATCCGGCCTTGGCTCGCGAATACCCCACGTCCCGACCCGTAGGTCCCGTACCGGGTCCCGTACTCGGTAGACGTCCAACGACCCTTTCTGACGATCGACCCTGGGGAGAAGCAGGGTCTTGCCCTGGTCAAGGACCTGGCGCACGAACTCGCCGGTCCGCAGTTCGCTGCCGAAGCTAGCGTAAGCCATGATCCTGTCGGATCGCCGATAGACGGAGGTTTCGACGATGTCTCGCACTATGGTTCGGCTCAAGGCCGTCCGGGGCCGAGGGTCCATGGCGTCTCGCCCGCCGAGTATCCGCCTTCTCAAGGAGGGCTTGGTCTCTTGCGGATCCGCCATACGCGGGTCCGTTGCGTGAACTCGCACCGTTCTACTAACCTCCCAGGGTAGAAGTCGCACCGACCTTCGCCGCAGCCGTGGCCTAGCGGAGGGTTCCTCGACACCCACGCCCGCAGGCGACGCGGCAAGGGCACGATCCGAGCGATCGATGTGGCCCGCGCCGCTCGACGAAGCTCGCTAACGTTGCCCGGTTATGAGGCTCATGGCCTCCTGGCGGGTGCGAGGGTCTTTGGCGTAGATGCCGCGCACGGCGCTGGTGACGGTCACGCTCCCCGGCTTCTGGACGCCCCTGACCGTCATGCACAGGTGGTCGGCCTCCACCACGACGATGGCGCCTTTGGCTCCGAGGCCTCTGTGGAGGGCGTCGGCTACCTGGGCGGTGAGGCGCTCCTGTAGCTGGGGACGGCGGGAGTAACCTTCCACCACCCGGGCCAGCTTCGAAAGCCCCACGACCTTACCGTCGGGTATGTACCCAACGTGGGCCTTGCCGATCATCGGCAGGATATGGTGCTCGCAAGTCGAATAGAAGGGGATGTCTCGGATGAGGACCATCTCGTGGTGATCCTCCTGAAACCCGACGGTCAGCTGGCGGGCGGGGTCTACGTGCAGCCCGGCGAAGAGGAACTCGTAGGTTCTCGCTACCCGCGCGGGCGTTTCCTTCAGTCCTTCTCGGTCGGGGTCCTCCCCTACGGCGACCAGTATCTCCCGGACGGCCCGCTCGATGCGGGGCAGGTCTACACGGTGTTCGGGTGGGTACCGCTCTTCCGCGTCTTCGAGGAGCAAGGTTCCGTTCTCCATTCCTTTACCTTCCTTTCTGGCGTCCCGGGGCCGTGCCCTAGAGGCGCGCCTTCTCGACGGTCCTCTGTCGCGGGGAATCCCGGTAAGACGCGCGTCGGCCACGACAGCATCTCGGCCCTCGCAGCCCTTCCAAGCCCGCCCGTGTGCCGGGGCCGCCTCATCGAGGCGGGAGGGCGTCGGAGCCGAACCGACACTATCCGCCCACCCCGCCGCGCGCCGCCTGGATGGTGTTGAACATGAGCATCGCCCGGGTCATGGGGCCGACGCCCCCGGGGACGGGGGTTATGGCCGAAGCTTTAGTCTTCACCTCCGCGAACCTCACGTCTCCCACCAGTCCTCCGCCGTCCTTCCGGTGAATACCGACGTCCACCACCACAGCACCCTCCTTCACGTACTCGGCCCCGACCATCTCGCGACGGCCCAGGG
>DASQVA010000331.1:0-4412 GCA_035641035.1 Rubrobacter sp. | reverse complement strand
ACGAAGGGGGCCAGGTGATGGATGTCCTTGCTGCGGGCTCAGCGCGACTTGGCCAGCTCCGAAGCCTTCTTCATCCGAGCCACCGCGCGGCAAACGGTCCCCACCGAAGTGGTCACCGACAAACACCAAGCCTATGTAGAGGTTGTACGAAAGCATGCGAGCGAGGCGATGCACGTCCGGACCGGGTTGCACCGAGCCAGCGGGCAGACGACCAAAGCGATCGAGCGTTCACATTTTCCTATCAAAGAGCGCCTGCGCCCGATGCGCGGGTTGCACTCGATCGCCACGGGGCAGCGCTTGCTAGAGGGCATCGAAGTTACTCAGGCCATCCGTCGAGGCGAACTGCGTGCCACCATTGGGGATGGTGACCTAGCAATCAAGAGGTGCCCTTACGAAGCAGCGCGTGAGACGGTAGAGATTTTCACATCCCTCGCGAACGACCTGTGCAGCGCCACCTGATTCGAGTTCGTCAAGGAATCTTATGGAGCTGGATTTATTCGACGCGCAGGCAGCCCACTATAACTTCGCAGTCTCCTCGCTCCAGCGGACGCCGCTGGCCTCCGTTAGCCGCCTGCGAGCGGCGTCCCAGACCTGTTCTAACTCTACCAGAACCCCGTCGAGGTCGAAGATGACCGCCTGTATCCGCCCACTCATGTCCCCGGATTATCTCAGGTGGGCGATGTGTTCGAGGAACAGCTTTGCGCGAGGGCGTCGGAGGGTACGAAACAGGATGTCGACGGCGTTGCGGCGGAAGGAGGGTTGAATGCGGGCGATAGCGATAGAAGGTTTCGGCGGCAGAGACCGCCTCAAGCTCGTGGATCTGCCTGCTCCCGAGCCGGGAGCGGACGACGTCCTCGTTTGCGTCCGGGCCGCCGGGGTAGGCCCGTGGGACACGAAGACGAGGGAAGGGCTCTTCGGCGGGCGGAGCTTCCCCCACGTCCTGGGACTGGAGGCTTCCGGGATCTTGGAGGGCACGGGCGAGAACGTCGCGGATCTGCGGGAGGGCGATGAGGTCTACGTCTACAACAGCAGCGGTTGTTACGCGGAGTACGTTGCGGCTCCCGCGGAGAAGGTGGCGCGCAAGCCCGCATCTCTTTCGTTCGAGGAGGTGGCGGGAGTTCCGGTCGCCGGAAGCACGGCCTACCAGGGCATCGTGGAGGAGATCGGGCTGAAGGAGGGGGAGACGGTCCTGATCGCGGGCGCCGCGGGCGGCGTCGGGACGATGGCCGTCCAGATCGCCGCCTCCCTCGGGGCCCGCGTCCTGGGCACCGCCAGCCCACCCAACCACGGCTACCTGCTCTCTTTGGGTGCCGACGAAGCGATCGACTACCACGGGGACTGGGTTGCCGCCGCGAGGAGCATCGCGCCCGATGGCGTGGACGCCGTCTTCGATTGCGTCGGTGGAGAGACCTTCCGTCGCGGCTTCGAGGCGGTGCGCGACGACGGTCGCGTGGTCACGATAGTCGCCTTCGGCGAGGAGGTCGAGCCGGGCAGGGGGATTGCCCACCACGCCTTCAGCGCGAGGGCCGAGCGGCGTAAGCTGGAGAAGCTCTCGCAGATGTTCGATGCCGGTAATCTCCGCGTGCAGATAGAGGACGTTCTGCCCCTCGAAGAGGCTGCGAAGGCCCACGAGCGGGTGGAGGCGGGGCACACCCGGGGCAAGATCGTGCTGAGGGTCGGATGACCGGGACATGAGCAGATCCTCAGTGGCGCAGGACGGCCACACGCGTCCCCGCCGGCGGGTGCTGCTGGCGCAGCTGGCGAAGTTGGCGAAGCCGTTGCGCGCGTTCATGGCCACGGAGGCCGGCAGCGCGGGCCTGCTGCTCACCGCGACCGCGGTGGCGCTGATATGGGCCAACTCGCCGCTTTCGGAGTCGTACGAGTCGCTTCCACCTAGCGGTCTTCTGCTGAGCGCTGCTTGAGGGAAGGGCCGGGGCTCTTAGCAGCCTCGGCCCTTCTTGCCCTTATCCATGTACGTCGTGGAACAGGAATTCTCGGAAGTAGCGCAGCCCTCGGGCTTTTGTTACCTTGGGTGCAAACGCTGCGGTGGGGGCGTGGAGACAGGAGCGAAAGATGCATCGAGGCGCGGTGTCGTACACACTTCGGCTGGGATTGCTGGCGGCATGTGTCTTGGCGGGGTGTGCCTGTGGAGGAGACGCTAAGCCGCTCTCAGAGGAGTATGGCTCCCTCTCCACGGGCAGCAGATACGTCACCGACGAATTCGAGCCAGCGCTCTCTTTCGAGATCGGCAAGGGCTGGGAGCTAAAGGACGGACTGCAACAGAAGCCGTTCTTCTCGCTCTCACGTCAGTATGAAGTAGGCAGCCACTTCGTGGTCATCTCCTTCCTCAATCCGCCCTCTAGGGTCAGCGACCCCAAGAATCCCAACAAGCTCGTGCCCGCACCTAAAGACTGGGTCTCTTGGTTTCAAGAGCACCCCTACCTCAAAACCTCCGAGCCCCAGCCTACGAGCGTCGGGAACGTCCAGGGGAGACGCGTCGATATCACGGTCTCCTCCTTGCCCGACGACTACTACAGCGAGGACTGCCTAGGGATAGGGGTCCCCCTATGGCCCCTCCCTAATGGGCACCACTGGTGTGCCGATGAAGGAGGGCTCACAGAATGGAACATCATCTTGGATGGTATCGAGAACGAGACGGTGATCATCAACGCTTATTCCAGCTTTGGGTTGGAGAAGGTCCTCCCGGAGTCGAAGGAGGTGCTCGACACCGTAGAATGAGAAGATGCGTAGGAGCGCCCAAGGTCTATTCACCCGAGTGCGTAGAACAGGAATTCTGCGAAACTCGCCTGTAGGGGCTTCTCCGAAGTTCGCAACCGGCTACCGCGAGCGGAAGGGGCATCGGGCCCCCGCTAGTGGACTTCCTCCTCTTGAGGACCTCGCCGACGATACCTTCTCCGGTACGTGAAACGCTGCTAAGCCTCTTCAGGAACTCGACGCCGTACCGTCCGCCTGGCGGCAGAACCGCCGCAGGCTGGCTTCCCAGTTCTCCCTCACCCCTTCGGCGGTACGTTCGGAGTCCCCCGACTTTAGGGCCTCCATGATCAGCCGATGCTCGGCCACCGAACGCTCGGCCAGGGTGCACCCCCCGAAGTAGGCGATCTCCAGGCGCCGTATCTTGATCTTCAGGTCTTCCACCATCTTAGCCAGCTCCCGGTTTTGGCCCCGCCGGACGAGAACTTCGTGGAAGTCCCGGTCGGCCCTCGATGCCCCGAGGGCGTCGCCCGTCTCGAGGGCGCGACTCAGCCGCGCGTTGGCCTCCTCCATCTCGCAGAGGTCCTCATCGGACAGGTCGCGTCCCGCCAGCTCGACCGCCAGCGCCTCCAGCGACCACACAACGGGGTAGACCTGCTCCGCCTGAGCAACGTCCAGCGACGCGACCCGCGTCCACCGGCTCGCCGAGGTCTCAACCAGCCCCGCGTCCTCCAACCGCTGCAGCGCCTCCCGCACCGGCGTCCTGCTCACCCCAAGCGCCTCGGCCAATTCCTTGTCGCGCACCCTCTCGCCCGGCCCGAGCGTCCCGTCCACGATCCACTCCAACAGGGCCGCGTAGACCTCGTCCTTAACCGCCGGCCTTTTGAGCTTGGGCGCGCTGTTCGGTAACGGCATGACCCCAATCTACCCCGTGCGCTTGCCCTGCACAACGGCAACCGATATATTGCATTTCGGTAAGCGCAGGACAGGCAAGGGAGAGATGAACGAGCTGACGGAGCTTGCCCGGCGGTTGGTGTCCACAGACTCCGTGAACCCGGACCTGGTGCCGGGCGGCGCCGGCGAACAGGAAATCGCGGAGTTCGTCGCCGACTGGTTGAGGGGGGCCGGGCTAGAGGTGGAGACCGTGGAGTCGGCGTGCGGGCGTCCTAGTGTCGTCGGCGTCGCCCGGGGCACCGGGGGCGGGCGCTCGCTGATGCTGAACGCCCACATGGACACGGTCGGGGTCGCGGAGGTCGAGCGGCCGTTCGAGGCCCGGGTCGAAGGGGGCAGGCTCTACGGGCGCGGGGCGTACGACATGAAGGGCGCGTTGGCCGCCTGCATGGTGGCCGCGTCCGAGGCCGGGCGCCTCGGGCTACGGGGGGACGTGATCGTCGCGGCCGTCGCCGACGAGGAGGCCGCCAGCGTCGGCACGATAGCAGTGCTGGAGCGGCTGATAGCGGACGCAGCCGTGGTGCCCGAGTTCACGGGACTCGAGGTGTGCGTCGCCCACAAGGGCTTCGTGTGGCTCGAGGTCGAGACGAAGGGGAAGGCCGCCCACGGCTCCCGGCACGAGGAGGGCGTGGACGCGATAGCGAAGATGGGCAAGGTTTTGGTGGAGCTGGAGAACCTGGACGTCGCCTTGAGGTCGTCCCCGTCTCACAAGTTGCTGAGCAGCGGCTCGCTGCACGCCTCGACGGTGA
>DASQVA010000330.1:0-2141 GCA_035641035.1 Rubrobacter sp. | reverse complement strand
ATCATAGGGGTGACGTGAGCGTTTACAGCATCTACAAGGAAACTCACTCTTCGGACGATCCCGCAATACGCGAAAGGCATTATGCAGGATGGACCCCTAACCAGAACGACGCGATAGTGCGCGCCAACGAGATCTACGAGCGAAGGGATAGCACAGAAGCGGTATTGGTGATCGGTAAAGGCCGGACGGGGATCGAAGTCGTCTACCGGGTAGGCGACGAAAACTAGGGGTGTCATAGAGTTATCCGCTTGCACGCTGGAGTACGCTTGCGGTGAGTGCCTGGAGTCCGAAGGCGACGAACCCTTGTTCGAGCGGGCGCGGGAACACATGGGCCGCGAGCACCTCGAGAAGGGGATCGAAGGCGAGCAGGTCCGCAACCGCATAGATGCCAAAGCCCACGACACGGACTAACAGGAAACCCCAACGATGGACTCAGTGGGCCTGACCTCACGGTTGGTGGCCGCGGCGCGAGCACGCGAGAGCGAACGTGCCGACCGCCTCTTCGATGACCCGCTCGCCGCTGCCTTCGCTGGCCCGGAGGGCTTCGCCTGGCTGGACCGCCTAGAACCTGTCACCTTGCCAGGGACTCCCGGGCCAGGACTGGGTCCAGGGCTGTACGTCACGGTCCGCACCCGCTTCTTCGATGACTTTCTCGTAGGTGCCTCCCGGAGCATCGGAATCCGGCAGGTCGTCCTCGTGGCGGCCGGCATGGACGCGCGGGCCTTTCGTTTGGACTGGTCGCCCGGGACCCGGCTCTACGAGCTGGATCGCCCTGAGGTGCTCTCCGCTAAGGACGCCGTCGAGGATCACCTGGGAATCCAACCCTCCTGCGAGCGGCACACGGTCGGGGTGGACTTGGAGCAACCCTGGGCGCAGGTTCTGCTCGATGCCGGCTATGAGGTACAGGAGCCGTCCGTTTGGCTGATAGAGGGGCTACTCTTCTACCTGTCTCCAACTACCGTTCGCACTCTTCTTGAGGTCGTAAGCTCGCTGGCGTCTGAAGGCAGCCGCCTCGGGATGGACCTCGTGAACCGGGAACTGCTGACCTCCCCGGTGATGTGGCCGTTGCTGGGAACCTTCGCTCGGCGCGGCGTCGCGGGGTGCTTCGGCACCAACGACCCAGAGACGCTGTTGGCCGATCATGGCTGGGAGGCGCGCGTTACCCAACCCGGCGAGCGAGAGGCGAACTACAGGCGGTGGCCCTACCCGGTGGTACATCGAAATATACCGGGCATTCCTCGACTCTTCCTAGTAAGGGCACGGCGAGTCTAGACGTCGAAAGGCGCCTCCGACAAGGAAACAAACAAGAGAGGCCCGGCGGTGCGGTCGTCGGAGGAGGTCGTTGAAGCTCCTTAGCTTTAGTGTAAGATGTCAACGTCATGTTCACGCCTCCGTAATTACGGGGTGGTCCGAAGCTCTGGCTCTTCGGCGGCGACATCCGGTGCCGACGTCCGATCCAGGGCAGAGCGGTAGACGTCCTCGATCCTCCGTTACATCGTCGCGTGGCTGAACTCGGAGTCAGTTTGCCGGGGGCCCGTTTCGCCCAAGGAGCGAGCGCGGGCGGGGTCCTGCAACAGCGTGAGGCAAGATTGTACGGAGAGTTGCCCACAGATATGGCAGTAGCCCATAGTGCGACTGCTCAGGAGCCGTTGAGCGCTTCCTCGGCAAGCCGGGTGCCTTCGACCATGTTCTTTAGT
Organism: Rubrobacter sp.; assembly: GCA_035641035.1. Lineage (GTDB taxonomy): Bacteria > Actinomycetota > Rubrobacteria > Rubrobacterales > Rubrobacteraceae > Rubrobacter_D. The sequence continues at coordinate 444 of DASQVA010000330.1, read as the reverse complement.
TTCCCCAGGGAAACCTCCCAAGTGCGGGTACGAAGGCCGCAGTCGGTATTAACCTCGATGCGCTCCGGGCCGAGCACACGCGCGGCGTAGAGTATGCGGTCGCGCACGAGCTCGGGTGGCTCGATGAAGTTCGTGTGGATGTCTATGACCCCGAGCCCGATCTTGCCGTCCCATGCGCTCCCGGCGAACCTCTCGAGCACATCGTAGCCGGGACGGTCCTCGGCCTTCGTACCGAGCTCCCTGGAGTCACGGTTGGAGAACTCAAGCTGCAGCTCGTAGCAATCGTCCAACGCCTCGATGTGAGGGAAGAGGCTGTTGTAGTCGGAGAAGCAGATGTGCATGCTGGCTCTAGCGTCTACGCCCTTGCGCGTTGCGTTGAAGGTCTCGATGACGAGCGGCACCTCCTCCGGGCGGGTTGTTGCGGCGGGTTCGTCGATCTGGACC
>DASQVA010000329.1:0-8403 GCA_035641035.1 Rubrobacter sp. | reverse complement strand
TCTTCTATCCCCCCGAGCACGCCGGCGAGCGGAAGCTCGACGTCGTAGTAGAGCCTGGCGAGCCCCATCTCCTCCAGCTCCTTGCGCAGCCGCGGCGAGAGCGCGTAGATCTGCGCGGCCCTCCTCGCCGCCTCCGCGACGGCGTGATCCCCGTGCGCCAGGTCCACCTCCGCCAACCCTCTCTCGGCGGCGAGCGTCTCCAGCTCGTAGCTTCCTAGCCCCGGCTTTACCAGGTACGCCGCCAGGTAGGTATCGAAGGCCGCGTCCAGCACCCCGAGCTTCTTGGAGTCGTGCACCTGCAAGGAACCGTCGGGCACGCCCTCCGTGACGCGCACCTCGTTCACCGAGACGGCGACGCACCAGCGCCCGCTGTCGTCGTCGACCGGGGATGCCGCAACGGGCTCGAAAGACAAGCCCACCGGCTCGTCCGAGATGCCCACCTCCAGACGCTCGACGGGTGGTAGCTCTTCCCCACCGGCGACGGGCAGCTCGGTGAGCCTCGCCTCCAGGGTGCGGAACTCGTAGCGCCTGGTGATGTCCCTGATGTTCGGCGAGATGCCCTCGAAGCGGAGCGACGCCGGGTCGAGCTGCACGGGCACGTCGAAGCGCATCCTGGCAAGCTCGAGCGACATGAAAGCGCTCTCGCGGCCCTCTTCGAGCTTGGTGCGCGCGCCCTTCGCGGAGATCTTGTTCAGGTTCTCGTAGAGGCTCTCGACGGTGCCGAACTGCTTGAGGAGGTTGGCGGCACCCTTGGGTCCGATGCCGCGCACGCCGGGTATGTTGTCCGAGGAATCGCCGGTGAGGGCTTTGTAGTCAGGGATCTGCTCCGGCGTCACGCCGTACTCCTCGACGACCTCCTCGCGCCCGTAGGTCTTGGTCTCGGAGACGCCGCGGGTCGTGCGCAGCACCTTCACCCGCCCGTCCACGAGCTGCATGGCGTCCTGGTCCCCGGTCACAATGAACAGCTCCACGTTGTCTGGGATTTGGCGCGACATCGTCGCCAGGGCGTCGTCGGCCTCGAAGCCCTCGGCACGGATGGCCGGGATGTTCATGGCCACAAGGATCTCGTCGAGGTGATCCAGCTGCACCCGGAGCTCCTCCGGCATCGCGGAGCGCTGCGCCTTGTATTCGGGGAAAACTTCCAGGCGGAACTTCGGCATCCCACCGTCCCACACCACCCCTATACCTACTTCTTCTTCGGAGTCGAGGAGCTTGAGGATCATGCTCGTGAAACCGTAGAGCGCGTTGGTCGGCAGACCGCTGGAGGTGGCTATACTCTGCGGCAGGGCGTAGAACGCCCGGTAGAGAAGAGAGTAGCCGTCGATCAGGTAAACACGCACTCGCCCGATTATACCGAAGGCGCGGGCCGAATCCCGCCCCTTTCGGGTCGAATTCTTACTAGGCCTAAATTGGCTCGAAGACCAGCCTCTCCCCCCGCGCCGTGACAACCTTCCTCAACCAGTATCGGTCCAGCACATAGGACTCGTACATCCGCACCGAGATGTCAGCCGCGGACTGGTGCGAGGCCGCGCCAGCCGCCTTTATGGCCTGTTCCCTTGTCTCCCACAGGCAGAACGAGAGGCACTCGCGTCGCTCGTTGACGTGACCCTTGAAGTAGAGAAGTAGACCACCGGACTCGAGGGCCTCCGCGTAGGCGCGGTCGTCGTGCTCGCGCAGGAGGTGGAGGTCGGCCTTCGGCCGTCGGACGGAGCGGAAGACGACCAGGTACAGCCGGTCGAAGTGGCAGCCAGCGAGAGATGAGGACCAGCTAAAGCTATCCTGGATGGGCCGCGTTGCATAGTCTGGATGTATGGGGGAGATTTGCTGACAGGCTCTGTGCAGAACCGGCCTAAGATCGAGGGTCATGGATCACCTTTCCGGGTTTTTCTAGTCGTCACCTCCTCTTGCCTTGAACGGACCCCGAAACCGGCCCTTCTTCCCGACGGCGGTCCCCCGCAAATCCCCAGGCTCCCTGCGGGCCGTATGCCCGAAGCCGTATCCGCTCCACGCGAGCCGCTTCACCCGCAACGACGGACCGTAGAACGACAGGCCCATCTCTAAACGATCCACCTTATACGAATACCGAACACGGCCGCAGTATACAGTACCGTGGGTCATAGCATACTTGTTTTATGAAGAATAGACCTTAGATCTCGCCCAGGTATGCTTCGCGGACCTTCGGGTCCTCGCGTAGTTGGGCCGCGGGGGCTTCGTTGACTATGGTGCCGGTCTCCAGAACGTAGCCGCGGGTGGCGATCTCAAGGGCGACGTTGGCGTTCTGCTCGACGAGCAGGATCGTGGTCCCCTGCCGGTTGATGTCCTTGATAATGTCGAAGATGCGCTCGACCAGCACCGGGGCCAGGCCCATCGAGGGCTCGTCCAGCAGCAGCAGCTTCGGGCTGCTCATCAGGGCGCGGCCGATGGCGAGCATCTGCTGCTCGCCGCCGCTCATGGTGCCCGACTCCTGCTTGATGCGCTCTTTCAGGCGCGGGAAGAGCTCGAAGACACGATCCATGTCTTCCCGGATTCCGGCCCGGTCGTTGCGGTGGTAGGCGCCCATCTCGAGGTTCTCGAGGACGGTCATGCGGTGAAAGATCTTGCGTCCTTCCGGGCTCTGGGCTATGCCCTTGGAGATCATCTGGTGGGCGGCCGTGCTCTGTATCTCCTCGCCGTCGAAGATGATCTTGCCCTCTCGCGGCGGGAGGATGCCGTTGATGGAGCGGAGTGTCGTGGTTTTTCCGGCCCCGTTGGAGCCGATGAGCGTGACGATCTCCCCCTCCTCGACCGTGAGCGAGACGCCCTGGAGGGCGTGGATGTGCCCGTAGTAGCTGTGCATGTTCTCTATCTCTAGCAGCGCCACGGCTTCGCCTAACCCGTCCTCGCCGTGCCGAGGTAAGCCTCTATAACCTTGGGGTCCTCCCGCACCTCGTGCGGGGCGCCTTCAGAGATCTTCTCCCCGTGGTCCAGAACCGTCACCCTGTCAGAGATACTCATGACGACGCGCATCTCGTGCTCGATGAGGAAGATGGAGATGCCGCGCTCCTCCCGCAAGCGCCGGATGAGCTCCGTCAGGCGCGCCGTCTCCTGCGGGTTCATGCCCGCTGTCGGTTCGTCGAGGAGGAGCAAACTCGGCTCCGAGGCGAGAGCGCGCGCTATCTCCAGGCGCCGCTGGTCGCCGTAGGAAAGGTTCTTGGCGAAGACCTCCCGGCCCTGGATGTCGACGAAATCCAGGTATTCTCCGGCCCTCTCTAGCGCCTCCCGCTCCTCGCGCCGCGTCCCCGGCGTCCTGAAGATGGAACCGAGGATGCCGGATTTCAGACGGGTGTGCATCCCAGAGAGCACGTTATCACGCGCGCTCATCGTGCCAAAGAGCCGGATGTTCTGAAACGTACGCCCGATCCCCATCTGCGCCCGCTGATGTGCCCCAAGGCGCGTGATGTCCCGACCCGCGAACACGAACGAGCCGGCGGACGGCTCGTAGAGCCCGCTAACCATGTTGAAGAACGTGGTCTTGCCCGCGCCGTTCGGCCCGATCAGGCTAACGATTGAGCGCTCCGGGATGTCGAAATCCACCCGGTTCACCGCCACGAGCCCACCGAAAATCTTGGTGATACCGCGGGCCTCCATGATGTTCCGAGCGTCGCCACTGTTGACTCCGTTCGCCGCGCCTCCAGTCAGATTACCGTTCTCAGGCACGAACCGGTCCCCCCATGGCGTCCCCACTGCCGGGATTCTCGTCGTGCAGCTCCTCGGCGCGTTGCCGGTTGGGGATGATGCCCTCCGGCCTGAAGAGCATCATCAGGACGAGCATAATGCCGAAGATAAAGAAACTGTACTTTGGGATGTCCACGGTGGCCAGCGTCTGGTTTCCGACGGCCTGGCCGATAGAGTTCACCCAAGTCTTTATCTGCGGCAGAAGGTAAAAGTTGGTCCCCTGTATAACGATGGCGCCCAAAATGACGCCGTAGATGTTGCCCATGCCGCCGAGGACGACCATGAGCAGGATAAAGATGGAGACGTTGAACGAGAAACTCGTCGGAAATATGTTCTTTATAAAGGCCCCGTAGAAAGCCCCCGCGAACCCACCAAAAGTCGCCCCTAAAGCGTAGGCCCAGAGCTTCGTCGTGACCGGGTTTATGCCCATCGCGGCGGCGGCCGTCTCGTCCTCGCGCACCGAGATCCAGGCGCGCCCCAGCCGCGAGTTTTGCAGGCGGACGTTGACGTAGATCGTGGCGAGCACCATTACCAGGATCGTGTAGAACCACGGGTAGAGCTCGAGCGTCCCGAAGCGCTGCCAGGCGCTCAAGGCGTCCGGCAGGAACGGGAAGCCCGGCGAGTCTATGGCCTTTATGCCGATCGTCCCGTTCGTGAGGTTGAAGCCCCCGAGGTCGTCACCGTTCTGGAAAAAGCGAGGAATGATCTCGCCGAAGCCCAGCGTGACTATAGCCAGGTAGTCACCCCGCAGCCGCAGGGTCGGCGCGCCGATAATGACGCCGCACAGCGCCGCAAAGGCCCCGGCAAGAACGAGCACGATCCAGAAGGAGAGGTGTATGCCAGGCACCTCCTCGCCGGTTATGGAGGTGGCGGTGGTGCCGAACGCGACGCTCACCTGTTGGAAGTGGCCGGAGGCAAGCCAGCCCACGACGTAGGCCCCAAGGGCGTAGAACGCCACGAACCCGAGGTCCAGGAGGCCCGCGAAGCCAACGACTATGTTCAGTCCCAGCGCGAGCATTATATAGACCGTTACGACGATCACCGGGTACATCAGGTTCACATCGAAGGCTCCCTCCAGAAAGCTGTTCCAGAGCGGGAACAGCAGCGCCGCGCCGATCAGGGCCACCGGCAGCGCGTACTTTCTTAGGAGCGTCACGCTACGATCCTCCCCCCTGCACGGCCGAGCGGTCGCCGAGGAGCCCGCGCGGTCTGAAGACGAGCACGAGGACCAGGACGCTGAAAATCATGATGGACGTCCACTCGACACCTATGTACTGGTCGGTCATCGCGCCGATGATCCCGATGAGGAACCCCCCGACTACGGCCCCGGTGAGGTTACCGATGCCGCCCAGGACCGCCGCGGTGAACGCGTAGAGCCCCTGGAAGAAACCCACGTTGAAAACCGTGATCCCGTTGAAGAGGCCGAACATCACGCCCGAGGCACCCGCCAGAATGCCCCCCAGAAGGAACGTGATGGAGATGGTCTGGTTCACGTTGATGCCGACCATCGAGGCCGCCTCCTTATCCTGGGCCACCGCCCGCATCGCCTTCCCCTGCCGGGTGTTCCGGATAAAGTAGGAGAGACCAAGCAGGAGCGGCACCGTCATCCCGAGTACAAAGAGATCCTTCCACCGGAAGATGATCGCGTCGGTGGGCAGGATGTTGGCGCTGGAGACGAGCTCAGGGAACGGAACCTGGGCCGGCCCCTTCCAGATCAGCCCGAGGTTCTGCAAGATAAAGGACATGCCGATGGCCGTGATCAGGACGGCCAGCCGCGGGGCGTTCCTCAAGGGCTTATACGCCACCCGCTCTATCGCCACATTCAAGCACCCGCAGACGGCCATCGCCACCGCGAGGGCGAGCAAGACCCCAACCACCTTGAGAAGGGTCCCGGCATCGCCCGTTATAGGGGAGAAGAGGCCGATACCGGCGAACGTGCCGGAGAGTACGGTCAAGCCGACGAAAGAGCCGATCATGAAGTTGTCGCCGTGGGCGAAGTTGATCAGCTCGATGATGCCGTAGACCAGCGTGTAGCCGAGGGCTACAAGCGCGATGATCGCGCCGTTGGTGACCCCGATGACGAGCTGGGAGAAGAACTGCGCCGGGTCACGCACCGCCTGCACGAGCAGCAAGACGAGCAGGAACGCCGTCACTACGAGCGCGATGCGCGTCTGCCAGCTCGAAGCCCTTGCGCTATCTAAAAGGCTCCCCGAGCGCCCCTTCGTTACTTCACCGGTCGCCATTCAGAATCCTTTTTTAGGAGAGCGGGGACCGGGCATTGGCGCCCCGGTCCCCGTGCTTCGTGTTTTGTATCGGCAGCCCTTTCTACACCAGCTCCTCGACATCCAGGACGCGGTCGACTGTGAACTCGCCGTCCTCGACCGTCTGCACGGAGAGTTCGGTGAGCGTCGTGTCGCCATCCTCGTCGAAGCTCCAGGTGCCGAGTACGCCCTCGTAGTCTTCGGTAGCGAAGATCTCCTGCAAGACCGTCTCGCGCGAGACCTCGCCGTTCTCGGAGGCCCGCTCGATGGCGTCGAGCATCACGTTGGCCGCCTCGTAGGCGTAGGCGGTATAAGGTTGGATCTGGTCATCGTACTTGGACTCATACGTCTCGACGAACTCCTGACCCTCAGCGGAGAGCTCGCTCTCGGGCAGGCCGCCGAAGGTGACGTAGATGCCCTCCGCGGCGTCGCCCGCCTGCGCGAGGAGCTCGTCTACAAAGATGCCGTCCGGGCCGACAAAGGCGACCTCGTCGTTGGGCATCCCGGCACCTACCTTGTCCTTTATGAGCTGAGCGGCGTTGTTCTCGATAATGCCGCCGAAGTAGATCGCCTCGGGGTTCTCCTGGTTGATCTTGTTCATCAGCGAGCGGTAGTTGGAGGCGGAGCCGTCGATGCCCTCGCGCCCCAAAATCTCTATGCCGGCGCTCTCGGCAACCTGCTGGAATTGGTCGGCGAGGCCCTTGCCGTAGGTCTCCTTGTCGTCGAGCACGTAGACGGACTCTATGCCCTCCTCTTCGAGCAGGGCCGCGCCCGCCGCGCCCTGCTTGTCGTCGGCCACGATCACGCGGGTGTAGTTGCGCTCGCCCGACGGGTAGTATTGCTCGGGCTCATTGGGCTCTCCGCCCTCTTTGGTCAGACCGATGTAGGTGTTGGCCGGGCTGATCATGCCGAGGCCCGCCTCATTGAGGATCGGGATCTCGACCGCCGCGCAGCCAGAGTTGAACGGTCCGATCCAGCCGACGATATCTTCGTCCTGGGCGGCGTTCTGCGCGTTCTCAGCGCACTTAGCCTCATCCCACTGCCCGGCCTGCGCCGTGGCGTTGTCGAGGGACTCGTATTCGATCTTGACATCCCCAGCCTTGCCGTCGCGCTGCTCTATCGCCAACTTTATGGCATTGACCATCGTCGTGCTCTGGGCCCTGTTCGCCCCCTGAAGCGGCAGGTCGCTGACTATCTTCGCGGTCGGGGCACTGTCCCCGCTCCCTCCGCCACCGCCTGCCCCGCCGCATCCGACGATGAGCAAGGCCGTCGCCACGCCCAGTACCACTAGGGTCACTGCCCGACGTGTTCTCTTCACTTCTCCTCCTTGTATCCGGATCGTGCCTACGATCCGCCCTCTCGATGGTCGGCAAAGGTCTATTGCAGCGGCATTATGGGTATTAATGTGGCGCTTTGTCAAGCAGGGTTTTGCTGTACTTCGAATGGGCTTTATACATTGGTATAATAGCCGCGCTCTACAAGCCGGAGTGGCGGAATTGGTAGACGCGCCGGACTCAAAATCCGGTTCCCCGAAAGGGGAGTGTCGGTTCGAGCCCGACCTCCGGTACCAGCGAATCTCCTGCACAATGATGCAAAACGCGCGTGAGCCAACTGAAGTCCCTGACCCTGGAGCCGGGGGCTTTGGCAACAGTAGGGCAGCAGTAGGTTACGAAAGCACCCCTTCCGTTGCTTTGGCGGCGCTGTCCTGCATGTCGGGGAGGACGTGGCTGTAGGTGTCCAGGGTGATAGCTATGCTTGCGTGGCCAAGCATCTCGGAGACTATCTTGGGATTGACATTTTTGCACAGCAGCAACGTGGCGTACGTGTGCCTGAGATCGTGAAACCTTATTTGCGGAAGCCCCGCGTGCTTGAGAAGAAGGGGCTTGAATCGGTGCGTGGTGACGTAGCGACGGTTCAAAGGCTCCCCTCGAACTTCCGAGAATTCCTCTTCCCTGTCGTTGTTGTAGAGAGCGGTAGCGAAAGCTTAGGTTCCGCAGACGGCGTGCTCGCGGAGCCACTCCATGGCCGCTGCTCCGGAGTTGAGGACCGAGATGTGTCCGTCCTCCGGACTCAGCCACAGTTCTGCCGAGGGGCAGCGGCGCGCGAGCCACTCGCTGTGCGAGCTGGGCACGACCCTATCCCGCCCACCGTGCAGGAAGAGGATCGGCGCGATTGCCTGCGCGGGGTCGAATCCCCACGGGGCGACATAGGCAAGGTCGTCGTCTATGAGCCCGTCCGGTCCGGCCTCCACGGCCGGGTTGACGACGTCTAGCACCCAGGACCACGTGCCGGAGAGCGCGGCGTGGTCCTCCGGGGTGAACATCTCCGGGTCGTACTCGGCGCCCGAAGCCTCGTACCTCTCCTTCGCCACACGTCCCTCGGCGGCGGCGCGCAGAGACGCCACGCTGGAGTCCGACATGCCCGCGAA
>DASQVA010000328.1:0-2661 GCA_035641035.1 Rubrobacter sp. | reverse complement strand
CAGGTTGCTGGATCGCGATGAAATGATGACGCATACGGGCTTCCATACAAAGCTCCAGGCCGTCGGCTTCGGTGTCTTCATCCCCTTCTTCTTCGTCACCAGCGGGATGCAGCTCGATGTGAGAGCGCTCCTCTCTGGCGGGGCGGCGCTCGCCCTTGTGCCGGTGTTCCTCCTCGCCCTCCTGCTCGCCCGCGGGCTGCCGGCAGCCCTCTACAGGCCGATGGTCGGTGGCAGGAGCTCTCTAGCGGCCGGGCTTTTGCAGGCGACTTCGCTACCATTCATCGTCGCCGCCACGGGGATCGGGATGGAGCTTGAAATACTGAGCCCCGCGATTGGAGCCGCCACGGTGGTGGCCGGGCTTCTGTCGGTAGTGCTGTTCCCCTTAGGCGCGCTGACGCTTCTGCGAGGTGGCGGAAAAACGGGCGCAGTCGCCCAGCGAGACAGTCTTGACGATGCCAGTGACGAACCAGGGCCAACTTGATATGAATCTATCTTGGGGCGTTGGCTTCGCGTCTAGGGACGTAGCGGAGGTGGGGGAGTTACCCAAACCTATAGTTCGCGCTCCCAATGCGACGGCTACGGTTCATGTGCCGGTCAGGGGCGATGCCGGCATCTCCGACAGCAGCATGCCGGTTGAGTACGCCAAGCATCGGCCCCAGGGCTCCAGACGGACTGCCGGAAGAACTCCTGCAAGGCGAACTCTCGGGGAAACGCCTCTCGCCCGTTCCCTTCCTCCATGTGCCCGACGCCGGGGTGCTCCCCGGCCACGTTCCGTCGCGTGTCCGTCACGTTCTGCCCAACCTTTCCGGCCACCTGCGTTACTTGTGGCCCGTTGCGGCCCGAGGATCCCGTCTTCCGGGAGGGCCTCCCGTTACCCGATCACCGGTGCCGGTCTCGGGAACCTTCCTCGTCCTCCTCGTAGCGCCCGTACCCCTCAAGACGCCTCCGTTCGCGCAGCTTCGCGATCCTGTCGCGGTACTCCATCTCGCTGCCGAACACCCCGTGCTTGAGCACTAGGACGGCGCCGTGCAACAGCAGGAGCGGCGCTATGAGCGCAGAGAGGACCCAGACGTGGAGTGCGAAGAAGCGACTAAGCGTCGCCGGCCCCGTCACGTCGCCCCCCAAGAGGAAGTGCGTCACTGGCGACCCCACGAACGGCGAGTACGCCCCGATCTTTATCCCGACCACCGTGGCCCAGAAGCCGTCCTGGTCCCACCGCAGAGCGTACCCCGTGAATGCTATGGCCAGAGTCAGGAGCAACAGTGTGACGCCGAGCACCCAGTTGACCTCCCGTGGGGCCTTGTAGGCGCCGCTCAGGAACACGTGGCGCATGTGCAGCCCTATAAACGCCAGCAGGAAGTTCGCCGACCAGAAGTGGATGCCCCTTGTGAGCTGCCCGAAGTAAACCTCGTTCATTATGTAGTGGATCGAGTTCCAGGCGTGGTCGGTGGTCGGCACGTAGTAGAAGAGGAGCAGGATCCCGGTGAGAAACTGCCGCATCATCAGAAAGAGGGCCGTGGTGCCCAACGCGTACAGCCAGGCGCCCCTCTTCGGCGCCGGGTGGTTGAGGAAGTGCACTAGCCACGAGATTGCGCCGGTGCAACCCCCCGTAGCTGGGAGCACTGGATCGAGCACTACTCCGAACGTGGCTACCGCGTACTCGCCCCCGCATACCCAGGCCTCGAGGTCGAGGCGCTACGCGAGGACCCATCACCGATCGAAGCGTTAACGGTGCCGGCGGTCGTCGAGCACTACGAGGGCATGATCGGCGAGCTTGAGAGTCCCCCGATCATTATGGGATACTCCTTCGGCGGCTGTCTCGACCAGATCCTGCTCGACCACGGCTTCGGCGCCGCGGGCGTAGCCATCGACTCGGTGCCCGCAGAGGGCATCAAAGTCGTGCCGGTCTCGCAGATCAGGGCCAGCTTCCCCGTCTTGAGAAACCCAGCCAACCGCCACAGGGCCGTCCCATTCACCCCAGAGCAGTTCCACTTCGCCTTCGCCAACACTCTCTCGCGAGAGGAGTCGGACAAGGTCTACGAACGCTACTACGTCCCCGCGCCGGGCGGCTTCATCTGGGGCGGAGTCCTGGCAAACTTCACGCCGGGCCATCAGGACACATACGTGAACTTCAGGAACGAGGACCGGGCGCCACTGCTCTTCATCGCAGGGGGCGAGGACAACCTTATGCCGCCCGCGGTCAACCAGTCTAACGTCAAGCACTACCGTCACACCAAGTCCATCACAGACTATAAAGAGTTCCCTGGCCGCTAACACTTCATACTTGGGCAGGATAGCTGGGAGGAGGTCGCTGACTACGCCGTCGATTGGGCCACCGAGCACGCCGCGACCCGCCCGGCAAGCCGAGCGCAAGCTTGAGGCTGCTCTCTCGATCGGCAGAGGCCATGAGACGCCGCACCGCTATGCGCGCCACCATCCGCCCAGCGGTGCGGCTCGACCGCCCCTCATTGTCGGCTGGCCATAAACCAAGAAAGGAGACAGGTGTATACCGCGGCATTCGTGCCCGATGAGGGCGGACTAGGCAACAAGAATCGGCCGGAAATGGAGAAAATGACTAAGGGAAAATTACCTCATTTGCGTGATGCGCCTTGCACGGTGTCCCCTTCATACTGCAAATGTTACTTGGACGACACATAGGAG
>DASQVA010000327.1:0-3813 GCA_035641035.1 Rubrobacter sp. | reverse complement strand
GAGCCGGACGTTGCCCCCGCGGTGCTCGTACATCTCCTGGCCGATCTCCATGGCTATCAGAGGAGACCCAGGCTCTCCGCCGCTGTAGCGGCCCCTGCCGGCGAACCCGTCAACGTAATGGAAGGCAAGTCGTCGAGCACCCCCCTGGCCACCAGATAGGATGGATGCCCACCGCAGCAGGTAGCTCGAGAGGATGTCGTGCTTGACCTGCGTGTTGCGCTTGAGGTCCCAATAGTCGGCGTTCCCGTTTGAGCCAGGCAAAAGATCTCCTCTCGCATGCCGCCACAAGTAACGGTCCGCCCTTGAGAGAAGAAGTCTACATCACGATCACGGCGCAACGGAGCCCTTCTTATGGGTTTCGGGGAATCCGGTTGGGGTAAACTGCGGGGTAAGATCATGATCGTATCCATGGAAACCCTTTATATATAGGGCCGGGCCGTCCTGTAAGCCGGATTCTGCTCTATCCCGCCATCCATCTCCGGGGAATCCCCGGGCTCCCTGCGGGAGCTGCGCCTACCAGTCCGGAAGGTCCGGACAATTTGGCTTGCTCGCACCGGTGGTTTACCTGGCCGGTCCCTCGCGGGATGCCGCCGGTGGGCTCTTACCCCACCCTTTCACCCATCACCTGTGCCGCGGGAAGGCCCCACGGCCATCGGCTGGTCTGCTCTCTGTTGCACTTGACGTGGCGACGGGCCTGCGCCTACACCGCGCGGCGCAACCCTACGGCTCTCACCGTCGTCGCCCCTCGGGTTGTTGGCCCGAGCGGCCTCTGCTACGAGTCCGGACTTTGCTCTACGTCTCGGGCGAAGGCCCTGTGACGCAGCGACGGGTCGGACGGCCCGAACCCACCCGAATTATACCTTACAGGCTATACGCTTGGCTCCGGGCGCCGTATGGAGCCACCGCGTCGGACGAGCACGATCCTGGTCGGCGTGAGGCGTAGCTCAACCCTCTGGGTGCCGGCCCAGCGTTTCTGCCAGCGGGGGTCGTCGCGGACTTCGGGGTCGAACCAGACGCCGGGGCCCACTGGCTCGAGCACCCCCTCGTAGGAGGAGTAGTCCGGTGGATCGTGCAGCACAGATCCCGCGCCACGGCGGTAGATGGCGTTGCGCGAGCGGAAGGATTGCACCGACGACGGGCTCGTCCCGAGGGCGCTAGCGATCCACTCGTCGCTCCTACCCTCGTCCACCCAGCGTCGGATGTCCTCGACGAACTTCCTGAGCGAGACCCTCTGATTTATTCCCACGCGCGCCACCGCCTTCATTGAATGGTACAAGTGTACTAGCGTACATACGGCGCGGGCAAGTTTCTAGTATCCCGTAACCTCTGGTGTAGACTAGCGCTGTGGAAGATTTGCTGGACATTGGGGTTGCGCTACTGCGTCTAGTGCCCTTAATCCTAGCCTTCTACATCCCTGCGCTCATCGGGATGGCTATCTGGAGCGAGCGCGGCGAGGGGTACAAGGTCAAGGCTCTACTGTGGTTCGCTATCGGCTTCGGGCTCATAATCGCTTTGCAGGTTGTAATTACCGGCGCCTCCGCACTGCAGGCGGCGACGCTCCTGGCCCTGTCATTGGTCCAGGTCGGAGTCGCCCTGAGCCTTGCCGCGCTCACTGTCTATAAGCTGGCCGACTAAGCGAGCCCGCGGGCTCGCTCCCCCCCTTTCCCTGTCCCCCGTCGAGTGTGGGTGCGACCTCTAAGGCGGCGAGGCCGTACAGGTTCAGCGCCGCTGCACACGTCTGCTCCAGGCTACCGCCACTCAGACCCGGCGGGGCAGATTGCGTTCTAGGCTCCACCCCTCCACCATCGCCCCGGCTACGAGGTCCCATAAGCGGTTCTTGGAGCCGTAGAGGCCGCGGCGGTGGGCGGCGAGCAGAGAAAGCTGAATATAGCGGCCGTCGCCCAGCTACCGTTCCGGAGCGTCGCGACGAACTTATAGACTTCTTCGGCATAGCCCGCGGACCTCTTCGATCGTCTATTCATCGCACCGCCGCTTCAGTGCTCTTCAAATCCACGCCCGAACTGCTTCGATCAGCGGTGGCTGCGAGCCCATCCGCATCGTACACAACCGGCACCTCGCGACAGCAGGGCACGGCGGAGCGCACCTTCTGCGGCCGCACGAACGCTCGCGGTGATGCTAGAAGGTCGCGCACTCACCGAGACCAGCAAGCCGTCGCAACGTTCCAACCTTCAAGAGAGAGCCTTTGGCCCGACGAAGATGTCGAGGTACGACTCGAGGCCGGCGTCGCCGCGGGCGTGACTACCGATGCCGACGACAGACAACATGCTACGCTCTAGGAGCTTGTCCGTCAGCTGGTGGGCCGCGGTGCATGCGGGTTCGGGCAGGCGTTCGGGCTCTACGGCTTTCCGTTGGGATTAGCTGCCGTTCAGGGCGATCTTGACCTCCTGCTTGTCCGGGTTGAGGGCGTAGAAGGTCATGTCGGCCTTAGCGGCTTCATAGGGCTTCTGGCGCACTTTGTTCAGGAAGTCGGCTTCGAGCATGGCGTTTATGACGTCCCTGATCTCCTCGCGCGAGAGTTCCAGCTCCCCGCGCTCATCCAGCGACCGGATGCTCGAGAAGATCTCCACGAAAGTCGCCGGCTGCTCCAGCGACGCGACGCTCGTGCACACCGTCTTGAACTCGTAGGGCGTGAGGTCCTCGAGCAGGTCGAAGCCGGGCTTGGATTCGGGCTGCCGCTCAGGCTGCCGTTCCTCACGCAAGGGTCTGCCGTTGCCTTTGGTCCGCGCGCCGTCCTCTTTCGGCTCCTCGGAGGCGAGGTCAGCGTCTTGCGGGTCGCTGTCCACCTTCTCATCCGGGAGGTAGACCTGGAGCTCGAGGTCCTGGTCCACGGTGTTCACCAAGCCGCGGCGCTCGGCTTCGACCACGAAGTCCTTGAACTTCTTGAAGCCGGCATTGCGCTCGTCGAAGGAGCCGAGCTGCACGATCATCTGCTGCTTCACCTGCCCGAGCACACGTGTCTTGCCACCGTTCTTCAGCGTCTCGACGGCCCGGACGAGCTCCCCGTAAGGGTCGGCAGCCTTCTTCTTGGGCTGCCTGTCTGGGGTGCGCGCGGCGCGGTCTTCCTCTAGGAGGGAGGCGTAGGAGACGAAGTGGTCGGCGGATTCGATCAGGTGGTACGAAGTCGCCTCGGAGACCCCGATGACCACCACGTTCTTCCCCTTGCTCCTGAGCAGGCTGACGAGCGGGATAAAGTCCCCATCGCCCGTGACGAGGATGTAGGTTTCCACTTGCGGGTGGTTGTGCAAGAAGTCCGAGCACTCGACAGCGAGCATCACGTCTATGGAGTTTGTGCGGCGCTTCTGGGACTTGCCGCCGGGGAAGTACCTGGCTGATATGTAGCGCGGCGCGATGCCGTTCGAGTAGAGGGTCGGCGGGGCCTGGCGGAAGTCTCCGTCGGTCCAGTCGGCGTAGGCAGTGGCCGAGACGATGCGCCCGTACTCGCGGGCCTTCTCCAGTATGGCCGAGACGTTCGGCTTTGATTTGTACTCCGTGACCGTGGAGATGTAGATGTTCTCCCAGTCGATGAATATTGCCAGATCTTCAGGCATGAATAGGTTTCCTTACGTAGAGGAGAGGCCCGGGAATCCGGGCCTCTCTGTTGGTCTCTTATACACTGTAGCGGTCGTGGATCCTGACCACGGTCTGGGAGAGTGTCTCCTCGTCGAGGACGGCCTCGATCCAGAGTAGTTGCTCCCCGACCTCGAAGCCTTCGGGTAAGTCGAAGGCGGCTACTATCGTCACGGGTTCTTCTGTTCCATCCAGGTTGACGTAATACTCCGCCGACTCCATCAA
>DASQVA010000326.1:0-14167 GCA_035641035.1 Rubrobacter sp. | reverse complement strand
GAAGCCTATTTGAGCTTTTCACCGAAGTGCCTAGAGAAACAGTCTGGAAAATGCCCCAAAGGGCGCCCTACCGTGTGTCCTGATGGCATCAAGTGCCCGCATTTCGGCTTATTTGTTGCCATCTAGCGGCTCTTGGAGCCTCGATTCGGTGCCAATTCCGATTTTCCAGACAGTTTTTAGAAGGGGAGGTCTCCGAAGTTAGCCTCTGGCTTCGGACGGTGGCATCATGGTTGTGGTGGAAAGGGTAATAGGCCTGCCGCTTCTAAGTGGGTCGTATGGAGAAAGGAATGACCGAGATGAAGGCATGGACAGCGACGCGAGCGAAGCCCTCCCCCTCCGGGGTACAGGTGGCTTTCGGACGGATGACGGTGGGGGCTGTGGGTCTTGGGGCGCTGGCGGTAGGCGCCACCGCGATCGGTGCTCTGGCGATCGGCGCTTTAGCCATCCGGGCACTCACTGTGAAGCGCGGCCGGATCGAGCGCCTCAACATAGAAGAACTTGAAGTCGGACGACTGCATGTGAGAGAGCTGCTCGTCGAGCAGGAACAGCGCCCAGACGCATCGTAACGGGCGCGTCACGTGGTGTTCTCTGACTGCTAACCCAGTCGAGCTTCTCGAGCAGGGGGATCAGCCTACCCGATGGGTGGAACGTAGCGGCGGTTGAGTAATGATCCACAGAAAGAGTAGTGGCATTATGAACGCTACGACAAGACCGCAGCCGGTACACATCAAGCTACGAACTTGGCTGCTGGTTGCAGCGAGTTGCACGACGATCTTCGCGTTCGTGCACCACCTCGACCACGTCGTCCGGGGCAACCATTCGGGTTGGCCGTTTGAGCCAGCGGTTACGCCGTTCACCTTCAGCTTGCTGATCTATGCGCTGCTGGTGCCGGGCCTCTATCTTACGGCGAAGGGACGTCTGATAGCAGGGTACTGGCTGTTTACCGCGGTGTTGGGGCTGACCCTGCTTATCTGGGTTCACTTCGTGCCAACTAGAGATTATGAGGCGCCGATCCGGGACATCTACGGGGTTTACGGTAGTCCTGTGGTGGGCTTTCTAGCAGTTGCGGATCTTATAATGCTGATAGCCAGCGTAGTGGCTTTGGCGGGCGTGGCTATCCAAGCGCTGCGTAAAGGAAGGTAGAGGTCAGCCTGCGCGGCGGGTCGGGATCCCATGAGCTCGATCGCGTTATGCACTGGGGGCGGCGCATCAGCCGTGACGGCTCTTTATTCACCCGAGGAGTGCGTGGAAGAGGAGTTCTGCGAGCTTCGCGTGTAGGGGGTTCTCCGAAGTTAGCTGGGGCGCAACCGACGGAGCAGCCACGCCGTATAGAGGACGTAGAAGATGGCCTCGGTCAAGTACCACCACCAGGGGGCGTCTCCGGGGCTGCGGGTGTTGCAGAAGTTCTCCAACCCGTGCAATAACGCCAAAGGCCAGATCGTGCCAATACGTAACCTGACCGCCGCGTAAGCCGCCCCGGAGGAGGTGGAAGAGATCACTGTCGCACCCGTATCGTAAAGCGAGTGCCCAAAGAAGACCCCGGTACCGGCGTGCTGGGTGCCGAACAACAACGCCACCCATAGGACGGAGCGGACCGCACCGAGGGTGTTGGTGGCGTGTTGGATGACGCCCCGGTAGAGCAGCTCCTCGTTGAGCCCGAGCGCCAAGAAGAGTACAGCGGTACTAAAGAACCGGGCCGGAGAGCCGGAGAGACCGCCCGCAGCGAAGCTCAAAGCGAACGTGAGCAGCGGCAACAGCGACCACCAGGACCGATCCGGCCGGGATAGGGCGAGGCCCGATTGACGCCACCAGCCGAGAGCGGCGACGACAGCCAAGGGCACGAGGAGCGCAACCAGGTTAACGAGGGTCGAGCGCAAGTCTAGCAACCAAGAGGGCGAGAAACGCGGCAACCCGGAGGCGAAAACGAGCAGGATCGTCCACCAGACGATGATCAGCGCGATGGCGAAGGCAACCGGTCGGCCGAGCGCCAGATCGCTGAGGCTTCGCCGCGTGCTAGAGAACCGCAACCCCCTCCTCCTCGGGCCCAACCAATGCCCCTCCTACGCTACCATGGGCGTCGTGTGCCTTCTCCTGGAAGCTTGGGTCGAGCCTTATTCATCAGAGTGCGTGGAAGGGGTGTTCTCCGAAGTTCGTGGGACAAAATTTCTAAAGCATTCTCGTTACGTTTGGCGCTATCATGATTAGCGGTGGAAAGGGTTAGCTCGCCTCGGGAAGCGGGTCGGAAAGGAGCAAGCACTCGTCATGCCCACCTACATAGCCCTAATGAACTGGACCGATCAAGGGATAAGGACCGCCAAGGATACCGTGCACCGTCGCGATCAAGCCGACGCACTCGCCCACAAGCATGGGGCGAACATCGAGCAAGTCTACTGGACCGTTGGTCCGTATGACCTGGTCTCTATACTCCAAGCCCCAGACGAGGAGAGCGCCACCGCGATGGTGCTCGAGCTTGGCTCGGGGGGCAACCTCAGGACCTTGACGCTTCGTGCTTACGATCGCGAAGAAATGTCGGGTATCGTCCAAAGACTCGGCTGAAATCACGAGCACATCGGGCCGGAGCATCGAATAGCTCCGGCCCTTCCTCTTGCCTCTATTCACTCAACGTCTTAGAAGGGGTGTTCTGCGAACCTCGCGTGTGGCAGGGTTCTCGGAAGTTGGTCTATCGGGGTGTCAAGCCCGTTTGAACTTTTCCCTCTCCTTCAGGAAGTGCACCAGCTCCTCGCGCCTCAAGCGCCAGTGCTTGCCGATCTTCAGGCACGGGATGCGCCCCTCCGTGCACCAGCGGTAAATCGTGGTTCTCCCCACCCCGAAGTACTCGGCCACCTCCTCGGCGCTCAGGAGGGCTTCGCTGAGCCGACCCTTGCCTTTGTCGCGAAACCCTCCCATAGCGTGCCTCCTTCTCATCACGCAACTAGCACATCTTCCTCCCCGCCCGGCACGTTCCCCGGCGAAGCTTTTGACCTAAACGTAGCAAGTAAACGGGTGCAAGGCATCTCCCAAACGGCGTATTTTCGATGTTATTTGGCCGGTGTAAACAGGCCTCTAAATGCATCATCGACTTATTCACCGAAGTGCCTAGAAGGGGAGTTCTCCGAAGTCCGCCTTAGCAGATCGGAATACAACACAACACACACTCTAGGCGGCTCGTGGCCGTTGAGGCTGGAAAGAGCCTTACTGCAGCTCCTTGCCACGCATGTGTTGCTCCAGGCGTGCGATCTGCTCGCGGGTGCCCAGGACGATGAGGGTGTCGCCAGCCCGGAGGCGGCCTTTGGCGGAAGGGGTGGTGTCGAAGGTGCCTTCCTTGTTGCGGGTGGCGAGGATCATGGCCCCGGTCCTCTCCCCGATCCTAAGCTCGCCGATGGTGCGGTCGGCTATGAACGAGTCCTCCGGTACGTCGAACTCCTCGAGCCTAAACTCGATCCCCTTCTCGCCGCGCGTGACGATGTCTAGGAAGTCCACGATCAGGGGCTGGGTCGCGAGCGAGGCTAGCCGCCGCCCACCCACGGCGTAGGGGGAGAGGGTGCGCTCGGCACCGGCCATCTCGAGCTTGGCGGCCGACTCGTCGGAACTCGCCCGGGCCACGATGTGGAGCTTCGGGTTCAGCTTGCGCGCTGAGAGCACGACGAAGACATTGTCCGCGTCGGAGTCCACGGCTGCCACGAGACCCCTGGCCCGCCGGACGCCGGCCTCCTCGAGCACAGCGTCATCTGAGGCCTCACCGAGGATCGCGAGGTACCCTTCCGCCAGGCATTCTTCGACCGTTTCGGGATCCTGGTCTATGACCACGAACGGCACGCCGTCGGAGGCGAACTCCGCGGCCACCTGGCGACCGACCCGCCCATAGCCGCACAGGAGCTGGTGCCCGCTCAGTTTGCTGATCGCCGACTCCATCCCTCTCCTTCTGAAATAGCCCCGTATCGTCCCCTCCACCACGAGTTCCACAGAGGAGACAGCCGCGTAGAAGAGGGTACCCACCCCCGTTATCAAGAGTAACATGGTCCACAGCTGTCCGGTCGCATCTAGAGCCCGGACCTCTCTGTATCCCACCGTGGTCAAGGTGATCACAGTCATGTATAAGGCGTCGGTGATGCCCCAGCCTTCAAATACCATGTACCCGAACACGCCGGCGGCGGCGATTATCACCAATGCCAAGAGAGCACCCTGGACCCGCCGCAGAGCTGCCCGCGGCTCGTACACCGTCCTATCGAAGATAGCCTTACTGGTCGCTTTCTTGCGCTCGCCTTCCGCCATGATGCATGATTATAGAGTGTCCATCCGATCCGCAAACCGCTCTATGAAGCCGCGTATCGGGACCACCGCGGTTCTTCTCAGAGACCGCCTCATGAAGTGTGCGACGCATGGCTGGAGCAACGCTGGGAAAGATCGTCCCGCCGGTCGTCGCAAATCGGGACATAATCTTGACGGGCTCTCTTGGAACGGCTAGTCTGCCGGGCGTGTCCGTCGAATTCCTGCTGACGTCGCTCGTCGTGGTCCTTATCCCGGGCACCGGGGTGCTCTACACGATATCGAGCTCGATCGGCGGCGGCCGGCGGCGCGGGTTGATCGCGGCTGTCGGCTGCACTTTGGGCGTCGTCCCACACATGCTGGCGGCCATGCTCGGCCTCTCCGGGATCATGCAGGCCGGCTCGGCCGTGTTCGAGGCAGTCCGGTGGGCAGGGGTCGCCTACCTCGTATTCATGGGCGTGTCTATGATCCGCGAGGCCGGCGCCGTGCCGCTGGACGGCGGTGGCGACGCCCCGGTCGATTCGGCGGGTTTGATCGTGCGGCGCGGGATCCTCCTGAACGTTCTCAACCCGAAGCTGACCCTGTTCTTTTTCGCCTTCCTGCCGCAGTTCCTGGACGCTTCGCCGGGTCTGCTCGACGCGGGGCTGATCTGGCTCGGCGGGGTCTTCATGCTGATGACCCTCGCCGTGTTCGCCGTCTACGCGCTCGCGAGCGCCGCCGCCCGCGATCTCATCCTCGCCGCGCCCGCCGCCCGCCGGTGGGTCGAGCGGGCGCTCGGGGCGTTCCTGATCGGCTTTGCCGCCAGGCTCGCCCTCACGGACCGGTGAGCTTCGTAGACCTCCGGCCGCCCGCCGACATCATCCACGCAAGACCCGAGAAGGGGATCCGTCGACGTGTTTGCCTACGACGACGCAATTACCGAGCGGTACCCGACTATCCGCGCCAGGGTGATCCACACGACCGGGCATTCCAACGGACCCAGCCCGCCTGAGCTGCCCGACGAGTACCGGGCGGAACTACGGGCCGCCTCCGAGAGGCTGGAGGCGACCGCGATAGCGGACCTCCCCCAGGTCGCCGCGTGGCGCCGCGTCTTCAGCGAGTTTGACACCAGACCGACCCGGTGCCTCAACACCGCCGAGGCGCTGCTCCGTAGGCTCTCCCAGCGCGGCGACATCCTGACCGTCAACGCCCTAGTGGACATCGGCAACCTCGTCTCGCTCCGCCACGCCATGCCCGTCGCCGTTTTCGACCGGGCCAACATCACCGGTACCACCACCCCTCCAGGGCCGCCCATAAGACCAGGCTAGACATAGGAGATGTCGGCTCGGATCGTTACCACCACGCCTTGGGCTACCTTCTCGAGGAGGCCACCTTGCTGGGAGACGAGCACACGGCGTTTGATGTCGGCGACCAATACCCCTCACGGCTACGCGCTCTACTTCTTCACTCGGAGGGCGCTGAAGCTGCTAGAAGGGTAAAGGGTAGCAAGAAGAAGAGGAGCGTGGTGGAGTAGAGTAGTTCGCCGCCCGCAAAGACTCTTAGGAGAACAGCATGGGGGTTTCTGTACCCTGGGTGGCAAAAATACTCGGGCCAGCGAAGCCGTTCTTGTCAAGAGTCGGTGATCGCCAGCCCGAGCAACAAACCCTGGTCGTGCCATAACGCCAGTGCTTGGGTGGACTCAGCTCCATCTGCATATCCCTTCCTACCTATACGTCCTATTATCGTTTATTCACCCGAGTGCTTGGAAGGGTAGATTCTCAGAAGTCCATATGCAGAACCGTGTATAGGACCCTGGTACTCTGACGGATTCGGCCGCTCCGAACACTCTCAAGGCCCAGCACTCACACCAGCAATGACACCAACCAGGGCGATATTCGGCGGTATGCTGCGGTTGTCGGTCTAAGCCGGTATGGAGAAACGGCGCATTTCAGCTGCATTTACGGACTCCGCGACACACGCCGGTAAGGGAGAGTTTTGACTCTGAATCACTTAGTCCTGATTCGAATCCAGGTCCGGCAGCTTCGCGAGATCCTAATTTGCAGCATAAACGCAGAGTCCGTGCAACCGGTCAAGAACTAGCAAGTCCGATTTGACAGTTACCGGTGGACGGAGGTAGGAAGTCTCTAAAGAGGTCGGTTCTTCCGCAGAAGTCATCAGCATACGTGCAAGATGCCTATGTGACTCTGTAGCGCCTGTATCCATGGTCACGCACGATTCTAGATCCAAGGAACTATCAACTTGCTTCTTGCTCTGGACTTTCATTTACAGCATATTGCGATGACATTGACCCACCCACGCCATGCATGTGCGAGTGGTTGACTAAGAACCCTTCGACGGGGCCGTATGTACACATTATGCGTTGCGGGTCAACCACACTGAAATCCGCTGTAAGGAATACGCGATACATCCCCAGACTACAAAGGCAACGAAGGTGATCCCTGCCCAAATGTAAGAGTCTTATTTTAATGGCATGGGCAAGAACCCGAGCTTCATCTTGTTACCTCCTCTGTTTTCGTGCTTCGTACCCTTCTGGTTCGCCTGGCCTCCGTGCGACGAGCCTCCGCAGAAATCCACTCCGAAGAAGGGGACGGCTCGTCGGCCGACAGGAGAGCTACGAGAACGCCTTGACCAAAGCGCCTGCGAACCTTTCGGCGATCTCCCCGGTAGGATCCAGCTCGGGGTCGAAGATGGTCACCTCGATCCCTACGGCCAGTCCGGAGCGCAAGAGCCCCCTCAGGAGTTCGACGAGCTCTGAGTGGCTCAGGCCGCCCGGCTGGCGAGAGTCCACCGCCGGCATGATCGCATCGTCGAGCACGTCGGCGTCAAGGTGGATCCAGAACCCATCTACGCCACCGGCCTCCATCCTCCCGACGAACTTCAGCGCGGCTTGGGCAGACCCGAGCGCCCGTAGCTCTCCGAGGTCCCGTACCGTTATGTCGGTCTCGTGGATGTCCCTCCACTCAGGGTAGTCCTCGCGTTCGCCCAGTGCGATGACGTCGCCGTCCCGCACTAATGGCCCCAGCCCGTCGATGTCGGCGATGCGGTCGGGTCCCCTGCCGGTCACGAGGGCCAGATCCGCGCCAGCGGCGGCGCCGACGAGCTCGGAGTTGCCCGGATGGCGGAAGTCGAGGTGTCCGTCCAAGAAGGCGAGCCCGAACCTGCCGATTCGCCTGAGGGCGAGCATGTTGCCGACGAGGATGCTGCAATCTCCTCCGAGCACCACGGGGAAGGTCCCGGCGCGGACGAAGGACTCGATCCTCTCCGCCAGGTTAATAGAGAAGACCCTCAACGCCTCGCCATTGCGGACCCCCGTGACGGGGTCCACATCGGCGGAGTAGGGGGGAGGATCGATCCTGCCGCCCTCCTTTGCGCCGATCCGGCCCAGTATGCCCCGGTCCCTGAGGGCCGATGCAAGGCCCCGACAGCCCGGCTCCGCGCCTGGCCGCGGCGGCGCGAGCCCGAGGTTCGAAGGGGCGTCGAGTACGACGATGCTCCGATCCTTCTCGTCCATAACATAAGCCTCGCTCTCTAACGGTCTGTTTGTCGGCTCCATCTAGGCTCCCTCTAGGTACTCGGGCGTCGCGAGGTCGCCTGGACCGAACGAGCGGGCTTTACTCGCGGTAACGGCGTCCACGAGCCCCTGGACAAAGACCGTGACGGTCTCGCCTGCCTCGTCGGCGTGGTCGGGGTTGAGCTCGGTGATGACGAGCCCCGCGCGTTTCGGGCTCGAGGCGAACACTCCAAGGCAAGCGAGTGTCTCTCTGAACGTAAGGCCCGCATTGTGCTGGAGCACGTCTGCCACGGGCATGTCAACGAAGTCATTCGCGTCCACGTCGAAGTGCACCACGAACCGCCCCGCTACCTCCTCCAGATAGGCGACCGTCTCGGCAGCGGCTTTCTCTGACCCTTCTCGCACCCGCCCCACCGGGTACCGGGGCATCGACCGTCGTGAGAGAACCTCCACCTCCGGCTCGTTGCGCCTGTAGCCGAAGAGCACCAATTTCTCGGTGGGCATCAACGGAAAGCGCGGCCCGATCCGGGCGAACTCCTCCGCCGAGCCCGGCTCTCCCAAGATGTACGCATCACCCATCGAGTCGAGGATACCCGTGGGGTTGTCGAGGGGGGTACGCAGGTCCACCCCGCCGTCGAAGTACAGAAGTTCCACATCCACATTCCGGCGCAAAAACCCCGAGAGCACGCCAAGCTCTATAGTGCGGTCGCCGCCAATCACCAGCGGGGTTTCGCTGTCCTGCAGGGCGGCCTCGACCAGGTCGGCCGCGCCGCGGGCGACCTCCGCCACCGCCGCGAGGTTGTGCGGACGCCTGTGCTCCCTATCAGGGTACCAGCGCGAGCAGGGCATGTCGCAGTGGTCGATCACGGTCATGCCCGCCGCCCTGAGCTGCTCCACCAGACCAGCTATCACCCGCGGAGCCTTCTCCTGGCCAGTGGGCGCCCGCGATGGACGGGACGCCGATGAGACCGATCCACCGTGACATTAGAAGGCCTCCCTCCTTACCTTCGATCCTAGCCGACGCCATAGGACGCAAACGCCGCGGCGGCGATTGGCGAGCCGTGCACGAGTGCACGGGCAGCAAGGGCAAGCACGCGGGCCGCTCTATCCGCCCTCGTTCTCGCCAGGGACGTGCACCAGCTCGAGCTTCAAGCCGTCGGGGTCGGCGAAAAAGACCGCGTAGTAACCAGGCTCGTAGCCGTAATAGGCGGGTGGATCCAGGACCTCTACGCCACGCTCGAGTAGCAGCTGGTGGAAGCGGTCGACCTCCTCGCGGCTGTCGGCGTTCCAGGCGAAGTGGTGCAGCCCCGGCGAGTAGCGGTCGTGCCCCCTTCGACGTCCCTCCTCGGAGGCCACGCTCATGATCACCCACTGGCGATTTCCGGCCGGGGAAGGCATTCTCCAGGCCAGGCGCGCCTCGCTCTTCTCGGCGAGCTCGTAGCCCATAAAGCCCAGCAGCGGATTGTAGAAGGCCTCCGCTCGCGGGATATCGCTCACTGTGAAGCGCACGTGGTTCGTGCTGCCGGTCTTCCTCGTCAAAACTGCTCCTCGTAGGCGAAGAGGGCTGGCCACCCGCCAGTGTGCAAAAACACGACGTTCTCCGATGGCCCGAAGCGGCCCTCGCGCACCATCTGCACGAGGCCGGCCATCGCCTTGCCGGTGTAGACCGGGTCGAGCAGCAATCCCTCGAACCGGGCGAGGAGCCTTATAGCCGAGATCCCTTCGGGCGTCGGCACACCGTAGCCCTCGCCGACGAAGCGGTCGTCAACCTCGATCTGCGTGAAGCGCGCCGGGCGCCCCAGCCGCTCGCAGGTCGCCGCGACGAGCAGTTCGATGGCGGCCCGGGCCCCCGTCGCGGGGCCGCCCACTCCGACCCCCAAGAGCTGCGAGGGCGCCCCGAGCTCGGCGAGACCTACTGCAAGGCCAGCCTGGGTTCCGTGGCTAGCGCTCGCGTGCACGATCGCGTCGATGGTCAGCCCCACCTCCTCGGCCTGCGCGAGCAGCTCCCGCGCGCACTCGACGTAGCCGAGGGCGCCGACAGCGTTGGAGCCCCCCATCGGGATCACGTAAGGTCGACGGCCATCCTCTCGCAGATGACCTGCGCGCCTCTTCATGACCGAGTCGGCGTCGGCATCACCGGGCAGGAAACCCACCTTCGCTCCGGCGATGCGGTCGAGCAGAAGGTTACCCGAGCGTCCGTAGGCCGGACCACGGTCCGGAACGCCGCGCTTGAGGAAAAGCTCGCAGTCTAGACCCAGCCTGGCGCAGGCGGCGGCCGTCTGCCTCGCATGGTTGGACTGCACGGCGCCCGCGGTCAGAATGGTGTCGACACCCTGCCGGATCGCATCGGCTAGCAAGAACTCGAGCTTGCGCGTCTTGTTGCCGCCCCCCGCGAGCCCCGTGCAGTCGTCCCTTTTGATGTAGATCCTTGGTCCGCCAAGCTCCTTGCTCAGACGCTCCAGCGGTTCGAGGGGCGTCGGAAGGTGCGCGAAGCGGAGTCGCTGCTCGCCGCTTCGCACCGTCCTCTCTCCCGCCCCGACCTTCATCCGCCCGGCCCGGGGCCGCCGGTCCGCTTGCGGGCGTAGAGTCGGCGCATCTTGTCGCGGCTGCCGCAGAATTCCATGCTGCACCACCGGCGCCTGGCGTTCTTGCTGGAAGCGAAGAAGAGCCAGCCGCAACCGTCGCTCCCGGGGCACTCCTCTACCCGGCCGAGATCTCCCAGCATCAGAAGCTCCGCGGCGGAGAGCGCGACGGGCCAGATAGGACGCCTGTGCGCCACGCCGTCTTTGGCCCAGGCCCACGCGAAGCCCTCGGGGGTGCAAGTGAGACGGGAGTGGTTCATCGCGCCAACGTGTGCCTCCCCGATGGCTTGGACGTCGCGAGGCTCGGGCCGCTCGTCGTAGACGATCGCGTGAAACACCCTGTACGTCGTCTCTCGTAGCATCACCGCCAACTCCAATGTGGCTGTAGCCTCCGCAAGCCTTAGCGCCGCCTCCCCAAGCAGCCGCCCCTCGTCTTCTTCGAGCATGCCGGCGTGCCTGACCCACTCTACCAAGTCGCGGTAGCTCCCAAGGTACTCCCGCCGGTGGTCGCTATGACGCGGGCCCACCGTGATGGCGAAGTCCAGGCACAGCCGTCCACCCAACAACCTGAGGGTACCGACTTCCGCCACTCCTGTACTCATAGCCTCCCCGATTCATGTTCTCACCGCCAAAAGTCTATTGACTGGACAGGAGAGCGCTGCTATTTTCTTACCATCATAATGTTTATAACAGGTAATAGAATGCGCGTCAAAGGGAGCGGGTTCGCTGGGGGCGGTCTTCGGTGGCTTTCTCGTGGGTGACGTCGGTTTGCGGGCCGCGCTATGGGTGTATGCAACGGGGACGGTACTCTCGTAGTTGTGGCTCTTCTTCTCTCCGCTACGCGCATTGCGCCAGTCGCCGCTGCTCGGGTACCGAGCAGAACACCCTTCTTCCTACGCCACATAAAGGAAGCCTCTTAGAAAGTAGTGTAGAGGCTAAAATGTGTCCTTGTTATGCGTCCGCATGAGGTCGGTTGTTTTGGTTCTCTGTCACCTAATAAACTGTAGATGGGTTGCGTACGTCTCTCCAGGGGTGCAGGGGAGTAAAAGCGAGAGGGCGTGCTTGCATGTGGGCCGGGGTTAGGGTCTTTAGTCTCAAGTGGTCCAGCGCCGGGATAAGAGGCACCCGCACCACGTATTCGTAGTTCTCGAAGGAGGTACGAGGTTGAACAAGGGAGGGCCGACCAGCCAGGAAGGTAAGGAGGTGAGATGGAACGCTACCCGCCATGGCATACGCTCCCCCGCTCCGGTGGTCCCCGGAATAGAGCGAGTGGAGGATTGAGAGGCGCACCGAGACGGGATCTTGGCGAGTCTCTCGCCTGTGAGTCACCTTGAAACGGTGCTCGCGGAGAGGGTCGCACTGTTCTCCTGGAGGCTCAACCGTGTGACCCGCTACGAAACCGAGACCATCGCCCTCTCGCAGGAGAAGCTAAAGGACGGCCTGGCGGATAGTAGACGGTTCGACAGCTAAGGGGGCGGGCCCACGGACCCGGAGGCCGTTCGAAACGCGCTTTAGGAAGCGCGAAGAGTTCAAGCGTGTGATCAAGCGGTTTCCCAAGCTGCCCGACGCCAAGCGACTCTCTGGTCCTGATGCAGCCAGTATCCTCGATCTGATTTGGTGGCAGACAAACGAGGATGTGGAAGCCGAAGACGTGCGGCTGCCCGAAGAGATCCCCGACTGGACCGGCTTGGAGGACGCGGCCGAGTGGGACGGTTGGACCGCATCCCTCGTTCGGGAGTGTATCTTTGCCATAACTTCTGTGGCCGAGGAGGACCAGGCGGAGTTGATCGAGGCCGCCACCAAAAGGGCTCGGTTCGACGTCATCAGGGCCGAGGCAGCCGTGGAGCGGGTAGAGCAAGAGCTAGCGAGGATGAGCCGCGAGCGACTCTTGCCGGACGAGAAGACGCTTGAGAAGGTAGCCCGCTACGAGGCGCACCTCTCGCGGCCCTTCCACAAGGCCCTGCACGAACTCGAAGCCTTGCAGACCAGGCGCCTTGGCGGCTCCGCTCCCCTGGCACGCTTGGACGTTGACGGGCTGCCGGAAGACCAGATCGGTTGAATGAATGCCGCCTCCTTGTAAAGGGCTGGGATGACTTGATCGAATGCACACCGGGCTGAGAGATGAACTCTTCGTCGCAGGTCGGCCTTACGTGACCACGCAACCTTCACGGGCAAGGGCCAAGGCCTCGAGTTGGGAGTGAGCGCCGAGTGGCCTCAATACCGTGCAGGTGCGATTGCACGCCGTCTCATGCTAGACGTTTAGCGCGTTGGCGATCTCCTTGCGTAACCTCCCAGCGGAGAGCAGCCTCAGCACCTCCAGTTGACGTGGGGTGAGCGGGAGCATAAGACGTGTGGATGGTAGGCGCATACGCAGAGAAGTGGATGTCAGCACGCCTCGCCATTGACGGGATGAAGCCAGCGAGGTTTGCGAAAGCCAAGCCGGCGACTATCCTTCTCTGCCTTCATCGGTTATCAAAAAAGTGCCGAACAAACCGGTGAGGGCTACGCTAACCCAGCCTCCCCTCATACGCTACGCGCCCTGGTAGCCTCTGTACCAGCTGCACTCAGAGAACCTTCGGACCTTTTGGCGCCGCAGAAGATCGCTACGCTGCTCGTGCAATTGCTAACCTTCGCCGAGCCCTCGCCCGTTCGATCCGTCGGTGCCGTCCTTGGTCAGCAGCCACGAGAGTCCAATTCAAACGTCTTTGTGTTTTGGTACTGGGTCTATGAATAAGGACGACAGCGCCAAGCGTGTACCGATAGTAAGATCAGCTACAACTGCTGGAGAGAGGTAAAGGAGTAAGGGTAAATGGCGGTGTACGCGGTTGTTAACGTCCGGGTCACGGACTCTGCCCGCTACGCCGAGTACAGGGACAAGGCGCCCGCCACCATCGCCCACTACGGGGGTAGGTACCTCGTGTGCGGGGGCGCGGTCGAGGCGCTGGAGGGTGAGTGGGACCCCGAGCGCCTGGTCGTCCTCGAGTTCGAGAGCATGGGGCGCTTGCGCGAGTGGTACGACTCGCCGGAGTACGCCCCGCTCAAGCGACTGCGCGGTGAGGCCGCCGCCACGCAGTTCGTCGTCGAAGGCTTGTAACAGCGGGTTGCATCGATACTGACCTGCCTGCAGGTCGACGTTACTTCAGCTAATCAGACAAACCTCTCATCGAGACCGCACATGTGCATCATGCGATGTGGGTCATGTTCACTGAAACCCGCTGTAAGGGGAGGTAACGGAGGATGCGTATAGAAACCAAGCTGGAGGACCTTTGCCCTCTGTTAGTTTCAGACGAGATCACCCTTGAACGTACATCCCGGTTAAACCGGTCCGCAGACGGGTGGCGCCGATACGGCACCAGGTAGTCTTCGTACGGCGCCGAACGTCGCCACTAACCTCGCAATCGCTAAAACGACCAGCTCGGGTCGGCCGGTGACGCTACTGGTCAGGCTAGAGCGAGGGCGGCGAGTTCAGGACATTTCCGCTAACTGCGGGGTAACGGAGATCGTGCGGTTACGTACCTCGATGAGGCCGTCGCGCTGGAACTCGCTCATCACCTTGGAGACCGCCTCCCTGGTGGAGACGATCATGTTCGCCAGGTCCTGATGGGTGAGGCGCACCTTGAGAACCGTGCCCGAGCCGTCGGGCTCCCCGAAGCGGTCGCCCAGGTGCGAGAGCAACGTGGCCAGGCGCGCCGAGACCTCCCTGTCCAGGAGGCTCTCTATAACCTCGTCGGACTGCCTGAGGCGCTCGGAGAAGGAGGAGATCAGCTTTAGGGCGAACTCAGGACGATGCTTTATCACCTCGGTCAGG
>DASQVA010000325.1:0-2359 GCA_035641035.1 Rubrobacter sp. | reverse complement strand
CTCATAGCCTCCGGCAAGAGCAACCGCCGGATCGCGGAGGACCTTTTCGTCAGCATGGCCACCGTCAAGACGCACACGAACAACCTCTACCGCAAGCTGGACGCCCGCAGCCGCACCCAGGCCGTGGCGAGGGCGCGAGAGTCGGGTCTGCTCTAGCGGTTCGCCGCCGCGGCGGTCTCCACCCCCCCGAATCGACCTTTCTCCCGATGCGCCCTCGTTCGCCCCCGCAATACCATCGAAACCACCCAGACAACGACGAAGGCTTGGAGAGACGATGACGACGATGAATCCAGAAAACACCGAGTCGGCCGAGTCGGCGGGCCTCGCCGCCACCGCGCCACGGGAGGGGCGCGAGCGGGTTCGCGCCCGCCTCCTCGCCGGCTGGCGCTTCACGCGCCACCTCCTGGAGATGGTGGCCGCGATGATGATCGGGATGGCGGTGCTCGGCCTTGTGCTGGCGGTGGTGGGCGAGCCGCCCGGCTACGCAAACCTGTTCGTCGAGTACGGCCTGATGGGGGCGTTCATGGCCGCGCCGATGGTGGCGTGGATGCGCCACCGGGGCCACCCCTGGTCGGACGGCGCGGAGATGACGGCGGCGATGGTCGTCCCGATGCTCGCGCTGGCGCTCCCGGTCGAGCTGGGTTTGGCGGTGCCCGGGCTCTCCGAGGGGTCGCTGATGATGCTATCTCACGTGGCGATGATCGGGGGGATGATCGCACTGATGGCCTACCGCTTCGACCGCTACGCGCACGGGTCGCACGATCTTCCGGATCGGCCAACGGAAGCTCGATGATGGGCAGCACCGGTCCCGCCGACGCCGCGATCGACACCTTCATCCGCAACCTGGCCGCCGAGATCGGGCCACAGGGCGTCCGCGTCCTCGGTATATGGACCGCCGGACTCCCGGAGACGCTCTCGCCGGAGACGCTCGCCCAGGTGGACAGCAAGTTTGAGGACGAGGCGGCCTTCCGGGGCTTGATAGAAAGCTTGGACCAGATGCGGATGACGCGCCGCTCGCCCACCCTGGCCCAGGTCGCGGCTACCGCTGCTTTCCTGGCCTCCGAGAAGGGCGGCGCCATCACGGGGACGTTCGTGAACGTCACCAGCGGGACGTTCCCCAGCTAGTGTTTCCTGGGGTCTCTTGCGAAAGCAGCGCTGTCTTGATGGAAGGAAGAGGGATGCGAGGTCCGATAAGGAGGTGACCGCGCGAGGAGGCAAGAAGTCGAGCGAACGCGAAAGACCGTAATAGGTCAACAATCACGATCAACGAGATCTGAGGAATCTGAGGAGGATCAAGATGGGAAAGATAGTCGCAACCGAGTACGTTTCGCTGGACGGTGTCGTCGAGGCGCCAGGCGGAGGCGAGGACTTCAGGCACGCGGGCTGGTCCTTCGAGACCGAACGCGGGGAGGAGTTCGAGAAGTTCAAGCTCGACGAGACCCTGAACTCCGAGGCGCTGCTGCTGGGACGTGTGACCTACGAGGGCTTCGCCGCGGCCTGGCCCTCGATGGAGGGCGAGGTTGCCGACAAGTCAACGCCATGCCCAAGTACGTCGTCTCCTCGACCCTCGAGGAGCCCCTCGATTGGAACAACTCGTCGGTGCTCAAGGGCGACGTGGTGGAGGAGGTCTCGAGGCTGAGGCAGAGCCTTCGAGGGGACATTGTGATCCACGGCAGCCCCCAGCTCGTGCAGACGCTCATCGAGCACGACCTTGTTGACGAGCTGCGGATGACGGTCTTCCCCGTCGTCCTCGGAACGGGCAAGCGACTCTTCGGGGACTCGAACAACAAAAAGCGCCTGCGGCTCACCGACTCGAAGGTGGCCGGCGACGGCATCGCCATCCTCATCTACGAGCCCGCAGGAACCGAAGAGGGCGCCACCAACTCTCAGCAGCAGTGACCGCCAACATGCGGCCCCGTTGCCACCGACCAAGGATCGGAGATGATCGTGACCGATAAGGGAAGACTCCCAGATGGGCTCCTGGACCGCGGCGCCGACGATCCACCGCACGCCCACCGGAACGACGGTCGTCGCTGGGCGGGCATCCTGGCGCACCGGTGGCCGACCGCTTTGGGCATCGCGGTCGCCGCCCTGACCGCCTACGGCATGGACCGGGCAACCGAGATCGTGTCGCTCTCGTCGCTCGTCGTCCTCATGGCGCTCGTCTACGTGGGATCCGCGGCCCTGGATCGGCGCCGGTTCGCGTGGGTGGTGCTCCTCGCCGGGCTGCCGCTCTTGTCCTTTATCCCCCCGACCTCGGGGATCGATCCGTCGGTGGTCCTCCTGATCGTCGCGGCCGGCTTCCTGGCGGTGGGGGCGGCCCGCGGGCTGTTGCGCAGACCCGGCGGACTCCCGTTGC
>DASQVA010000324.1:0-7880 GCA_035641035.1 Rubrobacter sp. | reverse complement strand
GAACAACACCAACTTAAAGAGATGCCGCAGCTAGCGGAGGGCTGGATAGCACAAGATAGCACCGTCTCACAAGACACCACGGTCAAGAAGGTGGGTAAGCAGGTCTCCGATTCGGAGACCTCACGGCCGGAGTTTGTAAGGCTAGTGGCCCAATGTTCGATTCTCGTCGTGATTGGGGGCATCGTGGCAGGGCTCATCGCAGCCTAAGGGTAGGCTTAGGCAAAGTCAGCTTCCATGCTAAGCCGGGGACCCCAGAGGGCGGGTCCCCGGCTTTTCTCTCATCCTTATTTACCCAAGGATGTGGAGCGACTGCTTGAGAAAGCGAGCGGGGCGGGTGGCTGACGTACGCTCCGACGCATGGGAAAGACCTACCCGACCGATCTTAGCGACACCGAATGGCAATCATCGAGCCCCAGGTTCCGTCCCCCAACAAGCGAGGACGCCCGAGGGCCCACGCCGCCCGCCAGATACTCGACGCCAGCTTCTATGTCTTAAGAGCGGTTGTCCACGGAGGATGGCGCCCCGCGAGTTCCCGTCCCGGAGAAACCGTCTAGTGCTGGTTTTGGGAGGTGGTGTATCGACGGGACGTGGGAGAGGTGAATGCGCCGCTGCGCGAGCGTTTGCGGGAACGGTTGCGGAAGCGGCTGGGGAGGGAGGTTCATCCGAGTGTCGGGGATAGTGAACTTCCAGTCGGCCAAGACCACCGGGGTAGGCGGGGAGCAACAGCGAGGCTACGACGGGGTGCAAAGAAAGCTCGAGATAGCAAGCGCCACCTGCTGCTCGTTGACACGGAAAGTCTGGTACTCGAAGCCAAGGTTTACAGCGCCAAGGTCTCCGACGAAGATGCCAGCAGCAGCAGCCTGCTGCTGGAATTTGCGCGCGGTCGCCTGTAGCGTCTCTCGCACCTGTCGTAAGTAGACGCCGGATAGCGAGGCCGCCGGGGCAAAGGAGGAAGAGGTGGTTGTGGGCACAGGAGGGTATGGGTCTAAGCGTCGAGGTAGTGCGTACGAAGCCGCCCAAGCCGCTCCCCGAGCAGACGGCGCGGATCTCTGTGCACAAGAGGAGTGGGCTAAGGAGGGCAAAAAGGTAGACGAGCAGAGGTTAATGGCGCCGAGGAGGGGTTTGCAGGAGGTCCTACCTCGCTGATGGGTGGTGGAGCGTGCACCTTCTTCTCCTAGTTGGACCACAACCGCACGATGAGCAAGGACTACGAGAGATTGTGCGCGAGCAGCGAGGCGTTTATCTACGTAGCGATGACACGCCTGCTGTTGAGGCGGTTAGCCCGTGTTTGGGTATTTTCGAACAGTACCGGAAGAGGAGTTCTACGAGGTTGGTCTGCAGCAACCCGCAAGCTTCTTGTGCAGCCGCGCACCCCAACATCGCCTTTTCTTCGCCCAGATACATAGAAGCCAACACTACGCCTTGTGGTGGTGAATAAAGATGCGGTGAAGTGAATTTAGCGCGCGGCGCGCGAGTTTGGTTGAGCATAGCACTACAACTTTCGCGTACGTCAAACTCACCCCGCCAAACGGGTCCACATTCGGTGTGTTGCGCACGGCTAGAGTAAGCCCCCGCACTACTACCACTACTACTGATAGATAGTACGGAGGCTTGGAATCTGGCTACGGTTTGCCTGGCTACAGTTTGCGAGCTACTACAAGCCCACCCCCCACCAGCAGCACACCCGCCAACAACGCCAGTACCCCAGCGCCACCACCAGTCGCAGGCAGTTCGGTCACACCCGCCGTGGGAGTTGCTGTAGCGTACTGATCGTACTGAGCCGTCGCAGGCACCGAAGCACTCGCAGTTGCCAAAGCCGAAGCCGCCGAAGCACTCGCGGTTGCGGAGGCGCTACTCTGGGCCATAGCCGTGCCCGCCAGCAGAGCGATCAGTAGCACCGTGGTCGCCAGCAACATCATCACTCTGTTCATGGCGCTCCCCTCATTAGTAGTGGGGACCACCAGTCCCCGTTCGGCAAAGATCTACCCGTCCTCCCCTACTTTTACACCCCCTTTGAGAGCGGTTTCACGTCCCCGAACTCCCGGAGCTTAGGGAACCGCGCACCGTGCTGATGTCCCCCTCGATGACCGAGCGAGCTCTGCTCGCGCCGAGGGATTCGATAAGTAGCCGCGTGCTGTGGTTCTCTGGGTAGGAGTTCGCCAGCTGCTCCAGCGCCGCCAAGTGGGTGTGTATCTGCTCCGCCTTGCGCGAGTCTTCGAACATATCCGCGTGACGTTGTTGCATCAATGTCACCTTTACATCGAGTTTTTTCGTTAGGGGTACTGCGAGCCTCCTAGTACTCCGCCCGGAAACCCTCGAGTAACCCCTGGCCATACTCTTGTGGGTGCTTGTCTATCCACACAACTAGGGCGGGCTTTCCCGTCTCCATCGCCACGTAGCGTAGGGTCGGTATATCCAAGACTTCGGCGCGGGTGTAGCGGTGCACGGATTCCAATTCCTCGAGCACATCTTTTGGGAGCCACACTGGACCTCGCTCTTTCACCTCCCAAACATTCTTAACCACCACGGGCAGTATTCTCTAGACGGCGGCGATTGTAGCGTCTCCAGGCTCTGGGTGAGCGCCTGAGCCTCTGCGCGGGTGGCGGATAGGATCTCTCTTTCTCGGTAGGGCCGAGATTCACGGGGGATTCTCGCGCCTCACTGAGCGCCTCCAGCTCGCGGCGCAGGTCCTCGCGCTCTCGTTCGGCCTCTTCCCGCCACCGGCGCTCCTCTTCGAAATCCCGCAACGCCTGTCGCCTTTCGTCCGCGAGAGTGCATTGCGCCCGCTCGGTCAGCTCGAGGCGCACTCGCAGATCCGCGTCCTCCTCCACACTTGTATCCAACCTTGCGGCCACCTCTGTTGTGCTGCAACCCGACTCCCAGGACCTGTCCGCAGCAGGCCACGAGTGTCCGCGCGTGCTGTACTCTCCCATGTTGACATGTTAGACCACCGGGGAGTTACACGCTTTTCCCAACCTCCCTTTTTTGCAGCGCGGCCAGAGCACGTCGAGCCAAAGCCCACTTCGGCGACAGCCTTCTTCACCTTGCATTCGGGGCCGCCCCGTACCGTAGGGCCGTGTTCGTGCCGGCCGACAAGATGAGAGCATCCCGGTAAGAGAAGAGCTCCTCCCAAGCCTGTACTTTCTAGGCTAGATTTTAGCCGTCTGCCTCTAGCACAACCATGTAGCTCTATTAGAGTTGTCGTCTTACTGTGGCGCGGGCACCAAGTTTCGGCGGCGCAGGCCGCTCCGTGCCTACTTTCTCCTTAAGCTTTCACCAATTCTAGCTGCTCGTCGCTACCCTTGGTCAGCAAAGTGCTACAGCGTAGGGCCAGCGGTTTGTTGGTCAGAAAGCCTCCCATCGAAAATTTTCAGTAAGAGAGGTATCAGGTTATAGGCTTCGGGTATCAGCTAGGATTATGGACTTCCTTCTGTCACACGCCTTGCCGAATGAACCGAAAACTGCGTTCGCGGGCCACTGTTCCGGCCAAAAAGTTGAACCTGAAGCCTGTAACCTGAAGCTTGAAACCTTTCAAACTGGCCGAAGGGAGAGACATGCTCGAAGGCAAAGTGGCGCTTGTCACAGGCGCGAGCCAGGGCCTCGGGAGGGCGCTCGCGCTCGCCTACGTGAAGGAGGGAGCCTCTCTCGTCCTGAACTCCCGGAGCGAGCAGGGCGTCCGCCTGGTCGCCCAGGAGGCCGAGAACCTGGGCGCAGAGGTGCTCGCTCTCGGGGCGGACGTGTCGGAGGGTGCGGACGTCGAAGGGATGGTGAATGCCGCGGTCGAGCGGTTCGGCCATGTAGACGTGCTCGTCAACAACGCCGGCCTACTCGGGCCGCGGGTCGTCATAGAAGAGTACCCCGAAGGCGACTGGCGGCGGGTGATAGACGCGAACCTCACGGGGCCTTACCTCGTCTCGAAGGCGGTGATCCCACGCATGAGGGAAGGCGGCTCCATCATCAACGTCGTAAGCGGGGTCAGCGTCCAGGGCCGGGCCGAGTGGGGTGCCTACTCGGTCAGCAAGTTCGGCGTCGAGGGATTGACCCAGATCCTGGCCGCGGAACTCGAAGGGCGCGGCATCCGCGTGAACGCCGTGGACCCGGGCGGTATGCGCACCGAAATGCGCGCCGCTGCCTACCCCGAGGAAGACCCTACGACCCGCATAACACCTGAGGAGAACACCGCTGTCTTCCTCTACCTCGCTTCGGACGAGTCGAAAGGCGTAACCGGAGAGCGCTTCAAGGCGCAGGAGTTCCGGCGGACCTAGGTCTCGCAGCGTCTACGCCGTGGCTACGCGGTAGAGCCTCTATGCGCGGGGCTCGCCGAAAGCGTAGAGGCGGTGGTTCTGCGTCGACCTGGCTCGGTTGATCTTCAGCACCTCGGGCGAGGCGTCCACGGCCGTCACCGAGGCCGCGTAGCGCGGAGGCTCCTCCGTCCACAGGCCGGTGCCGCACACGAGCTCCAGCACCTTGCCCGTGGGCCGGAAGCGACCGAACTCCCGGCTGACTTTCTCACGTTCGGAGAACCGGCGGCGGTTCCACTCAGGGACGCGGTCGTGGCGTCCCCGCTGGTGAACCCACTCGCCGTACTACTCCTTGGCGCGCTCGGTAGTAGGCGAGCTGCCCTTCGAGGAGCTTCTCGTCTGTAGCGCTTGGTCCCTACGCCGCCTTCTCGGCAGTGTCGATGAGTTCGGCCTGGATGATTAGACGCTGTGAGTAGTCGGGCAGGGTGCAGGTCTGGAGGGTCAGGATGTTCTTGCCCGGCCGGACTTTCGTCACCGAGAGGTTGGACGGGCCGACGGTAAACTCCTTGAAGACCTTGTAGGTGTACTCTGCGCCGGTCGCGTCGGTGACGAAGACCTCGTCGCCGAGCTCGACCTTGTTTAGGTCCCAGAAGGTCAGCCAGCTCTCGGTGTTGGGGAAGCCGAGGCGGTGGCCGGCGATGTAGACGTTGGCCTCTTGCTGCCACGGGAAGCCTGTCCCTTCGAGGTGGATGGCGGCGTTATTTTTAAGTGTCTCCTCATCGGACCCTACGGTGCTCGGTACCGTGTCGTCCTCGATGCGGGCCATCGCGGGGACGGTCAGTTCAAGGGTCTTGTCCTTCGGCCCGGCGTTGGTCGTGCTCTCGTCCTGCGTAGTCTCCAGCTTAGGTACGTTGAAGCCGCCGGGGTCATCGCCGTTCGTGGCGGTGCTGTCCAAGCGGC
Source organism: Rubrobacter sp. (assembly GCA_035641035.1). Classification (GTDB taxonomy): domain Bacteria; phylum Actinomycetota; class Rubrobacteria; order Rubrobacterales; family Rubrobacteraceae; genus Rubrobacter_D. The sequence continues at coordinate 2,679 of DASQVA010000324.1, read as the reverse complement.
CCGCCAGAAAAAAGGAGGCTATGAGCGCGACACCGGCCACTATCATGACCAGGCTGAGCACCCACGAAACCAAGTTTTTGACCCTCAATCTCTTCATAAACCTTCGCGATTGTAACATCGGCCCCGCCGGCATACCGAGCGCGCCCTCAACGCTCGACGGGCAACTCCTCCCGAAGACCCCACTCGTTCCACGATCCATCATAGTTGGCGAGGTTCTTGTAGCCGAGCCGGTGCAGCGCGAAGAGCGGGACCGTCGCCGCGACCCCGCCGTTGCAGTAGGCGACGATAGGCTCGTCCCTGTCCTCCGGTACGCCGGCCCCCTGCACCCTGTGCGCCAACTCATCATTCGAGAGTAAGTTCCCGGTCTCGGGGTCGAAGAGGCTGTCGGCGTGGAGGTGGGTGGACCCTGGGATGCGACCGGCCCGACCCCTCCCCCGCGCCACAGCGCCTGTGTATTGCATCTTGTCACGCGCATCAAGGACGAAGACTCGGCCTCCCTCGCTCGCCGCGAGCAGTGCCTCGGCGTCGGTTCGCCAACCCGGTCGGGGCCTCGGGGTAAAGGCGGTGGGCTCGGGTTCGGGGATCTCGGTGGTGGTGGGACGGCCCTCCGAGGTCCACATCTTCCAGCCGCCATCGAGGACAGAGACCCAGTCATGGCCGTAGTAGGTGAGGGCCCACCACAGGCGGGTGGCGAACTGGCCGCCGGCGTGATCGTAGACGACGACACGGGTGTTGTCGCCGATGCCCAAAGAGCCCATGAGGGCGGCGAAGCGCTCAGGGGACGCGACCTGCACGGGCACGCGGTCGTTCGGATCTGTGATGTCGCGTGTCCAGTCCACGTAGACGGCCCCGGGGATGTGGGCCTCGTCGTACTCCTTGCGGGCGGCGAGGTACTCGGCCCTCTGGCGGCCGCCACCGAGGTCAGTCTTCTTTACGTAGCCCCTGACGTCCACGACGCGCAGGCGTTCGCTAAGGCGTTCGCCGAGGTCGTCCAGGTGATCAGCGAGCCAGTCCGTGGTTACGAGAGCGTCGGGATCTTGCAATATCTTACTCCTCTCCGAAGATGTCATGCTCGTTGGTGTAGGTCTCGGCAATCTCGTAGGCCTTTTCCGTGTCGTCCTCGCGGAGGCGGCCTTCGATCACCTCGTTCTGGAGGTAGTCTTTGAGAGCTTTGATCCAACGCCCAGGCTCGCGGCCGAAGTGCCGCATGAGGTCGTTGCCGTCCAGCGGGCTTTCGAGCCTCTCCACGGCGTCCACGGTTCGGATCTCGTCCACCCTCCCTTTGAGACTGCGCCAAGACTCCTCGGCGATGCTCCTGCGCCTTGGCGCGCTACCCGTGATGTCCGCCCGGGCTAGCTTGAGGAGCATGTCCACATTGGCGAGCACGCGGTCGCCGCGCGAGAGGTACGTGTCTCGGATAAAGCGCCTGACCGCCGCGACGCTCCACGGATCTCGGCTCGCGGCGTACCCGTACGGGCGCATGTGGTGGGAGACTAGGTGGACGACGGCGTCGACCTCGTCTCTAGGGTAAACCAGGCGCTGCATCGCCCGGCGTGTTATGTAGGCCCCAACGTTCTCGTGGCCGTAGAAGTGGATCTTCTTGGGGATCGTGCGCCCCCCGCAGCGCTCACACTCACCCTCCTCGGCGCTCTTCTGGATGCTCTTGGCGCCGCAGTAGGTGCAGCGGTGCTCGTAGACGAGCGTACGGGGCTTGCCGATGTCGTGGAAGAAGGCCGCCTTGCGCAGAGTGGAGAACTCCCCCTCGCGCATGTCGGAATCCGGCCTTACGCTCTCGACCACGATCAGGGTGTGCTCGAAGACGTCCTTGTGGTGGAACTCCGACTCCTGCTCAACATTGACCGTCTCCATGAATTCGGGCACCATGTACGGCATTAGTCTGAGGCGCACGAGGGCCCTCAGGCCATGGGCGACGTTCTCGGAGAGCAGTATCTTCTCGAACTCGTCCCTGATGCGCTCGGCTGAGATGCTCTCTAACCAGTGGGCGTTCCCCCGGATCGCCCCCTCAAGGTCGAGCGTTGTGGCGAAGGGCCTATCCGGCTTTGACAGCGTCGTCTCAAAGCGCACTGCCCGCAGTATCCTCAAGGGGTCGTCGCGCATTCGGTCAAGGGGCTCGCCTACAGTTCGGATCACGCCGGAGGCGAGGTCCTTCCTGCCGTCGAAAGGGTCAAGTACCCTGCCCGTGAGTGCGTCGGCCGCGATCGCGTTGATCGTAAAGTCCCGCCTCGCCAGGTCTTCTTCGAGGCTCTCGCCGAAGCGAACCTTAGGGTGCCGGCTCCCTTGCGTGTACAGGTCGCTGCGGTACGTCGTAATCTCCAGGGCGTACCCGCCGACCCTAGCCCCTATGGTCCCGAAACGCTCCCCAACGATCCACAGGTGCTCGGCCCGCGGCCCTAGGAGGCGCTTGATCTCCCTGGGGTGCGCACCCGTGGTCGCGTCCGCATCCAATCCCGCCTCGCCGAGCAACCCGTCCCGCACGTAACCGCCAACCAGGTACAGCTCGTGACCAGCTCCCCGGAACGCCTCGCCCAGGTCTGCTAGGGGTTTGGGAACCTCCAACTTATCTGCATAGGTCATCATCGTGATCAGATTCTAGTACGTGACGGTCCGCGGGTCACAAACACCAGCTGGGCTAATTCGCGTGCGCCGGCAGAAGCCGAA
>DASQVA010000323.1:0-24232 GCA_035641035.1 Rubrobacter sp. | reverse complement strand
GGAATGCAGTACGGGAGGTGGAACCGTGAACAAGACCAGCACATAGCGCTCGAGTTAGTGAAGAGCAAGCGGGTGCGGCCCTGCCCTCCGCGCTGTCAAGAAAAAGAAGGTGCGTGGAGGCGTGCCGGCGGCATCCCGCAGTGGGGGACACTCAAGTAGGCGACTTGCCACCAAATCTCCGACTGGATCGATCTTTAGCAACCCTATCCGTTCCGCAGCCCTCGGCCAGCAGGGCGCGGAAGCGTAGCCTCAGGTGCTGCTGGAGGGTTTTTGACCTACACGCCCTCGTACTCGAAGATCATGGAGTCGCCCTCTATCTGCAGGTGCTTGCGGCGGAGGGTCGCTGTGTCGTAGGTCTTGTTCTGTTTCGCTTAGAAGCAGTTTCAAAACCTCTTCGGTGCTACGCTTGCCGGCATAGATCGAGAACTGGTGAGCGACAAGCTCTGGCAGATCATCGAGCCATTGTTGCCACCCGAACCCTCGAAGGATAAAGGTGGTAGGCCGAGGGTTCCCGCTAGAGCGGTGCTGTGCGGGCTCATCTACGTGCTCAAGACCGGAATACCGTGGCGAAGGCTGCCCAAGCAGCTAGGGTACGGCAGCGGGGTGACGTGCTGGCGGCGCTTACGAGAATGGCAGAAGGCGGGCGTGTTCATTCTGCTCTTCAGGAATCTACTTGACCGGCTCGGCCGGTGCGGCACCATCGACTGGTCGCAGGCTTGCGTCGATTCGGCGACCGTTCCGGCCAAAAAAGGGTCAGAACGTCGAGCCTAATCCTACCGATCGTGGCAAGTCGGGCTCGAAAGGTCACCTGCTGACCGACGCGGCCGGCCTCCCACTTACCGTTGTCCTTACTGCGGCGAACGTCCACGACTGCAAAGTCTTCGAACAGCTCTTGGATACGGTTCCTCCATCAAACCGTCGGGCAGAGGCAGGTCCCGCAAACGTCCGAAAAAGCTGCCCGCGGACAAAGGCTACGCCTTCCCACATTGCAGGAGGACTCTGCACAAGCGCGGCATTCGAGTACGCATCGTGAGGAGGGGCAAGGATTTTAGCAGAAGGTTGGGGCGGCACAGGTGGGTGATCGAGAGGACGTTTGCCTGGTTTTCGTCGTATCGCAGGCTCACGACTGCTACGAACGCGGGGCGGATCCGCACGAAGCCTTTCTGCACTTGGCGTGTGCCCTAGTCTGCTTCGGTCGCTGCGTACGCCGTGGGGAGGATGTTTAGGGATCAGACGAGAGCGTCGTCAAGACTCTGAGCTGTTGGGCCGACTTTGGGTCGGTCGCGCCCGCGCAACGAGCACGGGTGGGATCCCCGCGAAGTTCTCCCAAGAGAGCGGTCTTGCCGCAGATCGTGAGCCGTCCTCTGGTTTTGCGAAGGAGGGTTCCTCCATACCGTCCACCGTGAAGCCGGCCCTAAAGCAGCCCTTGAACGGCTCGCTTAAGGGCCTGTGGAAGTACGGGTGCGGAACAGGCCCGCCGGGCATCCCCGCCCCTTTCCCGGGTGGCACGTGCAGGTAACCGGTCACCTTAACCGAGTATGTCTCCACCAAGGCACCATCCCTGTTCTCTTCCTCCAAGACCAGCCTAGCCGCGTTGAAGTTGAAGGCCGGGTGCTGCACCGAGAAGACGAAGCGGCCTTCGGGTTTGAGGAGGCGACGCAGGGCACGCATCAAGGGGTCGATGGTCGGCATGTCCATCAGCGCCATGTTGCAGACCGCCGCGTCGAAACGCTCCTCTCCCAAGGCGAGCAACTGCTCCTCATCGGTCGCGTCTACCACCAGGTTCTCCACGGCGTCACCGTACCCCGCTTCCTCGGTGCGGGCTCTGGCCAACTCGACGAACTTTTCGGTGAAGTCGATGGCTACCACGTTCGCTCCGAACTCCGCGAGCCTGCGGCTGAAGACGCCGTTGCCGCAGGCGACATCGAGCACCGTCTCGGTGGAGCGCACCTTAAGCAGCTGTTCTGCGGCGCGAGCGATGAGCACCCTCTGGAAGGCATTGCCCTCGCCCATCATCTCGTTCTAGAAAGCAGCCTTTTCTTCCAGGCTTCGTGCGCTTGGTGTGCTAGTGCCGTCTCGCCGACCGTAGCCCTCGGTCGATCCTCGGTCGCGCCGTTAGTCGCGCTCATGCAGCTATCCCCTGTCGTCCGTGCTTTCGGGCCGGGATCCACCCAGGCAAAGCATCATAGCGAAGGCGTGGTTCGGCATGGCGCGGAAGTCGGTTCGCTTTAAATAGGGATCTGCTTGGCGGGTTTTGAAACGAGCTCTTAGCGCTCCTCTCCCACACGGAAGTAAGCCGCGTTCATGAGGCGCGGCATCGCAGCGAGGACCTTCTTCCGGCCGTGCTTATCGCATCTGAGGTAGTCGCTTGTTGTCTTGCGGATCCGCGGCAACGCGGCCGCGAAGCACAGGACCCGCTCGAACGACTCGCTCGGACTTCTCGCGCTCCTTCTGGTCCTGGTATCTGGCGTTGTAGACGTGCTGCAGACCGCCGGTGGAGTCGTACCCGATCGCTTGCACCTTGGCAGACGGGCTCCTGGCGATGCGCGTGTCCTCCCACGCCGGCGGCACCTTCAGGTTCTCGATGTGCTCTAGTATTCGCTCCTCGCGCACATTCGCGTTCGTGCCCGGGTAGCGGTAGAAGAACCCCCACTCTTTGGACCCGAGGCGCCTGATGTCGGCCTCGAAAAGCACCTGTCCCTCTGCAGTACCCCTCCGCCGCTGCAGCGTCGCCGCTTTATACCGGCGCGGCTCGTCGATCCCTGTGAGCGCTTACACAGCGGGCTCTGCCCCACGCTTCGTTCACCGTCAGGCCGAGCGATCTATCTGGGCGTGGTACCGGCCGCCAACGCGCCCGCCCAAAAAACCGCCGAGGAGCGCCAGGAGGAGCGCGCCGACGGCGACGGCGATGCCGACGAAGCCGGCGCCCGCGAGATCCCCAACCGTGGAGGAGAGGCCGTCGAGCAGATTCCCGACGCTGTCGGAGACCCCAGGGGGCAGGAAGCCGCTAAAGACCCCTGCGGCCAGGGCCAGGATCAGGACCGCGATGAAACTCCATACGAGCAGCAGAGCCCCGTTGCGACCGCCGTCGAAGCGGGCCAGGCGACCGGCCACGTACCCGCCGAAGAAAAAGGTCAGGAAAATCAGGAGTCCCAGCAGGACGAGGCCGGTGATGACGGCGGCCCCGATCTCGCCGCCTCCGAGGTCTGGCGGGAAGCCCAGGGGCACTAGCAAGAGGCCCCCGATGAGCGAGAAGACCGCGGCGGCGACGAGCGCGAAGACGAACCCCAGAAAGCTCGCGAGCCAGTCCACGCCCCCGTACATGTCCCGCAGCCGTTCCTCGCGATCCTCGGCGGCCTCGAAGTAGCCCGCCGGGTAGGGGGTGGCCTCACCGGTCGTGTCCGAGTACTCCGGCATCCGAATTACGCGCGTCTCTTTGTCCTCAGACTGGGGGGTTCTTTGGGGGATCCGGCGCGTCTCCCAAGCAGCTTGCCCCTCCCCCGCGGGCCGCTTCGTCGGCACCGGTCGCGTGGACTCAGGATCGTTCTCCGTCGGCGGAACCTGCCGGGTCTCCTCGGCGGCGTCCCCAAGGGGACCCGTCCTGCGGCGATCCTCGCGATGATCCTCTGGTCTACCGCTCATCTCTCCCCCTTAGCATCGTATCGTCGGCCGGCCCCTGTAGTATTGTAGATACTACAGTAGGGTTCTACCCTACACGGGCGCTTTTCACCCGCGACGACGTCCTCGGCCGCCCCTTGCAGTGCGGATCGGAGTCTCCTTTGTACATCCGGCCCAAAATCGGGCCTACCCACGGTCCCTGGCTTGTACGCCCGGCCATTCCAACCACGGCACGCGCTTCCTATCATGGCCCTTGTTGCCGGAAAGCCCCCGGCTGGGCACTCGACACAGAGCGAAGACTCGAGGAGGTAGGCTTGGACACTGCTGAGAAGCAAAATGTGTTGCAGCAGGCGAAGGACAACAACGTACAGTTCATCCGGATGTGGTTCACGGACATTTTGGGGACTCTAAAGAGCTTCGCGATCACGGTCGAGGAGCTGGAGGACGCCCTGGACGGCGGGATGGGCTTCGACGGCTCCTCCATCACGGGCTATCAGGACATCGAGGAGTCGGACATGATCGCCATGCCCGACGCGTCCACCTTCCAGGTCATCCCCTGGAGTCCGCAAGATGCCCCCACCGCGCGCATGATCTGCGACGTACAGACCACAGACGGCGACCCCTACGTCGGCGACCCACGCCATATCCTCAGGCGGGCGCTGGAGCGGGCGAACGAGATGGGCTTCGACAACTTCTACTGCGGCCCCGAGCTCGAGTTCTTCTACTTCAAGGACTCCAAGGGGACCGAACCCCTCGACTACGGCGGCTACTTCGACCTGACGACGCTCGACGCAGCCACCGCCCTCAGGCGCGAGACGGTCCAGTCGCTGCAGCAGCTCGGCATCAAGGTCGAGTACTCACACCACGAGGTCGCCATCTCCCAACACGAGATCGACCTCCGCTTCGACGACGCGCTGACGATGGCGGACAAGGTGATGACTTACAAGACGGTCGTCAAGGAGGTAGCCACCCGCCACGGCGTCTACGCGACGTTCATGCCGAAGCCGCTCAAGGATCAGAACGGGTCGGGCATGCACACCCACCAGAGCCTCTTTGCGAACGGCAAGAACGCCTTCTTCGACGCGAACAACGAATACTACCTCTCCGACGAAGCCAAGGCCTTCATCGCGGGGCAGCTCCACCACGCGCGTGAGCTCTCGATCATCTTCGCCCAGCACGTGAACTCCTACAAACGCCTGGTCCCCGGTTACGAGGCCCCGGTCTACATCGCCTGGAGTCGTCGCAACCGCTCGGCCCTGGTGCGGGTGCCAGGTTTCCACCCGGGTGAGGAGAAATCCACACGTATGGAGCTTCGCTGCCCGGACCCCTCAGCGAACATCTACCTGTGCTTCGCGGCGCTCTTGCACGCCGGCCTCGAAGGTATCGAAAAGGGTTACGAGTTGCCGGAGCCGATGGAGCGTAACCTCTACCACCTCACGGCCGAAGAGCGCGAGAAGATGGGTATCAGGTCCCTGCCCGCCGACCTCGGAGAGGCTATTAAGGAGGCCGAAAACTCCGAGCTGCTGCACAAGGCGCTCGGCGAGCACACCTACACCCGCCTCCTCCAGCTCAAGCGCGAGGAGTTCGAAGCCTACCGCGTACAGGTGACGCCCTACGAGCTCGAGAAATTCCTGCCGGTTTTGTAGGTATCAGGTATCAGCCTTCAGGTTTGGGGCGCGACGAAAGCCGCGCCCTTCTTTGTGGTCCGAGCGCAGGTCAGCAAAGGGATTCGTCGTGTTGATCGTGGTGGAGGGGCTGTCGGCGGTTGGAAAGACGACCCTGCTGGAGCTCGTGCCCGCAGACTGCGTCGTAGAGGTGAGGAGGTTCTACAGGGGCCGTCCTCCGGTACAGGTTCGCTGGGAGATCGCTACCGTGAGCGGTGGAGTCAAACGCTCGGCGCTTGAAGCGGCCGCTGGAGACGAAGGCGCGGCACGGATGCGCATACGCGCGGAGTGATTTCCTGAAGCTGTACTATGATTTGGCCCGCGTCGCCGCAGGGGAGCTTAACCGTAGCGTGTACGACGCCGGATGGGCCTCACGGTGCGGTCGATAAACGAACGCAGGGTCGGCTTTGTCGACCGCGTAGTGTTTCTCTAGGCTATACGTGGGAGGCTTGCGAAGCGCCGAGCCGCCAACGCCACGCGGCGCCGAGGCAAGTTCGCGCTCACGTCCGATTGACGCCAACTCTGGAAGCCTACTACGCGACTCTAGGACGGCTGCGGCCGGGCTCCGTAAGGTAGTTGGACGTGCCGAGAGCGACCCGCTAGATCAGGCTGAGCCCGGACTAGAAAGCCCGGCGGACTCCACAGAGTTCGCTTCGACGTGCGGACGCTGGAACGGCTCGATCACCTTCTAGAGAGTGACTGACGGCGAAATTGGAGGGCATCAGGGTTTGCCCTGTTGGATCAGGGCTAGCACCTCGGGGAGCAGCTTCTGCGTGGTGCTCATAGCCTCGCCGCCGTAGATGGTCTCGTTGCCTGACCAGTCACCGAAGAAGCCGCCGGCTTCGCGTAAGATCGGCGGGAACGGACCACAGTCCCAGAAGTTCATGACGGGGTCGAGCATTAGCTCTACCCTCCCGGTGGCGACGAGGGCGTGGCCGTAGGCGTCCGACCACCCGCGGCCATGGCTCGCCGCGGCGAGCACGCGCTCCCACGCCTCTTGACGACGGTACTCCTCGAAGCTCGTCGCGTCGGTGAACGAGACTATGCCTTCGGCCAGTTTCTCCGTCGTTGCCACGCGCACGCGCCGGCCGTTACAGTAGCATCCCTCGCCGGTAGCGGCGCAGACTATCTCGTCGAGGGCGGGGAAGTAGGCGACACCTACATTGCAGACGCCCTCTATCTCCAGCCCAATCAGGACGCCGTACAATGGGATACCGCGCACGAAGGACTTCGTGCCGTCTATGGGGTCCACGATCCAGCGGTGGTCCCCGTCTGTCCCCTCCTCTTCTCCGTACTCTTCCCCGACCACGGCGTGACCCGGACAGCGAGCCCGTATCCTGGCGCGGATGAGCTTCTCGGCCTCCCTGTCTGCAGCCGTCACTGGAGTGTCGTCTGGCTTGAACTCCGGCCGCGCAGCCTCCGTGCGGAAGTAGCCGAGCGTGAGCCGTCCCGCCTCGTAGGCGGTCTGCACGGCGAGATCCAGGTAAGGCCGCAGGTTCACGCCGCCCACGATAGCACCGTATCGGGCCCCGGACCCGATTAGGGGCTCGAAGAGCCTTGCACACCGCCGCGGCACGAGGAGCGAGGTCGGAGCACACCCCGAGCTCCTCCTTGAGGCGCGCCAGATTCTCCGGCTCGTCAACGTCGTCCACGCCTCCCCTCATACACAGACAACCCGACATTAAGGGCCCCTCGACACCGTCTGCGCATGTTCCCCTGAGTGGACCACTCTATCCCCGAGAAGACGATCTCGTGCGACCACCGGAGTCCCAGCAGGCCGGAGCCTGCATCTATACTAAGTACTATGGATAAAACTATGAGTGGTGAAGGCCTTGGCGAATTGGAGGATGGCATGCGGGGGTAGGGTCGGGGCGTCGATGCCCAGGATCAGGACGAGTTTGGGAGACCCGTCAAAGAGTGTCGTCGCTGCGGAGAATTTCCGCTCCCCGAGGTCACCCTCGGGTTGCGGTGTGAGACGCACGTCGCGGGGAAGGAGCCAGGATATCTGGGCCAGGATATCTGGTCGAGACGGTCCCTAGGCGTGCCCGCCACCGTCGTTGAGCCGGGGGGCGGGGCTTCTCGACCGTGACCAGGATGAGAGCCGCCTGGAGACGGGAGACGTCTTCGGGATCCAGGCGCAGGCGAGTCTTGACGGAGCCGGGATCGGGGCCTTAACCGTGACGAGGACGCGCGTTCAACTGGTGAGGGCCTGTACGATCCCGAGAGGCGCCAGGGGTTCACGCTGAGCGCGAAGGCCAGCTGCATGAAACCCCGAAGAAGTAAGGTCTGCAGCTTGCGGCCTTTCTAGCGGCGGAAGGCGCTGATTATGGGTCCCGGCAGCTAGGCGGTCCGTCCTCTCCAGCTTCTCTACGAAGATCACGTTCTCCATTATCGGGACGTGCGGGATGTCTGCGTAGGCCTCGAAGGCGTCGTGGCGCGCGAAGATCCTCAAGTCCACGTAGTAGCGAGGACTCTGCAGCAGGTGGGCACGAGGACTTCAAGCCCCCGTCTGAGGAGGCCACCTTCCGGCTAGCGCAAGTGGAAATTACCGCCGGCGCACCCGGCCTAGACGGCTTCGGAGATCTGGGCGGCGAGGTCGCCCGGAGGTCCTAAGTCGGCGAGCAAGAAGAGCAGGACTTCCCCCGTCGCCTCGCGTGCTCCGCGGCGTGCAACTTCGCGCCGCGGCCCGGCACGCAGGGCAATAGCCGCCCTAGGTGCGGGCGAGATCGGGCGTTCGTAGCCGGAGCCTCCGGCGGCGACCACGACCTCGTGCAGGCCGGGGTCTCTGAGAGCCCTCGGAGTAGAGTTCCTACGGAGACCTCTTCGCTCAAGGTCAGGATTATCACAGAGAGCCTCAACGTCTCTTACCGTATAATCCGGGCCGTCGTGAAGCAAGCCTTGTCGTAAAGCAGGGGGTGGTCCTTTTTGGTCCGGATCGGTGTGAGAAAGACCGCGTTGGACGAGGTGTCCGCCGATCTGCTCGCGGTTGGGGTCCACAGGGGCGAGGCCGTCCCGGAGGGTCTCGGCGCCGCGGCGGAGCCTGCCCTCTCCAGCGAAGACTTCTCCGGCAAAGCTGGACAGACGGCTCTACTCTACCCCGGCGACGCCCTCGCAGCATACCGGCTGCTGCTCGTCGGGCTCGGGGACCGCTCCTCTTTCACGCCCGAGAAACTGCGGCGCACCGCCGCCACCATCGCTAAGAGAGCCAGATCCCTCGGGGCGGACGAGTCCGCCTTCCTGCTGCCGAACCCGGAAGGTGTGGACGTCGAGGGCTTCGCCCAGGCTGCAGCTGAGGGCGCGGCGCTGGGGCTGTACCGCTTCACCCGCTACAAGACAGGTGGGCGGGCGGAGCCGGCCGAGGCGAACGCTGAGGACGGACGCGAGATCCAGGGATTCGACCTCATCCTCGGTGGGTCCGACGACGAAGGGGCCGCCTCCGCGGGTGCGGACGCCGGCGCGACGATCGCCGCCGGAAGCCTGCTCGCCCGGGACCTGGCCAACGAGCCCTCCAATACGGCCACCCCAGAGTACCTCGCGGATAGGGCGTGGGAGATCGCCGACCGGCACGGCATGGAGGCGACCGTCCTCGACCGGTCCGGCATCGAGGCCGAGGGGCTCACGGGGCTCGCGACGGTTGGTCGTTCGGCTAGCAACGATCCCCGATTTATCGTGCTAGAGCACCGCAAAGGCGGGGACGCGGCTCCGGTCATTATCGTCGGCAAGGCCGTCACGTTCGACTCCGGGGGCATCTCGATAAAGCCTTCCAGCGGCATGGAGGATATGAAGTTTGACATGGGCGGTGGTGCTGCGGTGTTGGGCGCGATGGAGGCGGTCGGGGCGTTGAATCTCGCGCTCAACGTCGTGGCACTGGTACCTGCGACCGAGAACCTCCCTGGCGGAGACGCCTTCAAGCCCGGCGACGTGCTCACGATGCACTCCGGCAAGACCGTGGAGATCCTCACCACGGACGCGGAAGGACGACTCATCCTCGCTGACGCCCTCTCCTATGCCCGCCGCTACGAGCCGGCGGCAGTGGTGGACTGCGCCACCCTCACCGGCGCCTGCGTCGTCGCCCTCGGCAACCACGCGTCCGGCCTCATGGGCAACGACGAGGACCTGATAGCCGAAGTGCAGGCCGCGGGCGAGAGGGCTGGGGAGCGGGCGTGGCCGCTCCCGCTCTTCGAAGAGTACACCGAGCAGATCAAGGGCGATACCGCCGATCTAAAGAACTCCGGCGGGCGCGGTGGCGGTGCGCTGACGGCCGGCGCGTTTCTCAAGGAGTTCGCCGACTACCCGTGGGCACACCTGGACATCGCCGGGACGGCCTACGGCAAGAAGGAGAACGTCTACACCCCGAAGGGGGGAACCGGCGTCCCGGCGCGACTGCTCGTGGAGTTTCTGGTAGGGAGGGCGCGATGATCCTGGAGCACCTGACCGTCGGACCTTTCCAGGAGAACTGCTACATCCTCGGGGACGAGAACTCAGGCGTGGGCACCCTCGTGGACCCCGGCGACGAGGCCGTGCGGATAGCGCTCGCCGTCGAGCAGACGAATTTGGAGATCGCCTCGATCATCGTGACCCACGCCCACATCGACCACGTCGGCGCCGTCGCCGTCCTGGTAGAGGAGTACGCCTGCCCGGTTTTGATGCACGCCGAGGCCGAGATGATGCTCGGCCAACTCCCGACCCAGGCCGTAATGATGGGCCTCAAGTTCGGCAAGGTTCCCGTCGTCGACCGCCACGTCGAGAACGAGGAGGTACTCGAGGTCGGAACGCTGAGGCTGCGCTCACTGTACACGCCAGGCCACGCCCCGGGCCACCTGGCGTTCTACGTTGAGGACAAAGGAGTCGTCCTGTCGGGGGACGCGCTGTTCGCGGGGAGCGTGGGAAGGGTGGACCTGCCTGGCGGGAACATGGAGGTTTTGATGCAGAGCATCGAGGAGCGGTTGCTCACGCTCCCGGACGAGACGACGGTCTACCCGGGGCACGGCCCCGCGACGACCATAGGAGAAGAGCGGGCCCACAACCCGTTTCTGGGCAGAGGAGGCCCGCTTTGAGCGAAAGCGTCGCGAAGCACCGGGAGTCGGCCCCAGAGAAGGTCAGAGTCGCCGTCCTGACGGTAAGCGACACCCGCACCCCCGAGACTGACACCGGCGGCGACGCCGTACAGGGAGCGTTGGAAGGAGCAGGCCACGCGGTAGTCGACCGGACCATCGTGGGTGACGACGCCGCCCGCATCCGGACGGCGCTCGTAAACGCGCTTGCCCGCGCCGACGTGGACGCCGTCGTCACCAGCGGGGGGACCGGTATCTCCGCGCGCGACACGACCTACGAAGTAGTGGACCGCATGATCGAGAAGAGGCTTGATGGGTTCGGTGAGATCTTCCGGATGCTCTCCTACGAGGAGATAGGGGCCGCCGCCATCATGAGCCGCGCGGTCGCCGGGGCCGTCGGCACCAAGCTCGTGGCGAGCCTACCGGGGTCGCGCAACGCCGTCCGGCTCGCGATGGAGAAGCTGCTAGTACCGGAGATAGCGCACGTCGTGTTCGAGCTTCGCAAGCACCAGGAAAGCAGGTAGAAGATGGAACGAGAACCGCTCTCCCCCGAAGGCGACGCGCTCTGGCGAAGGCTGTGGGAGATCTGGCAGGACAATGACGAGGAGGATGTGATCCTCGACTCCGGCAAACTCGGGGACCTCGAGGAGGGGATCCCGGCCCTCGAAGGCCGCGTTAAAACGGCTCTGGCCTACTTGCAGCGTGCACGCTACGTCCAGTACCGCTCCGGCGTCGGGGAAGCCGGCATAGAACCGATCCTTTACGACGTCTACGAGCCGCGCTAGCAGCCGGAAGGGTGACGAGGATGAGCTGGCTTCTGCTCCTCTCGGCTGCGAGCGCGACCGGGATGGCCGCGCCCGCGCAGTTCGCCATTAACACCCAGCTACTCGACGACGTCGTCGTCAGTCCCGTGCTGACCGTGGCGCTCTCTTGCCTGGTGGGGACCGTGGCCCTCTTCGCGTCCACCGCGATCCTGCGTTGCTCCGTGCCCGAGCTCGGGCCCATCGCAAGCGCCCCCTGGTGGATGTGACTGGGACTGCTCGGCGCCTTCTTCGTGTGCGTCTCGATCATCCTCACCCCCACCTCAGTCAGGGCGGCCACTACCGTCGGCGTGTTGCTGATCGTACAAGTCATGGCCTCCATCGCGATAAATCAACTCGGCCTGCTCGGCGTCCCGGTGCAATCCGCGAGCCTCCCGCGCGTCGGGGGCGCGCTCCTGATCGTCGTCGGGGTCGCCATGGTGCAGCGGTTCTATCGCCGTGAAAAGCGTGTGCGTCTTCTTTGGCTCCCGCTGGTCCAGCGACGGCCCCTCCTACGAACGGACGGCCCAGGTAGTCGGCAAGACGTTGGCCCAAGTGGGATACAGGTGGTCTACGGTGGCGGGCACGTCGGCCTCATGGGCGCGGTCGCAAATGCGGCACTCGCCGCCGCCGGCGACGTTACCGGCGTCATGCCGAAAGCGTTTGTGGACTGCGAGATCGCCTACATGGGCCTCACCCGGCTACGCGTCGTCGGCTCGATGCACGAGCGCAAGGCCATAATGTCCGAGCTCTCCGAAGGGTTCGTAACGCTCCCAGGCGGAACCGGCACGCTAGAAGGATTCTTCGAGATCCTTAGATGAGCGCACCTCGGCGAGGATGGGAGACTTTGCGGCCTAGTCGATGTCGCCGGCTACTACGCTCTCCTGCTCTCCGCGTTCGACCACATGCTTAACAGAGGTTTCATCAGCTTGAAGCATCGGGCGATGGTTCTTGTCGAGACCGATCTTACAGCGTTGCTCGAAAGGTTTGAGGAGTACAGGCCCTCGAAGACCCCCCAAATGGATCGACCGCTCGGAGACCTACAGCCCGACGCTCGGTGGCGCAGAAACAGTCGTCAGCTATCCATAGCTGATGGCTGACCGCTGGAAGCTGACCGCTTTAGGTAACCGTGAGCTGGTGACCCTGCTCTTTGTATCGGACGGCCATGTCGGGGAGGGAGATGGGGTCGTAATCCGCAGCGTGGCCGGCCTGGCCAAAAGCCTCCATGCGGGCCTCGACGACCTGTTGCATGGCGGCGCGGGCGGGCTTCAGGTAGTAGCGCGGGTCGAACTCACCCGGGTCCTCGGCGAAGGCCTTGCGGATGGCGCCGGTCGCGGCGAGGCGCAGGTCTGTGTCCACGTTTATCTTGCGCACGCCGTGCTTGATGCCCTCCTGAATCTCGTGCACCGGCACGCCCCAAGTCGGGCGGATCTCCCCGCCGTACCGGTTGATGATGTCGACGAGTTCCTTGGGCACGCTGGAGGAGCCGTGCATGACGAGGTGCGTGGTCGGCAGCCGCTCGTTGATCTCCTCGATGATGTGCATCGCTAGGACCTCGCGGTCGGGCTCCTTGGTAAACTTGTACGCCCCGTGGCTCGTCCCGATGGCGACCGCCAAAGCGTCCACCCCGGTCCGATTGACGAACTCGACCGCCTGGTCCGGATCGGTCAGGTTCACCTCGCCGGAGCCCACGCCGTCCTCGATGCCGCCTAACGTGCCCAGCTCGCCCTCGACCGTCACCCCCGCCTCGTGCGCCATCTCGACCACCTCGCGCGTGACCCGTACGTTGTACTCGAAGTCCGCCGGCGTTTTGCCGTCGTCCATGAGCGAGCCGTCCATCATCACGCTCGTAAAGCCGAGATCTATGGCGCTCTTGCAGGTCTCAGGCGAGTTGCCGTGATCCTGGTGCAGGGCAACGGATATCTCCGGGTAGACCTCCGTCGCGGCCTCCATGAGATGGTAGAGGAAGCGGTCGTTGGCGTACTTGCGCGCGCCGCGCGAGGCCTGGATGATGACCGGAGCCTGGGTCTCGCGCGCAGCTTCCATAATCGCCTGTACCTGCTCCAGGTTGTTGACGTTGAACGCCCCAACGCCGTAGCCAGCCTTCGCCGCCTCGTCCAAAAGCTGACGCATCGTTACCAGTGCCATCTGAGTCGCTCCCCTCTCTCGCAATATCATGTTCCCAGCGCACCACGCCCGCAGCGAAGTCGCGATGGAGCGGCCAGTATAGCCCTTTATCGCCACCGGCACCGAACGAGAAACGTCCCTATGGGGGCGCTCCCATAGCGTCTATTCCGTAGCTCTTAAGCGGGGTCTACAGAGACTCGGTCTGCCTGTACGATGTAGCGGACGTACCAGTTGGGGCCCATGGTCCAGTAGTCACCGTAGTTCTCGATGCACGTCTGAAGGGAGATCATGTCCCTGCCCGCCTGGGGAGCGGTGATCCAGGTGTCCGCGGGCGACACCTCGACGAACCCCGTAACCTCGTACGTGTACGTCGTCCCGTTGGCGTCGCCGAGGTAGATCTTGTCCCCCATCGCTAACAGAGGAAGATTATAGAATTGGTAATCGCTCGCGGTACCTGGATAACCCAGCCTGTGCGCCGATATGTAGGTGTTCGCGTTGTCCTGCCAGGGGAAACCAGACTCGACCGTCTTGGCCGCACCCACGTCCAGGGCCGCGGGATCGTTGGAGTTGGCGACGTAGTTGTCGTACAGTCCCAGCGCAGGGATGCTCATCCAGAGATCTTTGGTCGGCGGAACCGGGGCCGCCGGCTCGGCGGCCTTCTGAACCTGCTGCTTTTTTGCCGCCGTCTTTTGATCCTCGTCTTCGGCGGCCAGCAGAGACCCGGCCGACTCGTTCTCCTGCTCGGCCACGGCCTCGGGGGCCTCCGCGAGGTCGGGCGACTGAACCCTCTCGACCGGAATCTTCTCCACGCTCCCCAAGGGGTTTGCATGCAAACCGGCCGGACCCACCCCTGCGAACAAAAGGGCGCCGAAGGCCATGACGGCGAGCGAGACGAGCAGCGCGAACCCGACGCGTCGCCGTCGTCTCCTAAATACTCGTCGATCAGACCTTTTGCCCATGTACCCTCTCCGTTCTCTCTACCTGCGCAAAAAGCTCTTCATGCCCAACGTCGCTCTAACCAGCGCGGCGCATTTTAGCAGCACTTTTCGTCAAAAGGTAGAGTCGATTCCAAACATTTCTTAATCTTTGATAAAGCATCTTCGTGTGCGAAAGGTAGCAAAACTGCGCAACTCGATGAAGCATCATGGCGAATTCTGGCGGTGGTCAGATGGGCGAGATGGGTTAGTATAAGTGCCGTTCCCGCTCCATTCTTTGGGCCTGGGCGTTGCTTGTGTCGTGGGCGGATGGAGGGTGCGACAGGTGTTCGTTGGGGGGGTCTGGTGGCCGGATCGAGATTTGTTGGAGAGGCTGGCAAGTGAACACGGAGACGGAGACGAGCACCGGGACCGTGTCGGGGGAGTCCACCCTGGTCGGCCGGGGGCTCAGGAAGAGCTACGGCGACTTTGAGGCCGTCAAAGGCGTGGACTTCCAGGTCTCCGGGGGGGAGTGTTTTGGGTTTCTCGGACCCAACGGGGCCGGGAAGACGACGACGATGAAGATGATCTACGGGGCGGTCATCCGGACGGGCGGCGAGCTTGAGGTCGCAGGCCTCGACGTCCGCGACCACGAGCGGGAGATCAAGCGCCGTATCGGGGTAGTCCCGCAGGAGGATAACCTCGACGAGGAGCTCCGGGTAAGGGAGAACCTCTTGATCTACGGCAGGTACTACGACCTCCCGCGCAAGGTGATCCTGCGCCGGGCCGACGAGCTTTTGGACTTCATGCAGCTCTCTGAGAAAGTGGACGCGAGGGTCGAGCAGCTCTCCGGCGGGATGAAGCGGCGACTCTTGATCGCGAGAGCCCTGATCAACGACCCCGAGCTCGTCGTGCTAGACGAGCCGACCACCGGCCTCGACCCGCAGGCGCGCCACCTCGTCTGGGACAGGCTTCGCGCGCTGACCGCCGAGGGCAAGACGCTCGTCCTCACCACCCACTATATGGAGGAAGCGGCGCGTTTGTGCGACCGGCTCGTCATCATGGAGGGCGGGCTCATCATCGCCGGCGGCACGCCGAAGGAGCTCGTGGAGGAGCACGTCAGCCCGCAGGTGTTGGAGGTCCGGGCAAGTCCAGAGGACCTCGAAGTGCTGCTCCCGATCGTGGAGGACGCCTCGGATGCCGTCGAGAGGACCGGCGAGGAGGCCGTTCTCGCCTACACCGCCGACGCGGACGCGCTAGCTGAGAGAATCCGCGGCTCCGGCGTAAAGCTCGAGAACACCGTGTACCGCCAGGCTGGGCTCGAGGACGTGTTCCTCAGGCTCACGGGGAGGAGTTTGATCGAGTAGTGTCAACGATAAGGATACCTTCGCCGCGGGGCGCGTTCAGGGTGTGGCAGCGCAACGTCACGATCTTCCGCAAGTATTGGATGAGCAGCTTGTTCCCCAATTTTATCGAGCCGCTTCTCTACCTGGCGGCGCTGGGCCTGGGGCTGGGTGCCTTTATCCAGCAAGGCGGCATAGACGGACAGAGCTACGTGCAGTACATAGCGCCGGGGCTGCTGGCGAGCAACGCTATGTTCGCCGCCTCCTTCGAGAGCACCTTCAACACCTTCGTCAAACTCAGGTTCGACAGGATCTACGACGCCATAATAACGACGCCGGTCAACGCGGAGGACGTGATCGCCGGGGAGTACTTGTGGGCCGGCACGCGTTCCGCCCTCTACGGTACCGGGTTCCTGGCGATGCTGGTGGTGCTAGGCGTCGCCTTCGGGGAGACGCTCATAACGTCGCCGTGGGCGTTTCTGATCCCGCCGATGCTGCTCGTCATTGGGATCATGTTCAGCGTCATGGGGACGCTGTTCACCAGCCTGATCGAGCACATAGACCTCTTCGCCTACTACTTTACCCTGGTCGTTACGCCGCTGTTTCTCTTCTCGGGCATCTTCTTCCCAGTAGAGAATTTCCCGGCGCCGGTGCCCCAGGTCGCCTGGTTCACACCGCTCTACCACGCGGTTAACGTCTGCCGGGAGCTCGCCACGGGCCCTTCTCTTGGCGTGCTGGTGGACGTAGTCTGGATACTTGTCTTTACAGGCGCTCTGGCCTTGATACCGGTCCAGATCATGCGCCGACGGCTCATCGGGTAGGCAACCGGACTCTGGTAGGATGACGGGATGCGCGCCGAGCAGTTCACCGTACGCTTCGCCGGACCGGACGACGACCCGGCGATAGCAGCCCTCGTGGTTGAGGGCTTCCTGGACAAGTTCCGGCCCGTCTTCGGCGGGCGGATGGATCGCTCCCTGAAAGTGATGGAGAGGTGGGTGAGCCTGGAGCACGCATCCGGCGGGGTTACCTCCCTCGTGGTCGAGGACTACTCGACGGCGGAGCTGGCCGCCAGCGTGGGCGTCCGAACGGCGCCCTCCCGCGACGACATCCTCGCCCGCGGTCTCTGGAGAGCGCTCACCCGGAACCTGGGCCTGGCGCGCGCCGTCTGGGCGACGACCCTGCTCTCCTACCCGCGCTACTCCCACACCTCTTCCGAAGCCTACGTCGAGCGCCTCGTGGTCTCCCCCGCCTTCCGGCGGCAGGGCATGGCCCGACGACTCCTGGCGGCGGCCGAGAACTTCGCGCGGGACGCCAGTAAAGAGACCGTAGGACTCCACGTCAGCGGCAACAACCTTCCCGCCCTCCGGCTCTACGAATCGGAGGGTTACGTGGAAACGTCCAGGCAAAGGTCCTTTTTCACCGCCTACTTCCTGAGCACCCGGAACTGGCTGTACCTGAAGAAGAAGCTCCAGTAGCTCGCCCGCGCAAAGGCGTGTGTTTCGCGCGTTGGCTAGAAGCGGGCGGGTCCTTCCGGATCGTCGGGGTGATCGTCGTTGTAGGGCTCTTCCTGGGGGGCGTCGCGGCGGCTGCCGCGGCTGCGTCCGCGCGGTCCGAAATCGCCGGGCGACTCCGGCCAGTCGAATAGATCCCTCGGCAGCCCGGGTATGAGGTCCTCGCCCGAGGTTGCGCGTCGTCCGCCGCGGTCCCGGGACCGTGGGCGTTCTCCGGTGAAGCCCTCGGCGACGCCGTCCTCTTGATCCCCGTTCGGGTAATCCTTCGGGACCTGTGGCGCCCGGTTCCTGGGCGGGTACACCCCCGACCGCTTGCGGACGACCTTGGGTGGGTCTTCCCGCTCGGGCTGGTCGCCTTCGACCTCTGGACGAGGCGAGCTAAGGTCGGTGATGTGGTGGGAGGACCCACCGGGATCGGCCGCGTAGGCCTCGCCGTCCTCTCCGAGGTAGCTGGTCTCGGGATTTTCTCCGGTCTGGTCGTCTCCGGCCAGATCTTCGTCGACCGCGGGGGCGCTCTCGACGTAGTCTAAGTAACGGGCGCCGCCCGTGAGAAAAGCGAGGACCTGGGCGTCGAACTCGACGGTGCGCTCGATCATCGGCAGGTGGCCACACCCGTCGATAAGGCAGATCTCGCCCTTGTCCACGCTGCCGGCCCACACATCGACGCACTGGGGGTCTACGATCTGGTCCTCCTCCCCGGCGACGACGAGCAGCGGGATCTTAATGATCCTGGCTTGCCTGGCGAGCCGCCCGCCGGAGATCTCGCGCCGTGCGATGCTAAGAGTCTGCGCGGTGGCGGCCGGTGTGGACCGGCCCGCGTCGTCGACGACCTCCTCGGTGAGATCGCCCGGATCGGCGACGAAGGGCCGCATCCACAACCTGCGTACCGGGTGCACGGCGCGCCCGAGAGCGTAGAAGATCGGCCCGACGACGGGCAGGGTGGCGAGCCAGAGCGTGGTCGGCAGATCTATCTGATCCTCGTCCGCCGGCACGCAGACGAGGACGAGCCGTCCGACAACGTCGGGGTGGTCCGCAGCGAGCTTCACGGCCATGGCGCCGCCGAGATCGTGACCGATGACGCTGGCGCGCGTGAGTCCAAAGTTGGCGCAGAAAGCGTACAGCAACCTGCTGCCGTTGCGCACCCCGTATCCTGAGAGGGGTTTGTCCGACTCGCCGAACCCGGTGAGGTCGAGGGTGTAAACGGTGAACCGCTGCGCTAGTCGGTCGACGAGGCGTTCCCAGATGCGCGAAGACGAGAGCCAGCCGTGGACCAAAAGAACCGGCGGCCCCCTGCCGACAACGGCGTAGCGAATCCAGGTCCCTTCGAGCTCCAGGTACTCTGTGTCGCGGGCGCTCTCCACCTCGTGGGTGGCCCGCCCGAGCGCGAAGGAGGCCGCGAGCACCAGCGCGACCACCAAGAACAGGACTATCAGTACGATGCTCATAGCCGCCATGATATCGCAAAAACGCGGCCCCGGAACATCACCGCAAGTCGCGAAATTACGCCCCGCGCCGGCGAACGACTGCGCCTCGGCGTCCGTCCGGGTCAGACCTGGGGTAGGTGCCGAACCCGCCGTCGACCGGGTTCACCACCCAGTTCACGAGCCGAGCGCCCTGTCCGCAGAGTTAGAGGGTTATCCCCACAGGTTGCTCCGGCTCACCGAAGCGGCCGGAGTGTGATCTATGATCTACCGCCCGCGCGTGCCGTCGGAGCCCTATCCTCCCGCACGGGGACGGCGCGGTTCTGCTCGCCGAGAAAGAACCCGGGAGCTGTGGGGTTGATCCGCAGCCCCGCGCGGTAGCGCGGCGGGCAAGCTTCACGGCCAGCCAACGCGTGAGGTTCTCCACGTCAACCTTGGCGGCGGAGTAGCCCACCACGCTGGTGAGGGGCCCCCGCGGCCGTCAAGGGGACGTTCGCGATGCTACCATCCCCCGCGCTCACCATCACCTCGCCGAAGACCCGGCAGTGGGATAGGTTACCGAGTAGGTTGAGCCCCATGAGTGGGCGGCTTCCCGGGACGCCGTCGCTATAGACGTGGCACTTGAGGAAAGCGAGGCGGTCGCGCCGACCCGCACGCAACGGTCCTCGACCGTGGCAGCTTTCCTCGCGATGCCCGCTTCGTCGTGGGAGACGACGTTGACCCCTCCTACCACGCACAGTTCGACGGTATTTATACCGAGCTCCTCGTAGGCGCCTAGGGCATGGTCGAGGTCCTGGGGGATCTCGTTTGTGATCGTGCACAGGCGCAACACGTGCACAGGCGCAACAACAGGCCCCTTCCGCTCCCGACGTCGTTCGGCTCCCTCGCCGTCCGACACGGGTTCGCGCCTGTGAGGCGCCACGTTAGACGTACCTGAATTCCCAGGATTTCAACGCGTTGGGTATAGTTATCTCCTTTTGGCCGCACTAACCCAGTATCGACAGCTCGAAGCGTGGCTCGCCACCCCGGGTCGGGCCGTTACGGCCGGCCATTTGGAGGTTCACCAGGGCGTCCGCCCTGGTGCAGATCTTCTACCGGGTACGTCGTGGTGAGCGCTACCACGCGCATACCGGCGACCCTGGCTGCCCGCATCCCCGAGAGGGCGTCCCCGACTACCACGCAGGCTTTGGGACGTGCGTTCAGGATCTGCGGACCTTCAGGTAGGCTTCGGGGTGGGGCTTGCCGGTCGCGACGTCGTCGGCACTCACGAACAGCTCCGATACCTGGAGGCCGAGGTGTACGATCCACCCCTTCGCCAGGAACCACGTACCGGACGTAACCACCGTCCAGCCCTCCGAAGGCAGCGCGCGAGCAGCGCACGGGCCCCTTCTACCTCGAGCACGCCGTCGAGGTTCTCGGCCTCCGCGCGCTCCAGCTCGCCAACCTCGAAGTCTGTGTCCAGGTCGAGGAGATCATGCGTATCATCTCGACGGCGTTGCGCCAGTGGGCGAATTCGAGTATGTGCTCTGCGTCGAAGCCCCGCTTTTCGGCCCAGACGCGCTATGTTCGTACGACGACCGCGGTCGAGTCCACTAGGACCCCGTTTAGGTCAAAGAGGACGGCTTCGCACGCGAGACTCCTCGGTCGCTCCTCTCGTTCCGTCCCTCGCGGCCGATCACCGAACGCTTCGCAGGGTGCTCCCCCGAGGAGGCGTTCGGGCCGGCGCTCCCTAGGACCCCCATCGGCTGGCCACGACCCGCCGAATGACGAAGGAGGCGATGATCGTCGAGACCAGGGAGAAGCTCGCCTTGAGGAGAGCCTCCTTGAGGTCGTCCTGGACGCCGCGGACCTCCGGTTCCTTGATGAATATGTCCGAAAGACGGCCCGCCAGCACGTAGGCGATCATGCTGGACAGGATCGTGATGAGCCGCTTCTGCGTCTCGTCGTTCAAGCTCCCATACCTCCCTGCTCCTCGCTCCAAAGATCGGACCGGCGGTCCGTCGCGAAGGATTCTACCCATTGGGCGGCGTCCGTACCCTTCCGCGCCGGATCAGCCGACCTTCTCGCGGCGGATGTAGAGGCATTCGAGCTGGGAACGCAGGACGGCCGGGTCATATAGCCCTGGGTGGCAGTCTATGCAGAAGAGCACCTCCTCGGGACGTCCGGGGTGCAGGTCGTGCTCCATCATGAACTCCAGGAGCTCGCTGTACTCCTCTCCCACCTGATCCACGAACTCCGAGAAAGAGATGCGGCCCGAGATCAGGCGCTCGCACGCCTCGCAAGGCTTCAATTTTCCGAGGCGCCGGTTGGTGTGCCTCACGATGAGCCCGGGGACAATGTCCCCGAGATCCGTACCCTCCTTTATTACCAAGACGGTCCCTTTCTAGACCCCGAAGGGGTCGTTCCCCGTTTACCTGTCCTGATACTCCTAAACCCCCCAGCGCCCCATCCGCCGGCGGTTCGTGCAGTCTACGTTCGGCCGTCCGGTTTGTAAAGCGCCTCCCGTGATCCCGCCTTACCGGACGCTATACTCCCGTCAGAGGCGGCGGCGACGGAGGAGGTCTCGCAGGTGAGCCGAAGCGTGAGCGTTGGGCGCGGCGCACGCGCGGTGGTCGTGGGCGCCGGGTTCGCCGGGGCCTCTCTACTGCGGCATCTACCCCCCTCCCTGCGACGTTCCGGCCAGACCCTACTCATCGACCGCGAGGAGGTGTACGCATTCGTGCCCCTAATCCACGAGGTCGCTGTGGGCCGGGTCCACCCGGACAGCGTCCGCTCCCCCATCGCCCCCCTCTGCCGCGACGCCTGCGGCTTCCTCCAGACGGAGGTTACCAGCATAGACCTCGCCGAGAAGACCCTCGATACCCCGGAGGGCCCCGTCGGCTACGAGTACCTAATCCTGAACCCTGGCAGCGTCGCCGCCCCGCCCCCGCCGCGGCTGCGCGACCATTTCCAAACCTTCTGGAGCGTTGACGACGCCCTGCGCCTACGCGACGCCCTGAGCCGCTCCTGGAACGCCGCAACTAGGCCCGGAGAGACGTCCCCCGGTACACTCACCGTGGCCGTCGTGGGCGGCGGGGCGACCGGCGTGGAGCTCGCGGCCGAGGTGGCTGTCCTCTTCGACTATCTGGGGAAGCGCTCCCACCGCAGGCCCTCCGCCGAGCCGCGGGTCGTGCTGCTCGAGGCCACGAACCGACTGATGGACTGGCTTGACCCTCACTTCGACCAGGTCGCGAGGAAGACGCTCTCGGACCTCGGCGTGCAGGTGCACCTGAACGCCCCGGTCACGGAGGCTAGCGCGGAGGGCGTGCGGGCGAACGCAGAGTGGTTGCAAGCAAGCACGCGGGTATGGACGGCTGGCATCGAAGCTCCGCCGCTGGTACGCGACCTCCCCGGTGAGCACGACCGGATGGGCCGCCCGTTCGTGGACGAGCACCTCTGCCTACCGGGTCACCCTGAGGTCTACGTGCTGGGGGACGCGGGCGTATACACTGACCCACGCCTCGGGCCGCTGGCCCCAACCGCCTCCGTAGCGGTGCAGCAGGGGCCGTGGGTCGCCCGTGACCTCAAGCGGCGGCTGCGAGGCGCGAAGAGCCGCCGCGGCCGGCCGCCGTTCCGCTTCTTCGACCGGGGCTACGTGGTGAGCCTCGGCCCCGAGAGCGCGGTCGCCGACGCCGTCGGCCTCCGGGTGCGCGGAGCCCCGGCCCAGGCGCTCTACCGCAGCATCTTTCTTTACTACATGAAGAGCCGGCGCGACAGGATACTCACCGGCGCCGATTGGGCGATGGAGCGAACCCTGGGACGCGTGGGCTTCGGCGCGCCCGGCGAGACGAAGCCCGAAGGCTAGAGGTGAGACGCTGCCCTGGCCGGGACCAGGTGCCGCTCCACGATCCGGGGCACGTCCGCTGGCGTGACGCGGGTGTACCAGACATCGTCGGGGTAGATAAAGACGACCGGCCCCTCCTCATGGCGGCGGGTGCAGGCGTTGCGGAGCACGGCCGACGGTGGGATTTCGAGCCGTTCCAGCTCTGCCCGGAAGGCTTCGAGTAGCTCGCCGCCGCCCTTAGCGCCGCAGCGTCCCTCACTGGGCGTGGTGCAAACGAAGATCTGGCGCAGCTTCGTCATGACTAGATTCTACGGCCCACCGGGGAGAAGTCCAGATCTGCTCGTCGGCCGGCGGCTATCAGCGGACAGCGGCGTTTTTTGGGTTCGTCGCTCAATGCCGACGAGACCCATCAGCCTTGGCCGATGCAGGCGCTCCCGGTCGAGATGCTCAGCCTCCGCCGAAGGCTGGTGTCTAGAATGTTGTGGCGGAGAGTCCCGTCTCGGCGCGCTCCTGGATACGGCGGGCCATGCCGGTCTCCTTGGCCTGCTCCGAGACCGCTTCTGCGACGGCGGGGGCGACGCGCTCGTCGAATACGGAGGGAATAATGTAGTCCTCCGAGAGGTCATCCTCTGGGATCACGCCGGCTATCGCCTCGGCCGCGGCGAGCTTCATGGCCTCGTCTATCTCGCGGGCGCGCACGTCCAGCGCACCCCGGAAGATGCCGGGAAAGCAGAGGACGTTGTTGATCTGGTTCGGGTAGTCGCTGCGGCCGGTCGCGATGATCCTGGCCTTCCCCAATGCCAGCTCGGGTCTTATCTCAGGGTCGGGGTTCGCCATGGCGAAGACGATTGGATCATCGTTCATGCTCTTGAGGTGCTCGACCGTCAGCACGTCCGGCGCCGAGAGGCCGAGGAACAAGTCGGCCCTGGTGACGGCGTCGGAGAGTACACCGGTCTTGTCCTCAGGGTTCGTGTGTTCGGCGAACCACTTCTTGGACGGGTTGAGGTCCTCGCGGCCCTCGTGCACGATGCCCTTCGAGTCGCAGCCTACGACGTTCGTGGCGCCGGCGGCCATCATGATCTTGGCGCACGCAACCCCAGAGGCCCCAACGCCGTTGACCACGATGCGCAACTCCTCAACCTCCTTGCCGACTATCTTCAGGGAGTTTAAAAGCGCTGCCAGGACGACGACCGCGGTGCCGTGCTGGTCGTCGTGGAAGACGGGGATGTCGAGCTCCTCTTTCAGGCGCTCCTCGATCTCGAAGCACCGCGGCGCCGAGATGTCCTCCAGGTTTATGCCCCCGAAGGCCGGCGCCAAATTCTTTACGGTAGTGATGATCTCCTCTGTGTCCTTAGTGTCGAGGCAGATCGGAAACGCGTCGACACCCGCGAATTGCTTGAATAGGGCGGCCTTGCCCTCCATTACCGGCATCGCCGCCCGCGGTCCTATGTCTCCCAGCCCGAGAACCGCGCTGCCGTCGGAGACGACAGCCACCGTGTTTCGCTTGATGGTCAGGTTGAAAGCGCGCTCGGGGTCTTGGTTTATCGCCCGGCACACCCTGGCGACCCCGGGCGTGTAGACCATCGAGAGGTCGTCGCGGGTGCGGATTTGCAGCTTGGAGCGGACCTCGATCTTGCCGCCGAGGTGCATAAGGAACGTCCTGTCGGAGACGTTCACGACCTTTACGTCGGGCAAGCCCTCGACGATCTCGACGATCTGCTGGCCGTGCTCTGAGTCGCGAGCGTTGACAGTGATGTCCCGGACGGTTCTCTCCTGCTGCATCCGCACGATGTCGACCGCGCCGACCAGGCCATCAGCCTCCCCTATGGCCGTAAGTATTCTGCCGAGTGACCCCGCCCGGTGCGGGAACTCGACCCGCAAGGTCAAACTGTAGCTAGCGCTCGGTATGGATTCCATCTTGGTAACCCCTCTCCCTAGTGAGCCCGCCCCACGCAGG
>DASQVA010000322.1:0-3566 GCA_035641035.1 Rubrobacter sp. | reverse complement strand
CCCGGAGTCTATCCCGAGGCGCCAACCCCACTCTCGCGCCTCTTCCACGTCTTTTTCCTCGACGGGGCGGCTGGCTATTGCCTTCACGCGCCAGCCGGGCTTGGCAAGGCTTCCTATCTCGCGGGTCACGAAACGGATCTCGGTCATCTATCGTTCCTCTTTCAGGATTCTTGCGGCCTCGCCGAGGCGCAGGACTTTCTGCATAGCTATCTTCTCCGGCACAAACTGCAGATCCCCGTTGGGTACGAAGTGCAGTTCTCCCTCCAGGTCTTCCAGTAGCTGGCGGCCGAACTCCGCCAAATCCCCCGGCTCCTCGACCAGCGAGTTCCTGGCGTCCACAACACCTGCCAAGAGCGTCTTCGGGAACGGGCGCGGCAGCGCTTCGAGGTCCGTCGCGTAGAAGTCTACCCCGATGGCCTCCACGTCGAGCTCGACGAGCTCGCCCAAGACGTCGCCCGAGTCACCGAACGGAAGCTGCAACGCGACCGGCAGCGGGCTTTGCAGAGCGTCGAGCGCGTCGCTCAAGGGATAGACGTCGATCCCGCCATCGAAGAGCGCCGTCTCCTGCAGCACGACTACCGCGCAGCCGTTCCCCGCGAGCCACCTGATCTGAGGCCCCAGCACGCCCTCGGCGACCGCCCGCGGCTCGAGGTCTCCGGCAGCGAACTCGGCGAGCGCGTGCGGCGAGGGGAGCGTCACCACCCACCTATTTCTCGGGAGGTCTCCTATGCGGAAGTATGGCTCCCCGAGCGGCTCGACCAGCCTCGGAGCCTCCTCGATAACGACTGGAGCCCGGTAGAAGGTGTTGGTGTTCAGGGAGCGCTTGAGCGGCCCAGGTTCCAAGCCTCGTGCGGCCTCGTCGAACGGCCGGAAGATATCTTGCCAGTTCAACAGGCCGTCCGAGAGGTAGTCGAGCCCGGCCTCCCGCTGGGCGTCGAGGAAGGAGCGCAGGTCCGCTTCTCGCTGATCCTGAACCGCCGCTTCGGTGGTGCGGCCCCGGTCCAGGTCGCGGGTCGCCTGCACAAGCGTCTCCGAGCGGGCGTAGATGCCGGGCGCATAAGATTTGATCTCGGGCAAATCGAGTCTCCTATTAAATAGCTCTGTGTTTACGAGCCATCATCTTTCGTAGGTCCCGACGAGCTCTCCTTCATCGAGGATGCTCCCTCCCATGACTGCGAGAAGTTCATCTTTGCTCAATCCAACTGGTGCATCCAGCTCGGTGTCTAAGGCGTAGACCTTGAAATGGTAATGATGAATGCCGTGGCCTTGGGGAGGCATGCATCCATCGTAGCCTATCCGACCGAATTCGTTTGTGCCCTCTAGCGCTCCCTCGATGCCGTCTTCCGGAAGCCCCTTCTGATCAGCAGGGATCTTGTAGATCACCCAGTGGACGAAAGGCTTCTCTGTAGGCGCATCCGGGTCATCGCAGATGATCGCTATCTCCTTGGTTCCTTGGGGAAGTGAGCCCCACCGCAGGGGCGGGGAGACATCCTGCCCATCTCCCGTGTGCTTCCTCGGGATGGTGCCGCCCGCTTCGAAGGCAGGACTCGATACTTCTATGGTCACTAATTCCTCCTTCTCATGAACTCCTGTACAAGCAGATCCGAGAGCTCCACCCAGAACTAGAGTTTGACGATGGTGCCTGAGGCGCTGACCATCAGCATGCTGCCACCTTGCTTGTCCTAGCTGGATGGACTCGTATAGTCCACGTCCACACGTATCACGGCGTCAACCCCGCCTGCTGTGCCTCTACAACCTCATCTCCTCTACCTCCGTCTCTCCTGCTTGCCCCAGGGGCCTCTCGTAGCCTACCGTGTGCCCACCTACTAATGTCCCTCAAGCCCGCGATCAGATCTCTAAAGACGTTGGCCCCAAAACCGCCTCCGCACCAACTAACCCAACTAACCCAACGTACCCACTCACGGATCTTTCATCTACGTCCGTGGTCGTACTCACTATAGCGCCTCACCCCGGGCGTCTCCTAGCTTGCCGTCATGCCTAGCGTGAACAGAGACAATCTCACAGTTCGCTCGTCCATAATTTTGAAGTTGAGGATATCATTGGTACGTCCCTTGACGCCGACCGCAGGCAAGTGGCTACCGCAGGGGCAGAAACCCGCCTTACCGTCGCGCGGTATGGGCCTCACCCAGGGTCAATCCGTCTGCTCCGAGGATCTGGTATGTGCTTCGGACGGAGAGCTAAAGATGTGCACCGACCGCAGGATGGTGGCTTCCGGTTTCGAGCAGTGAACCCATGTACGCGTCCCGCCCCACTAAGGGTACCGACACGTCTCCAGCGAGGGATTCGGGGTGCGGATCAAGCAGGACTCCCTTCATTCCCGCATGAAAGGCGAAAAGCACCGAGACGAGTTCCCCTCTGGAGAAGCCCCTTATGCACCATCTCTTCCCAAGAGAGGACAACGAGAGGAACTCCTGGGCCGTCGCCTCTGAGGAGAACACCGGCAGTATCTCTTGGCCTGGGTCTGAAAGGATGTAGGGTAGCCCTAAGCCCTTGCTACCATATCCGACTATCAGATAGAGTTGGCGAAGCGGGTGCCTCTCTGAAAACCACCCCGCAGACCCGTGCCGATCGCGGGCTCCTTGCTCAATCAAGTCGGCTCAGTTCCAGCCAGTAGGTCTCCTCCGAAAGCAGGTATTCGTCCTGCCCCTTCCGCCATTCGTGGTACTCGGTATCCCATGGGTGTGACTCTCTCTGGGAAGAGAGCACCTCATTTACCAAGGCTGCATGATCTGTGCCGCAGCCACAGACGGTTTCGTAGGCACTCAGGACCGACCTCTCTCCACAGTCGCACTCCACAACGACATACCCATGACACCATACGTAGTCCTCAGCGTATGAGGTCTTGTGCACCTCGTAGTGCCCCTCGGTGCTATCGATAACGGCTGTCATCCAGCTACCCCTTTCCCCAGCGGATGTACCTGGTTGATCGTATATATGCTACTTTTGTAGCTATCCAATATACTTGCCCATGCCGAACGTCGTCAAGACCATATCCGCACACTTAACAACTCTTAAAGGCTCTGTGGATGACGGTTTTGTCCATAAACTTCTGTATATTGATGAGCCGCTAGAAGCGAGGGCCATCGTCCTCCAAGATGGTTGGTGTTCGAAGTCAACCTATCGAAAGGGAGCGACGATGACCAAAGATCATCGTAGAGTGGACGCGGGGACGGCGCAAGTGATCTTGCTGGATGATCCTGGCTTCTTGCGCGAGATAGCGGAGAGGGTGGTGCAGCAGATCCTGGAGGGCGAGATGACCGAGCACATGGGAGCAGCCCCCTACGAACGCGGCTCGTCTCGCACCGTTCACCGCAACGGCCACAAGCCGGGGGCTCTTCGCACCAGGGTAGGGACGCTCAATCTCCTGGTGCCTCAGGACCGGGAAGGGACGTTCTCCACCAGACTCTTTTTCCGCTACCAGAGGAACGAAAAGGCACTCTGTTTGGCCTTGATGGAGATGAACGTGGAAGATGTTTCGACCAGGAAGGTAAAGGAGATAACCGAGGAGCTGTGCGGAACCTCTTTCTCCAAGAGTCTCATCTCCT
>DASQVA010000321.1:0-3482 GCA_035641035.1 Rubrobacter sp. | reverse complement strand
CGTTTAAGACCGAGAGCTCGCGGTTGCGCCGCTCCAGATCTCCTTTCCCCCCCGGGTTCCCTACGGGTCCCGCTGTCGCTTCGTCCATCTCTGGTCTCCAAGGGCCGATTCCCGGTAGAGAGTTTACCAACGCGCCGACGCGAACGAACCTGGTGGCCAGGGGGGCCGCTACGCATGCCCATCACGCGAATGGCGCAGAGGAGCCTCGCGACCACGATCTGACCGGGGCCTCAATGGGCCATCGTCGGCCGGGCTCACGCCGTCGCCCAGGCCTGGGCGACGGCGTGAGCATCCCTCTCTCTGATGGGTCGGCGTCCACCTGTAGCGCCAGGAGCCCGGTGGACACCCGCTCGACGAAGCCCCACTTCCAGATCCCTCGAGGGTCCACGCCGGTCAGGCGGCTGAGGTGGCCGTACCGCTCACGGCCGAGTCGCGCCGCGTCGCCGTCGAGCAGTTCCCTGTTCCACTCCCTCATGGGGATGGCGAGATCGTAGGCCGGCTCGGCCAACAAACCCTCGGAATCCGCGGGTTTGAACCGCGGCGGTGATGGCGGGTGCCCGGGATCTTGCGGCGCGTTGGCGCTGTGGTCGTCGCCGAGGACCAACACGGCGGCTTCGGGGTCGAAGTCTGCCTCGCGGGTCTCGGCGAAGGCGAGGTCTTGATCTACCACCCGGCCAGAACAGGGTCGGTTCAACTCCTCCCAAGTCGCGGCGATGTACTCGGAAAACCAGCGAGCCTCGTCGGCCCCGGACGGCAGACCAGCCGGGGCCGGCACGCTCCAGGCACGTCGCAGCGGCGTACAAAGGATCTCTATCCGGGTTGGGACGGGCAGCCCGAAGCCGCGAAGCTAAGGCCAGAGCCGCTCCTGTTCCCGCAAGCGGGGACTACGGACACGAAGATGGCCGGGTCCCCGCTTGGGTAGGGACCCGACCTTGGGGTCAGGGAACGATGTTTTGTTCGGGTGTTTAGGCGACCCTCCTGAGCGTATGCTCGGCCTCGCGTTGGAGTTGCCTGACGCGCTCCCTGGAGACGCCAAGTTCGTCGGAGAGCTCGGCCAGGGTCGCCGTTTCGTGGTCGCCGAGGCCGTAGCGCTTGATCAGGACGTGCCTCTGGCGTTCCGGCAGACGCTCGAGCGCCCGACCCAGGCCGCTCGTCTCGAGATCCCTTATAACCTCCCCGACGGTGTCCGAGGACCGCTCGTCCTCGAGGAGCTCGCCGATCTCGGAGCTGTCGGCGTCGGAACCCACCGGCTGGTTGAGGCTAGTGGCATCCCACAGCGAGCCCTTTATATCGCGAACCTCGTCCATCGACCAACCGAGTCTATCGGCTACCTCCTCGTCGGTGGGCTCACGCTCGAGCTCGGCCGAGAGCTCGTTGTAGACGCGGGCCATCTTGCGAATCTTGTCTCCCCTGTGGACCGGTATCCTGATGGTGCGTCCCTTGTCTGCCACCGCCCTTTGCACGGCCTGCCTGATCCACCAGGTGGCGTAGGTGGAGAACCTGAAGCCCTTGTCGGGGTCGAACTTCTCCACCGCCCTCATAAGCCCTATGTTGCCCTCCTGGATGAGGTCCTCGAAGGGGAGCCCCTGCCCGCGGTACTTTTTGGCGACGCTGACCACGAGCCTGAGGTTCTTCTCGACGAGCCTCTGCCTTGCCCGAGCGTCGCCGGCTTTGGCCCTCCTCGCCAGGTCCACCTCCTCGCGGTGCGTCAGAAGGGTCCCCTTGTCGATACGCGCAAAGTAGCTAGGCAAAATCTCCGGCGCCTCCGAAGTCCTCTCCGGCGCCAGCGTCGTATAAGCCTCGTTTGTCATCTCGTAATCCCCTCTATCCTTCTATACGATACAGTGATAATATACACTATATACTATATAATTGTCAAGTAAATAGAGAGGTATTTTGAACGGAAAGAGGAGGGTTTAGAGTGATGGGCAGGCGAAGCTACGACCAGTATTGCACCGTGGCGAGGGCCCTGGACGTGGTCGGGGAGCGGTGGACGTTGCTCCTGGTTCGCGAGCTTTTGACGGGGCCCAAGCGGTTCAAGGATCTGCTGGGGGGGCTACCCGGGATCGGCACGAACTTGCTCACGGGGCGGTTGAAGGCGTTGGAGGAGGCCGGGATCGTGCACCGGACTACCTTGCCGCCGCCGGCGGGTTCGAAGGTCTACGAGCTGACCGAGCTGGGGAGGTCCTTGGAGCCGGTGGTCGTGGAGCTCTCGCGGTGGGGTTCCAGGCTCCTGGGTACCCCGCGGGGTAAGGACGACCTCAGGCCGGCGTGGGCGGCGGTAGCCCTCCGGTCCGTCTTCGACGCGAAAGCCGCCCGGGGCGAGAGAGAGACGTACGAGTTTCGCATCGACGGGGAAGTGTTCCACGTGCGGGTCGAGAAGGGCGGGGTCGAAGCTCGGCAAGGCCCGGCCGCCGACCCGAACCTTGTGGTCGCCGGCGCCACCGAGGCCTTTATCGCCGTCGCCGCGGGCCGCATGAGACCGGAGGAGGCGGTGGAAGCCGGGTCTATCCGGGTCGAAGGCTCGCGGGAAGACGGCGGCCACGACACCCTGGTCCGATGCCTGAGCATGTTGGAGCCGGTGGCCACCGGGTCGGGCTAGAAGGGTACGGGTCGGCGCAAGAGGCGGGCGCCAGGATTCCTGCCCGCGCTCCCTGAGCTTATCGACGACCTCGCGCTTCTCTGGGCCCGGCAGGTCCTTCGGCGGCTTCCAGGCACGAGCAGGCGCTCCCTTGCTTTTCTTGGAGGCCTCGTCGTCGGCCTTGGCGGAACATCTGGGAGGAGAAGGGCAACTACGACGCCCTCGGCATCGAGGCTTGAGGCGCGGTACTACCGCGGCCTGTTACCGGTCTGGTACCGACGCAGGAGGTAGGCGAGGAGGACCAGGACTGCAAGGCCGATGACGCCGTAGCCAAAGGATGTCGCGACGGCGAGCAGCTCGGTCCAATACTGGCCGAAGACGTAGCCGATGAGCGAGTAGACGACGGACCACACGGCGGCGGCGGCCACGTTATAGGGGACGAACCTGTAGTACTTCATCCTGGTAACCCCGGCGAAGAGCGGGGTCATGCTGCGAAGGCCGGGCCCGAAGCGGCCGACGAAGACGGTCTTCCCGCCGTGGGACTCGAAGTAGCGCTCGACCTTCGAGAGGCTCTTTTCGTTCACGAGGAAGTGGAGAAAGCGCATCTTCAGGATGCGTCCTATCAGGGGCCGTCCGCCGATGCGCCCTATCCAGTAGACGGCGTTGTCCGAGATCAGTGCCCCGGCGAAGCCGCTGAGCATCACCAGCGGGAGCGCGAGATGCCCGCGATTTGCGAACAGGCCACCGGCGAAGAGCACGATATCCCCTGAGGAGGGGAGGCCGAAGTTGTCCAGCGCCGCCCCGAACAGGATCACGAGGTACCCGTGGGCTATCAACAGGTTGTTGACGAAGTCCAGAACGCCCCGGGGGGAGTTTGGGATGGACTGAATAAAGTGCAGAA
>DASQVA010000320.1:0-2471 GCA_035641035.1 Rubrobacter sp. | reverse complement strand
CCCGGGGCACACCGAGATCCTGGCCGACCTCACGGGCACCGAGGACTACGCCATGATGCTCGTTACCGACGAGCTGAAGGTCATCCACGTGAGCACCCACGTCTCCCTCAGGGAGGCGATAGACAGGGCGCAGCCCGAGCGTGAGCTCGCCGTCATACGCCTCGCCCACGAGTCCCTGAAGAAGCTCGGCGTGGAGAGCCCGCGCGTGGCCGTCGCCGGCCTCAACCCCCACGCCGGGGAGAACGGCCTCTTCGGCAAGGAGGACCTCGAGAAGATAAGACCCGCCGTCAAGGCGGCCCTGGACGAGGGCATAGACGCCAGCGGCCCGTGGGCGCCCGACACGGTAATGATGCGCGCCCGCCAGGGACACTTCGACGTGGTCGTCGTCCAGTACCACGACCAGGGACACGTCCCCATAAAGCTCATGGGCTTCGACACCGGCGTCAACGTAACCGTGGGCCTGCCGTTCTTCCGCACCAGCGTGGACCACGGCACCGCCTTCGACATCGCCGGCACCGGCAAGGCTGACCACGCGAGCCTGGAGGCAGCCCTCGACCTCGCCCGCTCCCTGGCCGGCGCCGAAGAGGGGGGATAGCAGTGGCGTCGGGCTGGCACCACGACCACGTCGAGGCGAACGGAATAAGGGCGCATTACGTCCGGCAGGGGGCCGGAGAGCCGCTGGTCTTGCTCCATGGCTGGCCCGAGTTCTGGTACGCGTGGCGCAAGAACATCGGGCCGCTCGCCGGTAGCTTTGACGTGGTCGCCCCGGACCTCAGGGGGTTCGGCCAGTCGGAGAAGCCGGGGCTGCCCGACCCCCCGGGCCGGCTGCTCGACGAGCTGGTCGAGGACCTGCGCGGCCTCGCCGACGCGCTCGGCCTGGAGAAGATCGGCCTCGTGAGCCACGACGTGGGGTCGTTCGTGGCCCAGAGGTTCGCGGCCAGGCACCCGGAGCGGGTGTGGGGCCTTTTCTTCTTCAACTGCGTTTACCCGGGTATCGGGCGGCGCTGGCTGGAGCCGGACAGCGTCACGGAGATCTGGTACCAGTCCTTCCACCAGCAGCCGTGGGCCGCCGACCTCGTTGGTTCGAGCCGGGAGGCGTGCGGGATCTACCTCAAGCACTTCCTCGACCACTGGTCGCACGAGCCGGGCGTCTTCGACGAGGACTTCGAGGCCTGGGTGGACAACTTTATGCAACCGGGCAACCTGCGGGGCGGCTTCGACTGGTACGTGGGTGTGGCGGAGGCCAGGATGAAGATGATGCGCGAGGGCGCGCCCGAGTTGCCAAAAATAGAGGTCCCCGCGTACTTTCTGTGGGGCGAGCATGATCCCATCCTGAAGGTGCGCTGGGCCGACCGGCTCGGGGACTATTTCTCGGACTTCGAGCTGGAGCCGGCGCCCGGGGCGGGCCACTTCGTCCACTACGAGAGGCCGGATCTCGCGAACGACAGGATCACGCGTTTCTTCTCGGGGCTGTAAGGTTAGAGAGGTGCGGCAGAGCGGAAGGAGCAGGGGTTGGAGTTTCCGAAGGTAGTCAAGATCAGGCAGACGTTTCCCCGCCCCCGCGTCGAAGACGTGGAAGGCGCGGTGCGCGATCAACTCCGAAGGGAAGAGATCTCGTCCGCGATCCGTCCCGGGATGAGCGTTGCGGTCACGGCTGGCAGCCGCGGCATAGCGCAGATCGACGAGATCCTGCGCGCCGTCATCGAGGGCCTCAAGGAGATGGGGGCCGAGCCTTTCATAGTGCCCGCGATGGGGAGCCACGGCGGGGCGACAGCCGAGGGGCAGGTCGAGATCCTGGCCTCCCTAGGCGTCACGGAGGAATCCTGCGGGGCCCCGATCCGGTCCTCGATGGAGACGGTCGAGATCGGGGAGACCGCGCGCGGCATCCCGGTCTTTATGGACAGGATCGCCTCGGAGGCGGATGGCGTGGTCGTGGTCAACAGGATCAAGGCGCACACGGATTTCCGCGCCGAGGTCGAGAGCGGCCTCTTGAAGATGGCCTCCATAGGCCTCGGCAAGCACGCCCAGGCCCTCGCCCTGCACGGCTACGGCGTCGAGGGCATCCGCGACTTTATGGTCGAGGTCGGCGAGGAGGTGATGGATTCCGGACACATCCTCTTCGGGGTCGGCATCGTGGAGAACGCTTACGACGAGCCGGCGACCATCGAGGCGATACCCACCCGTGAGATCCCGCGCCGCGAGCGCGAGCTTCTGCGCGAGTACATGCAGATGATGCCCGTCCTACCCATCTCCGACATAGACATCCTGTACGTGGATGCCCTCGGGAAGAACTACTCGGGGACGGGGATGGACACAAACGTGATCGGGCGCTTCCGCATCCTCGGCGTGGACGAGCCCGAGACCCCGAACGTGAAGTACCTCATAGTCGGCGACGTGAGCGAGGAGTCCCACGGCAACGCTTTAGGCGTCGGCCTCGCCGACCTGACCACCGAGCGGCTCGTCGGCCAGAT
>DASQVA010000319.1:0-2369 GCA_035641035.1 Rubrobacter sp. | reverse complement strand
GCCCGCGGACCTCGTCGCCGCCCGCTCCACCCTCACCGGCGAGCACCTCGCGGCCTACGTCGGCACCTGAACGAGATCCTCGTGGACACCACGATACAAGTTCCCCAATCCGTTTCGACTCGTCCCACCCGCGGACCGGTGGGTTTTGAAACCGACGGGTACACGCCCATGGGCTGGGGCCAAGACCCGCTGAAGAAGCCGGGAGCTCCTAGCTTCGCTTCTTCCGCGCTTCGACGGGCTTGACCAGGTACTGGACGTAGCCGCGGGGGCTGCGCTCGGCCTCGGCGGCGAGCCTCTTCGCCTGCCACTCGGCCTGCTCCAGGGTCGGGTAGCGGGCGACCTCTATCCCCCCGAAGAGCGTGGCCGCCACTACCTTGAAACCGCCATCCGGTGAGCGTTCCGGCATCGTCCCCCACCTTGACCCTTTTTCATTTTGCCTGCTACCATCGTCCCTTACAACGCTCTTAATGGGAAAGGGAGCAACGGGCGCGAGGCGTCCGACGTCTCGTCAGAGGAGGAGCGACATGCTAGAGGGGCTCGCCCAGGACTACCAGCTGACCCTACCCGCGATCTTACGCCGCGCCGAGCAGCTCTACGGTTACCGCGAGATAGTGACCCGCCGCCCGGACAAGTCCTTCCACCGCCACACCTTCGCCGACTTCGTCTCCCGCTCCAAGAGGCTGGCCGTGGCCCTCAAAAAGCTGGGCCTGGAGGACGGCGACCGGGTCGGAACCTTGGGCTGGAACACCTACCAGCACCTCGAGGCGTACTTCGGGGCGCCCTGCTCGGGGGCTGTGCTCCACACGCTCAACCCCAGGCTGCACGAGGATGACCTCTCGTTTATAGCCAACCACGCCGAGGACAGGGTCATGCTCGTGGACGAGGCGCTCGTCCCGGTCTTCCAGAAGTTCAGGGACAAGACCAACATAGAGCACGCGGTCGTCGTCACCGAGGGCGGGGACGTGCCCGACGGCATGATGGGCTACGAAGACCTCCTCGCCGACGCCGACGAGGCGGACTTTGTGTACCGAGACTTCGACGAGAAGCAGGCCGCCGCGATGTGCTACACCTCAGGCACCACGGGCCGGCCGAAGGGCGCCCTCTACTCCCACCGCTCCACGGTGCTCCACTCCATGATGGTCGCGATGGGCAACTCGTTCGCGCTCTCGGAGCGCGACTGCGTCCTCCCCGTCGTCCCCATGTTCCACGTAAACGCCTGGGGCCTGCCCTTCGCCTCCGTCTTGGTGGGCGCCAAGCTCATGATGCCAGGCCCCCACCTCGACCCCGAGAGCATGCTGGAGGACTTCGAGCAGGAGGGCGTCACGTTCACCGCGGGCGTGCCGACAGTGTTTCTGGCGGTCCTGCAGGCGCTCGACGCCGAGCCCGACCGGTACGACCTCTCGAAGCTCAGGAGCATGGTCATCGGGGGGTCGGCGGCTCCCAAGGGAGTCATAGAGGCCTTCGAGAAGCGCCACGGGATAGACGTGGTTCACGCGTGGGGCATGACGGAGATGAGTCCGATCGGCACGATCGCCAACCTGCCCACGCCGGTGGCGGAGCTGCCGGACGACGAGAGGCTGGAGTACAGGGCCAAGCAGGGGAACCCCGTTCCGTTCGTGGAGATAAGGGCCAGGGGCGACGAGGGGTTCGTGCCTTGGGACGGGGAATCCCTGGGCGAGCTCGAGGTGCGCGGGCCGTGGGTGGCGAGGCGGTACTACAACGCGCCGGAGGGGGACGACAAGTTCACCGACGACGGCTGGTTCACGACCGGGGACATCGTCACCATAGACGAGTACGGGTTCATCAAGATCACGGACAGGACAAAGGACCTCATAAAGAGCGGCGGCGAGTGGATCTCTTCGGTCGAGCTCGAGAACGCGCTTATGGCCCACCCGGCGGTCTCCCAGGCCGCCGTCATAGCCATCCCCCACGAGAAGTGGGACGAGAGGCCGCTCGCGGCCATAGTCCTCAAAGAGGGCGAGAGCACCACGGAGGAGGACCTCCAGGCCCACCTCGAGAAGGACTTCGCGAAGTTCTGGCTGCCGGACGCCTACGAGTTCGTCGAGTCCATCCCGATGACGGCGACGGGCAAGTTCCAGAAGCTCAAGCTGCGCGAGCAGTTCGAGGGCTACGCGCCGGCGGGCTGAGGGGCGGCGTTTGAGGGTGATCGGGGCCGGCTTCGGCCGGACGGGCACCACCTCCCTGAAGTCGGCGCTCGAAACTTTAGGCTTCGCCCCCTGCTACCACATGACCGAGGTCTTCGCCAACCCGCGCGACGCCGAGACCTGGCGCGCCGCGTGGCGCGGGGAGCCGGTGGACTGGGACGCCATGCTCGGCCCCTACGAGGCGGCCGTGGACTGGCCGGCCTG
>DASQVA010000318.1:0-11829 GCA_035641035.1 Rubrobacter sp. | reverse complement strand
GGCCTTCTCCACGACCTTCTGGGACGCCAGGTGCACCGCCACCCCACCGACCGGCAGGCTCCTAGAGCCGTAGGTGTCGCGGCCGTAAGGCGCGATGGCAGTGTCGCCGTGGTGGACCTCGACGTCGTGCACGTCCACGCCCAGAGCGTCGGCGGCGATCTGGGACCAGCTGGTTACGTGACCCTGGCCGTGGGGCGAGGTGCCGGTGACTACCTCGACCTTGCCCGAGGCCAGCATCCGCACCGAGGCGGCCTCCCAGCCGCCGCTCTGCAGGCGAACGCCGGCGGTCACTTTCGAGGGGGAGAGGCCGCCGCTCTCGGTGAAGTTGCCGATGCCGACGCCTATCTGCTTGGTGTCGCCGGCTTCGCGCCGGCGGCGCTGCTCGGCACGCACCCCTTCGTAGTCGGCGAGGTCGAGGGCCTTGCGCATGCAGGTTTCGTAGTCGCCGGAGTCGTACATGACGCCGGCGGGGGTCGTGGTCGGCTCGTCGAACGGCGGGATCAGGTTCTTCAGCCGCAACTCCGCCGGGTCCATGTCGAGCTCGCGCGCCAGGTCATCCATGATGCGCTCGTGGGCGTAGGCGGCCTCCGATCGCCCGGCGCCGCGG
Source organism: Rubrobacter sp. (assembly GCA_035641035.1). Classification (GTDB taxonomy): domain Bacteria; phylum Actinomycetota; class Rubrobacteria; order Rubrobacterales; family Rubrobacteraceae; genus Rubrobacter_D. The sequence continues at coordinate 11,222 of DASQVA010000318.1, read as the reverse complement.
TAGGCGTCTGTCGGGGTGAGGTTGGTGAAGACCCCGGTGCACTCGAAGGAGTAGGCGCCGAAGGTGTAGAGGCCGGGGAACGTGAAGGAGCCGAGGATCGCGATACCGGGCGTGAGGAGCTGCAGGTAAGCCCCCATGTCGGCCAGGAGCTTCACCTTCATCCCGAGGATCTCGCCCTCGTTCGTCGCGGCGAGCTCTATGCGCTGGACCTGCCCACGACCGTGGGTGGTGGCCAGATGGTTCTCGGAGCGGTCCTCGACCCACTTTATCGGCGTCCCGAGCTTGCGCGTCAGCACGAGCGCGAGTACCTCTTCCGAGTACACGTTCAGCTTGGAGCCGAAGCCACCGCCGACGTCCGGGGCCACGACCCGGAGCTTGGTCTCGGGCACCCCGCACATAGCGGAGAGTACGTCCTTCACGAAGTGCGGAACCTGGGTCGAGGTGTAAACGGTGAAGCCACCACCCGTCGGCTCGGGTTGCACCACGACGGCCCGGGTTTCGATGGCGCTCGGGATCAGGCGCTGCTGGAGGTATCGCCCGCTCACCACCACGTCGGCCTTGGAGAAGGCGTCGTCGATGTCCCCGGTACCGAGTGCCCAGGTGTAGCATTCGTTGGTGCCGAACGTCTCGTGCACGAGCGGCGAGCCTTCTTCGAGTGCGCTCTCGACGTCCGTCACCACGCCCATCGGTTCGTAGTCAACCTCGATAAACTCCAGCGCGTCCTGGGCTTTGTAGCGGTCGGACGCCACCACGACCGCCACCGGCTCCCCGGTGAAGTTCACCTCGCCCCGGGCCAGGGGCCAGTGGTCTGGAATCTTTATGTCCTCCGTGACCGGCCAGCCACAGAAGCTCCTCGGCGGCGCCTCTTCGGCGCCCGTCGGCGTGACGCCGGTCTCGCCCCTGGGTGGGCCGTCAACGTTGACGGCGTAGGCGGGAGCGGAGTGGGCCTCCATCGCGCTCCCGTCCAACTCGGAGGCCAGGTCCTCGTCAGCGAAGACGGCGACGACGCCCGGCTGCTCTTTAGCGGCCGAGGCGTCTATGCTGGTGATCCTGGCGTGCGCGTACGGGCTGCGCAGCAAGGCCATGTGCAGCATGCCCGGCAGCCGGATGTCGTCCGTGAAGTTAGTGTGCCCCGTCAGGAGCGCCGGGTCCTCCTTACGCGGGACGCTGTTCCCCATGTACCGCCGGGCCGTCTCCGTCATGCCAAGCCTCCTCCGTTGTCGCAACCACTCCCGAGTAGCGCGTCCCTGTACAAACCTTGCCGATCCTGCTACTCCAGCTCCATAAGATCCTGGCCCGCGTCCACGGCGTCTTCGTTCTCAACGAGAAACCGGGAGACGGTGCCGGCCTCCTCGGCCTTCACCTCGTGGAAGGATTTCATCACCTCGATCAGGCCGACGGTGTCACCCGCGGAGACCTGATCCCCCTCCTCCACGTAGACGTCGCTCTCCGGATCCGCGCGCCGGTAGAAGGTTCCTGGCATCTGGGCTTTCACGGTCTTTGCCAACTCGAAGAGTCCTCCTATTAGGGTACCCTCTGCTCCGCCCGTCCCACGGGCCGGATCTCTATACCGTTCTCCCCGAGCTTGCGGACTATCGCTTCCGCGACCCTTACGACCCCGAGGGTGTCACTGTGGACGCAGATCGAGTCCGCCGCCACCTCTATGTCGTTACCGTCTACGGTCCTGACCCTGCCCTCCATCACGCCTCGGAGGGTCCTCTCGGCGAGCTCCTCAGGGTCGAGCTCCTCGGCGACGCGGCGGGTAAAGACGATCTGGCCCTCGTCGTTGTACTCGCGGTCGGCAAAAAGCTCCCTAACGACCGGCTGGTTCATCTGCTGGGCAAGCTCGTAGGTCCTCGAAGATTGCATGCAGTACAGAACCAGGGCCGGGTCAACTTCCTGGATCGCCCCGATGATGGCGCGCGACAACCCCTCGTCGCGTGCGGCGACCATGTAGAGAGCGCCGTGGGGCTTGACATGCTGGACCTCCAGGCCGTGCAGGCGGGCGAACTCGCGCAGGGCCCCAAGCTGGTAGATCAACTCGTCGTGGATCTCCTGCGGTGTGACCTTTATTTCCCTTCTTCCGAAACCGATCAGATCCCCATAGCCGTTGTGCAACCCGACCGCGACGCCGTGCTCTTTGGCGAGCGCTACAGTCTTGCCCATGACGTGCGGGTCGCCCGCGTGAAAGCCGCCCGCGACGTTGGCCGAGGAGATGTGGCGCATCAGCTCCTCGTCGGCGCCGAAACTGTAAGGGCCGAAGCTCTCGCCCATGTCGCAGTTAAAATCTATCTGCACGGTGCCTCCCTTCGGTCGGCGGCTTCAGGCATCGGCCCTCAGGCCCGCGTTCGCGATTCCCTTCGGCCAGGACAGAGATATCTGCTCACCCCGAACGGCGCACCGCTTGCTCCACCGAGAACCGCCCCACATCTCCTGAAGCCTGTAGCCACAAACCTCAAAAAAGCGCTTCCTTGATCTCCGCCAGCTGCCTACGCCTCTCCTCGCGAGCCCTAAGCGCTTCGTCCAGTTCTACCGAGCGGAATCGGGTCTTGTCGTTGGTCTTGGTCTGGGCCAGCTTATCGCGGTCCACGCTTATGACGGTGCCGATGGTCGCGTAGCCCCCACCGGTTACGGCATCGTTCATCAAGACGATGGGCTCGACGCCGCCTGGAACCTGGATGGAACCTATCGGGTAGCCGAAGTCCACCACGTTGGCCTGGTCGGCCCCCGCCCCCGCTGGCTGCTCCCGCTCGACGAACTTCAGCTCCCCGCCCTTGTAACGGTAGCCGACCCGGTCCGCGTCCGGGGTTACGGTCCACGTGGTGGTCAGGAACTCCTCCATGCTCTCCTCTGTCAGCCGGTAGCTGGCCAGCCCGATGATCACGCGCAGCTCCGTCTCTTTAGAGTAGCGTGGGATCCGCTGCTCCGCGACGGCCATCCCGACGCGATCGGAGCGGTCGTCCGCCTCGCCGAGCGCGAGTTCGTCGCCCTCCCTTAGCGCCCTTCCCTCATGGCCGCCGAGCCCGATCAGGGTGTACGTCGAACGGCTGTGCATGAAGACGGGCACGTCTATCCCGCCTGCCACGGCCAGGTACGACCGGGCGCCGTTCTGGAGGTAGTCGAAGGTGAGCGCCTCCCCGGACCTCACGGCGAGCGTCTCCCAGGTCGGGACCTCCTCGCCGTTTATCTTCGGCGGCATCTCCGCCCCGGTGACAGCGATGACGGCATCCTCGGTAAATTCCAGCTCGGGGCCGAAGTACGTTATCTCCAGGCCCGCCGCGCCTTCCTCATTGCCGACGAGGTAGTTGCCGACCTGGCAGGAGAACACGTCCATCGCTCCGGAGGGCGGCATCCCGATAGCGTACTCGCCGAAGCGGCCCGTGTCCTGTACGGTGGTGAGGAGGCCCGGACTCTTGACCCTAATCGCCATAGAGCACCCCCAGGATCTCTTTGTTGTAAACGTGCGGGTCCTCGAGCGCGCGGTCAGGGTGGAAGACAAAATCCTTCTTCCTGTACTCGAAGGTGCCGTCCTCGACGCGGCCCCGGATCTCGTCGAACTCCTCGCGGTCTATGCCCCGGTAGTTGAAGACGTCGCCGGGTTTAGGGAAGACGATCGAGTCCTGAAAGTCCTTCAGTTCTTGCTTCACGTCGAGGACCGGGGCGGGGGCGAGGCCGTAGAGCTGGTAGCCGCCGGCCCCCTCGACCGAGTAGACCACCGCGAACCCGCCCCCGAAACCGAAGGCTCGCTCGGGGGTGTAGGTGCGGGGCCTAACGTACTTGGGCACCTCCACCTGTTCACCCGGCGGGACTAGCTGGTAGCACCACGGCAGGCCGGGCACGAACCCGATCATGGTCACCAGCCACGGCGAGCCGAGCAGCGCCGCGATAAAGTCCTCTTTGGAGTCGTAGCCGTTTATGCGGGCCGAGTACTCGAGGTCGGTCGCGTCGGGGTCCTGGTGGCGGTCGCGAAAGCGCATCAGGGTCTCGTGGGTCCAGGGATCCTCCATCATCACCGGCACGTCCACGACCCTCGTCTGGAGCTCGAAGCCGTGGACGTCTTTCGCCTCCTCGTCTATCTCTTTGAGGCGAGAGATCAGGTCGTCAGGGTGCAGCACGTCAGGGTCGATGCGGACCATGTACGAGGCGTTAGACGGACAGATGTCTGTTACGCCCTCGATGCCCTCTTCCCTGAGCCTGTTCGTGATGGCCATAGCCCGAAAGTTGACCTTCAAACTCATCGCCTGCGCCAGCTCGACGAAGACGAACTCGTCTCCCCCGTAGCTGTAGCGCGCCTGCGGAAGCTCGGTCCCGACGCCGCCACTCATATCCGGTTGCACCCCGCCTTCCCCTAGACAGTGCCGCAATACTACAGACGCCGGATTTTTCGGTCAATAGATGCTAAAAGGGAGCCCGGATTCATCCGAGAGCGTCGAGAGGGAGGCGAGTTTGAAAGTAGCGACGATGACCCGCGTGGCGCTCATGGCCGCCGTCACGGCCGTGGCAGCCCAGATAGCCATCCCGCTGCCCTTCTCGCCCGTGCCGTTCACGTTGCAGGTGCCGGCCGTCGTCCTCTCGGGTCTGCTGCTAGGTCCGCGCTACGGGGCGCTGGCGCAGGCGATCTATGTGCTCGTGGGCGCCGTCGGCGTGCCGGTCTTCGCCGGTTTCAAGGGCGGGCTCGGTATCATCTTCGGCCCCACGGGCGGGTACCTCCTCTCGTACCCCCTGGCCGCCGCCGTGGCCGGCCTCGCCGCCTACGCGGCGGCCCACTCGCCCCGCCGCCGGGCGCTGACGGTGGGCTCTCTATGGGGCGTCGCCGCCCTCGCCGTTATCTACGCGATCGGGGCGGGCTGGCTCTCTGTTGTGACGGATCTGCCGCTGGCTGTGGCCGTCGCGCAGGGGGTTTTGCCTTTCGTGGTCTTTGATCTGGTAAAGGTCGTCCTGGCGGCGCTCGTCGCCGTCGCAGCCGCCCCTGTTATCGCCGCCTCCCGAACCTGAGGGAGCGCGGAGTCCCGGGCGAGGATAATATGACGCTCCGGTCGTGGCGGCTCGGAGGAGGTCGAGGATTATGTTCGGAAAGGTTCTCGTGGCGAATCGGGGGGAGATCGCGCTTCGCGTGGTGCGCGCCTGCCAGGAACTCGGTGTGGCCGCGGTCGCCGTCTACTCCGACGCCGACGGGAGCGCCCTCCACGTCCGCCACGCCGACGAGTCCGTCCGTCTCGGCCCTCCGCCCGCCGCCAAGAGCTACCTCAACGTCGAGGCGCTGATAGACGCAGCGAGAGAGACGGGGGCGGAGGCGGTCCACCCTGGCTACGGCTTTCTGGCAGAGAACGCCACTTTCGCGGCGACGTGCCGGGAGGCCGGGCTCGCGTTTATCGGGCCTTCGGCCGAGGCCATCGAGAGGATGGGCAACAAGTCCGCCGCGCGGAGGCTGGCTAGGGAGGCTGAGGTGCCGGTCGTGCCGGGCTCGGACGATGCCTCCTCAGCTGAGGAGGCTGCGAAGACGGCCGGAGAGATCGGCTACCCGATCATGGTGAAAGCTGCGGCCGGCGGCGGAGGGCGGGGCATCCGGGTGGCCGAGGATGAGGAGGGCCTTCGCAAGGCCGTACAGGTCGCCAAACGAGAGGCCGAGGCCGCCTTCGGGGACGGGACGCTCTATTTAGAGAAGTTGCTCGTCGCGCCGCGGCACGTCGAGGTGCAAATTATGGGCGACCATGAGGGCAACGTCATCCACCTCTACGAACGCGAGTGCTCGATGCAACGCCGCCGCCAAAAGGTCTTGGAGGAGGCCCCGTCGCCCGGGATAAGTCCCGAGGTTCGCGAGAAAATGACGCAGGCGGCGGTTCGGTTGGCCCAGGAGGCGGGGTACGCGAACGCAGGGACAGTGGAGTTCTTGGTCGAAGGCGACGAATTCTACTTTATCGAGATGAACACGCGCATTCAGGTCGAGCACCCGGTGACGGAGATGCTCACGGGCGTTGACCTGGTGAAGGAGCAGATCCGGATAGCCGCGGGCGAACCCTTAAGTTTGAAGCAGGAAGACGTGCCGATGGTCGGGCACGCGATGGAGTTCCGCATCAACGCTGAGGACCCGGACCAGGACTTCATGCCCTCGCCCGGCGAAGTCTCCTTTCTCGACGTCCCTGGCGGCCCCGGCGTCCGGGTGGACTCCGCGATCTACCAGGGATACAAGATCCCCCCGTTCTACGACTCGATGGTCGGCAAGCTCGTAGTCTGGGCGCTCACCCGCGAGGAGGCCATCAGCCGTGCCCGCCGTGCCCTCCGCGAGTACCGCCTCGAAGGCATAAAGACTACGATTCCCCTCCACCTCAGGCTCTTGGAAGAAGCCGCCTTCCGCTCCGGCGAGTACCACACGGGCTACCTGGAGGAGCTGTTGAACGGAGGTTGAAGGGGAGCGGTATTACAGGAACGCGCCTCGCGGTCCGAGGATACTGCTGCATGAGAAGAGCTAGCCACCGGAGGTCCCTTCCGTGGAGACAAGGATGCACCAGGCTACCCGACGGCGGTTCACCGTTCACGACTCTACCACCATATGGGCGAGGCCGGGATCCTGCACGAGCATGACCGGGTGGAGCGCATCGAGGGCTAGATAGGCGAGACGGCCGCCAGTTGCACCAGGCGCTTCGCGTGCTTCAATAGGCTGACCAGGCTGTTAGTGGGGAGCGTGGGCTACTCAGCCAGCGTTAGTGTTCAGAACCCGGTAAGGCTCGATGAGCACACGAACCGCAACCGGACCTCACGGTGATCCAGCCGCGCGACTACAGGCTTTCGCTCCCTGGTTCCGAAAACGTCCTGCCGCTGGCCGATGTCTCCGACACCACCCTCACCTACGAGCGCGCAACGTGAAGCTGCAACTCTACGCGTGAGCGGGCATCAGGGAGGTCTGGATCGTGAACCTGCCGGGTGGGAACGTCGAGTGCCACACCGACGCGTCAAGCGATGGGTACCGCAGCCTCAAGCGGGTGCGGAGAAACGGTCTAGTCCGTCGCGCTACCAGGCGTAGCTCTGGCCGTAGACGACGTGCTCGGCTGATCCGCCGTCTCGCCGCCCAACGAAATACGGGGCGCAGATCTGCGCCCCGTAGCGTTCTAGTGGTCGAGCTTCGGCCGCTAGGCGACCGTGTCGAAGGCACGACCCAGGATCTCCAACCCTTCGTCGAGCTCCTCGTCGGTGATGGAGAGCGGGGCGAGGGTGCGGATGACGTTGCCGTACTGGCCGGCGGTCAGGAGCAGCAGGCCTTCTTGTAGCGCGGCCTCGACGACCGCGCCGGTCCGCTTCTTGTCCGGCGTCCGGCTAGCAGCGTCCTGGACGATCTCCATCGCCGCCATTGGGCCGCGACCTCGCACGTCGCCGACGAAGTCGAGGTGCTTGCCCTGGATGTCGTGCATGGCGCCCATAATGCGCTCTCCGACGACGTTGGCCCGCTCGAGTATGCCGTCCTGCTCGAAGGAGTCGAGCACCGCGAGTGCTGCGGTGCAGGCGAGCGGGTTGCCGCCGAAGGTCGTGCCGAGGCCCCCGACGTGGGGGGCGTCCATGATCTCCTTCTTGCCGGTCACGCCACCGATGGGCATCCCGCCGCCGAGGCTCTTGGCGGTGATCAGGAGGTCGGGCACGACCCCGGAGTGTTCGATGGCGAACATCTTACCCGTCCGCCCGAAGCCGGTCTGCACCTCGTCTATGATGAGCACGATGCCGTGCTCATCGCACAGCTCCCGCAGGCGCCGCAGGTAAGAGTCAGGGAACGGGAGGAAGCCTCCCTCCCCCGAGACGGGCTCGACGATGATCGCAGCGACGCTCCCGGGATGCACGTAGCTTACAAAGGCCTTCTCGAGGGCACTAAAGCAATCGCCCTGGCAGCCTCCCGAGCAGTCCCTGCCAACGGGGCAGCGGTACGGGTAAGGGGCTGGCACCCGGTAGATCTCGGGCGCGAACGGTCCGAAGCCCTTCTTGTACGGGTCGGGCTTGCTCGTGAGCGTCATCGCCAGCAGCGTGCGGCCGTGGAAGGCGTTCTCGAAAGCGATGACCGCCGGCCGACCTGTGTAGGCGCGCGCGATCTTGATCGCGTTCTCCACAGCCTCGGCCCCGGAGTTCACGAAGAAAGACCGCTTCTCGCCGTCGCCGGGCACCAGCGCGTTCAACCTCTCGGCCAGCTCGATGTAAGACTCGTACTCGGTGACGTAGAAGCAAGTGTGCAAAAACCGCTCCGCCTGCTCCTTGACCGCCTCGACGACCCGCGGGTTCGTGTGCCCGACGTTCAAAACGCCGATGCCGCCGCCGAAGTCTATGAACGTGTTGCCGTCCACGTCGGTCAGCAGCGCGTTCTTCGCCTCCTGCGCGAAGAACGGCGTCGCAATACCGATCCCCGACGAGACGGCGTTGTGCCGCCGCTCCATCAACGCCCGGCTCTTCGGACCTGGTATCTCCGTCTTGATCCTCGTGGACTCAAGCATCCTCGCCACCTCTTCCTGTCTACCTACCTCGTTCCAGTATACTCGCGGTCTCCTCTTAGACGATACCCCCAAGTGAGATGTACTTGGTGTCGAGGTACTCCTCTATCCCCTCGTGCCCGCCCTCGCGTCCAAAGCCCGACTCCTTGAGGCCCCCGAAGGGCGCCTGGGCCGTGGAAGGCAGCCCGTCGTTCGCCCCGACTATACCGTACTCCAGCTTTTCGGCGAGACGCATCACGCGCCCCACGTCCCGAGTGAAGTAGTAGGCGGCGAGCCCGTAGACGGTGTCGTTGGCCCGACGGATCGCCTCCTCCTCGGTATCGAAGGGCATGATGGCGGCCACCGGCCCGAAGGTCTCCTCCTTGGCCACGAGCATCGTGTCGTCGGCGTCGAGCAACACGGTCGGGGCGAAAAAATTGCCGCCTTTGCCGTTCGACCCGTTCGACTTCTCGCCGCCGAGGGCGACCTTCGCGCCCTTTTCTTTGGCGTCCGCGACGTGGCGCTCGACCTTCTCTATGGCCTTCGGCTCGATTAGGGGACCTACCTCAACGTCCTCTTCCAGGCCGTCGCCCACCTTCATCGCAGCGAGCCTCTCGGTGAGCTTCTCGGAGAACTCGTCCAGTACTGGTCTCTGCACGAAGATGCGGTTGGCGCACACGCAAGTCTGGCCCATGTTTCGCATCTTGGAGACGACAGCGCCCTCCACCGCCGCGTCGATGTCCGCGTCTTCGAAGACGACGAAGGGGGCGTGGCCGCCGAGCTCTAGGCTGAGGCGTTTCATGGTATCGGCGGCCTGCTTCATCAGGAGCTTGCCTACCTCCGTCGAGCCGGTGAACGAGAGCTTGCGGACGCGGCGGTCCTCCATGATGGCCGACGTTATGGCCGCGGGATCCATCCCGGCGACGACGGAGAGGACTCCTTGGGGCAGCCCGGCCTCCTCGAAGATCCTTGCCATCTCTAGGGCGGATAGCGGGGTGAGTTCCGAGGGCTTGATGACCATGGTGCAGCCGGCGGCGAGGGCGGGCCCGAGCTTGCGCGTAATCATGGCCGCAGGGAAGTTCCACGGCGTGATGGCAGCCGTCACCCCCACGGGACGTTTGATCACCATTATGCGCTTGCCAGGGAGGCTCGCCGGGACCGTCTGCCCGTAGACGCGGCGCGCCTCCTCGGCGAACCACTCTACAAAGGAGGCGGCGTAGACGATCTCGCCGCGTGACTCGGTTATGGGCTTGCCCTGCTCTAGGGTCATGACCCTCGCGAGGTGCTCCTGCTTCTCGTGCATTATGCGGTCGGCCTCGCGCATGATGGTCGCGCGGTGGGCCGCGGTGGTCTCGCTCCACTCGGGCTGGACGGCTGCCGCTGCGTCAACGGCTTTCCGCATCTCCTCACGACCGCCGTCGGGCAGCGTTGCCAGAACCTCGCCGTTGGCGGGGTTTATCACGTCGAAGGTGTTGCCCGACGCCGCGGAGTCAGACCACTCGCCGCCGACGAAGAGTTTGTCCATCATCTCGGTCTCGATCACTCTTCCTCCAAGGATCAGGATTGTTGCGCGGTTCCGGTCACCCTACGCTCCCAGGCCGACATGGTATCGCGTGGGGTGCGGGGCGTGAGGACACTAGCTACCACGAAGGCAGCGAGGCTCGCGATGAGGCCGCCGTAGATCGGGCTGTTCGCCAGGAGGCCGTCCCGGACCATGAGCGCCACCACCGTCAGGCCGCCGACGACGATAGAGGCGAGGGCGCCGGCGCCCGTGGCGCGCCTCCAGAACAGCGCGCCGACCACCGGGACGAATATAGCCCCGACCAGCAGATCGTAGGCGACGGTCAGGGCCCCGATCACATCGCTGACCAGAACCGAGATCACCAGCACAATCGCGCCGACCAGGAGCGTAAAAAGGCGGTCAACGCCTACTCCGGCGTGGTCCCTGCCCGAGACGAAGCGTGCGTAGACGTCGTTGGCGAGGAGGGTCGAGGCGGCGAGCAGCCCGGCGCTCGAGGTGGACATGACGGCGGCGAGGGCCGCGGCCAGCACGAGACCCAAGAGCCCCGCCGGCAGGACCTCGGTCGCGACCTCGGCGAAGGCGTTGTCTGGAACGCGAAGATCAGGGAGGAGCACCTTCGCCGCCGTCCCGACGAGTGCGCCGGCGAGGCCGTAGAGCAGGCAGTAGACGCCCGCCGCAACGCTGCCCCAGCGGGCGATCTCGGGGCTGCGGGCGGTGAACACCCGCTGCCAGATGTCCTGCCCGATCATCAGCCCGAAGAAGAACAGCAGGAAGTACGTGAAGATGGTCTGCCACCCGATCGCCGTGAGGTCGAAGTAGGAGGCGGGCAGGGCCTCCTGCATCCCGGAGAGGCCGCCGGCCGCAAAGATAGCGAGGGGAAGCAACAAGAAGAAGATTCCAACCGTCATTATGCAGAACTGGATGATGTCCGTGAGGGTTATCGACCACATGCCGCCGGCTACCGAGTAGGCGACGACGAGACTCCCGGCCACCAGTATCGCCACGCTGGACGAGAGGGGGAGCACGACGTTGAAGACGGTGCCTATAGCGATGGTGGAGGTCACGGCGATCATGAGGGCGTAGGCGGCGATGATGATCGCGCTGATCAGTCGCGAGGCTGCCCCGTATCGGTGCTGCAGCATCTCAGAAACGGTGTACACACCGAGTCTGCTGAGGCGGCTAGACATCAAGATGCCGAGGGCTATGACCCCCATCCCTATCCAGAAGCACAGCCACATCCAAGAGATGCCGTTGTC
>DASQVA010000317.1:0-2674 GCA_035641035.1 Rubrobacter sp. | reverse complement strand
GAGCATGTAGAGGACGACTATCTGGAGCCGTACGGCCCCCAAAAGGTCGGCGCCGGCGATGGTCATTCGGACCATCGCGCCTGGCAGTAAGATGATCCCGGTAGTCTTCGTGGCGTCTATGAGCGGTATGAGGGCGCTCTGGGAGGCCGCCTTCAAGATAGGGGCAACCGCCTGGCGGCTCGTGGCCCCAAGGTCGAGGCCGCCCTCGCCCTTGGGCCGCTGCGCTTTTCCGTCGTCGCGGATGCGGGTCATCGTCAGGCTGGCGGCGTTCAAGGAGTTGCCGATCACCATCCCCCCAAGCGGGATAAGGTACCGCGCCGTCGCTGGCACCACCCCGAGCACGAGCAGCAATCCAAGCGTCGCCACCGCCGCCACCCCCACGGCAACCGTCGCGGCCCCAAAAGCCCTCGGCACGTTCCCGCCCGGCGCGCCGAAGTCCAGGCGGCGAAGAGGACCATCCCCACGAGCAAGAGGGCAACCGCCCCGATGCTTTCAAGTCCAAAAATAAGGCTATAACGTAGCCTATCGCGGCAAGCTGTACGAACGAGCGGACCACGGCGACGACGATCTCTCTCCAGGCCGAGTCTCTCGTAGAGGCTCAGTACGACCGACATGGTCACGAGTCCAAGCGTCAACAGCGCAAAGCCGCTCGTCTGCAGACCCTCCATCCTAGAGCCTTCCCGCGATGAGCCGCCTAGCTCGCTCACCCGTCGCCGAGAAGAAGGCCTTCCTCCCCCACCCCCCACGCTCGAGCCGTGGGTCGTAGACGGGCGCCTCCCGCAGCCGAAGCTAGGCTGTGAGCGTGACCCGCGAAGGGTGCATACCTCGCGGTGGGTCTCGACGCGTTCTCCCCAATCCCGTTCGCCGTCGACCTCGCACACGGTCCAACCCGCGGGCAGCCCGCAGGCAGTTTAGGTTGCGGTGTCCGGTCGCCTACCTCCCGAAACATCTTGGGGCGTGGTACGGATCCCGCTCGAAGCCACGGCTGAAGAGGAACTCGCCGAGCAGAGCGACTCGTCCTCGGGGACGCGCGTCCACAGTTCTTTGCCCACCCGCTCCCCGTACACGACGCGGATTTAGCGGGCTGCCCAGTCGAGCATCTCATCTTCAAGGACGCTGGATCCGCGCAGGCGCGGGTGCACCTGCATGAGCACCCCGGCTGGCTCTTCGAGCCAGCTGAAGCCTAGTAGCTCGCCAGTGTCATCCCAGAGACGGAGTTCACGGCTTGGGTCGAAGTAGGTGTTCTGATACATCACCCGGACAACGGCGTCTGGGTGCCGCTACGCCCGGGCAGGCCGCTCAAGGTTGCCGCGGACAAGAGATTCTGAATCGGCGGGACGTCTGCCTCGCCCGCGTAGGGACGCGAGGCGATGTGAACGTCCGGAGTAAGCGGGGCCTCCCTATCTCCCGGAAGCCCTCAAGGCTACCTAGTGATGCACCCAGGCTTCAGGGTCGCGGGTGAGCTCGGTGATAGGCGTAGGTAGCTCGCCTTCGACGAGGTCTGCCAGGGTGACGGACTCGAGGACGGCGCGCAGGTTGGCGCGGACCGCGATCCAGACCTCCTGCAGGTGCTCGGCCGCGCCCGAGTACTCTACGGCCTCGGGCCACTCACCCCGCACGTTCGCCAGAGGCCCCTCGACGGCCCGGATGATGTCAGCCAGGGAGATCTCCTCCGCAGGCAACGCGAGCCAGTAGCCACCCGATGCACCCCGCCTGGTCCTGACTATCCCTGAGCGCTTAAGGTCGTGCAGGATGTTTTCCATAAACTTTTTCGGGATGCCTTGGCTCTCGGAGATGGTTTCGCCCTTCACGGGTCCAGTCTCCTCGGCAGCCGCCCGCGCCAGCTCGGCCGCCGCCCGCAGCGCGTAGTCAATCTTGGCCGAAACCTGCAAGCTACCTCACGCTCCCCGCAAGCCAGTCGCCCCTAGCGGTCGTCATCTTCGGACGAACCGCCGCGGTCTGGCACGTAGACGAACCAGTAAGACCCTACCAGTATCGCCAGGAAAAGCACCATCGCCCCGGCGAACTGCAGGTACTCCGTCGCCATCTAGCCTCCTCTGTATCTCCCGAACCGTCCGATCTTTCGATACACAATTCTACGACAGCCGGGCCCGCTCCGCCGGATTCCAGTAAGCAAGATCGCGCAGCAGCCGAGGTAGGGTCGCTTAACAGTTCTCAAGTACTCAAGAAAGGAGACCATGATGACCCAGCAATTCGTGCAGGGTGACATCGCGGAGTGGAATACCCCGCAGGGCAAGACTCGGGGCAAGGTCAAGCGTAAGCTCACCTCGTCCACGCAGGTCGGCGGACGGAAGGTGAACGCCTCTGAGGACGATCCCCGGTACTTCGTCGAGAGCGAGAAGAGCAGCAAGGAGGCGGCTCATAAACCCGACGCGCTAACGAAGGTCTAGGACAATCTAGGAGGTAGACGTGGCCAGGAGCAACGAACAGGTTATCGAGGAGTTTGACGAGGTGGTCAACACAACCTACAAGGAGCTCGAGAAGTAGCTCGAGATCAACGAGTCGAAGTTCGTTGGCAGGGAGAAGGTGAGTCCAAGGGACACGAGTCGGGCCGCAAGATAGTTGGGATCCTCGACAAGAAGAAGTCCGACTACGACGACATCGACCACATGAAGAAGGTAGTCGGCTACGTCAACCGCCACCAAGCCCAGAA
>DASQVA010000316.1:0-2159 GCA_035641035.1 Rubrobacter sp. | reverse complement strand
GAATAGTCGTGTACCCTCCGGGGGCGGACCCCGAGATCACCGAGATCTCCGCGGCCGACCCTCGTTCCGCGACGGCCAAGTTCACTAGATCCGTGATCGGCAAGGCACGAGAGCTCGGCGGCGAGGTTCCCGAGGAGGCGGTCCGGGAGGTGCTTGAGAACCTCATCCACGCGGAATACCGGGGTGTGATCGTCTCCGTTCTGGAGGGCGGCAACGTGGTGCGCGTCTCCGACAGGGGCCCCGGCATACAGAACAAAGAGCGGGCTGTGGAGTTCGGTTTCAGCGGGGCCTCGTCCGCGGCGCTGGAGCAGATCCGGGGCGTCGGGGCCGGCCTAGGCATGGCCCGGTCAGCGGCGGAGAAGGCCGGGGGCTCCCTGAGCGTCGAAGACAACATCGGAGGCGGCACGGTCGCCACGATCTCTGTCGGCGGGGAGACGCCCGCGCAGCCGGAGGAGCCGCAGGCGCCGCGGCCGGTGGCGCGCAGGTACCCCGACGGCGTGCCTCGTATGAACATCTCGGAGAGGCAGCAGAAGGTGCTCATAACCGTCCTGGAGTGCGGAGAGGTCGGGCCCTCGACCGTCGCGGAGCTGTTGGAGATCAGCGTCAGCACGGCCTACCGGGACCTCTCGGTCCTCGAGGAGCACGGGCTGGTCCAGGCGCACGAGTCGGGCAAGCGGCTCATCTCTCCCCTCGGCAAGGACGTAGTAGAGGCGATCGTCAGCGCCTGGGTCAAGTAGGCCGTGGCGGGTCGCGTAGATCAGGTATGGGCCGAGGTACTGGACCGGGCGTCCGAGCAGATAGACGTCTCGTCGCTCCGGGTGTGGTTCGAGGGCATACGCCCGGTCGACGTCAGGGACGACCGGTTGGAGATCTCGGTCCCCAACACGTTCGCCAAGGAGTACATAGAGAGCCGCTTCCGTCCTCTACTGGAGGATGTTCTCGACTCGGTGATGGGCCGCGACAGCTCGCTGGTGGTCAGCGTCGGCGCCCCGGTGAGCTCGGGCAACGGCGCCGCGGACGCGGCGGAGTCCGTCCTCAACGCCCGCGCCCCGCGGTCGTTCAAGGCCAAGTACACCTTCGACACGTTCGTGATCGGGGCGGGCAACCGGTTCGCCCACGCCGCCACCCTGGCCGTCGCGGAGACGCCCGGCGTCGTCTACAACCCGCTCTTTATCTACGGGGGCGTCGGGCTCGGCAAGACGCACCTCCTGCGGGCCGTGGGGCACTATGTCGAGGACCAGGACCCGAGCGCCAGGATCCGGTATGTCACCTGTGAGCAGTTCACGAACGACTTCATCAACTCGATGAGGGACAACTCGCCCCTGGAGTTCCAGAAGCGCTACCGGGAACAAGACGTGCTGCTCGTGGACGACATCCAGTTCCTGGAGAACAAGGTGGAGACCCAGGAGGCGTTCTTCCACACCTTCAACTCGCTCTACGAAGAGAACAAGCAGATCGTCATAGCCTCAGACCGGCACCCGAAGTACATACAGACCCTCGAGAACCGGCTCGTAAGCCGCTTCGAGTGGGGCCTAGTCACGGACATCCAGCCGCCCGACCTCGAGACGAGGATCGCGATCCTGCGCAAAAAGGCCATCATGGACCACCTCGAGGTGGACGACGAGGTCCTCACGTTCATAGCCTCCAAGGTCTCGACGAACATCCGCGAGCTGGAGGGGGCCCTCGTCCGCATCCTCGCCTACGCTTCACTATACGAGCGTCGGGTCAGCGTGGCCCTGGCCGAGGAAGTCCTCAAGGACATCCTGCCGGACCAGGCCTACCGCGAGATCCCGATAGAGCTGATCCAGCACGAGGTCTGCCGGTACTTCGGCGTCTCGAAGGCGGACCTCGTCGGCCAGAGCCGCACGAAGGGCTTCGCCTACCCACGCCAGGTAGCCATGTACCTCTCCCGCGAGCTCACCGACGAATCGCTGCCGAAGATCGGCAAAGCCTTCGGCGGCCGGGACCACTCCACGGTGATGCACGCCACGGCCAAGATCTCCAAGCTCATCAACAGCGACAGGGACGCTTTCAACCAGATCCACGAGCTCACCACCCACGTAAAGAGCAAGCGCTGACCCCCTCCCCCCTAGGGCAGCAACTTTGTAACATTCACCCGCGCCTCCGACGGCCTTTTATCCACACCCTGTCCACAACTT
>DASQVA010000315.1:0-5354 GCA_035641035.1 Rubrobacter sp. | reverse complement strand
GTCGTCGCCAGGGCCGTGCTCGGCGAGGTAGCACTTGGTCTCCCGGTAGGACGCGTGTTCGAGTGACGCCGACGGCGGGTCAGCGCCGACCCGGGCGACGAGGTCTTCTAGCAGACCCTCGCTGTCGGACTCTGTGCCGATTATGGCCCCGAACACGTTGACTCCGGGCGGCTCTTTGGGGTCGCCCGAAGCGGTCAGCAGCAGGCTGGCGGCGAGCTCCTCGGGCCCGGCGGGCGACCAGCCCTGCCAGGCTTCTATGACCTCAGAAGCGCGGGTGTCGGGCCAGATCAGGTGAAAAGCGGTGGCATCGGGCGCGGGTAAGGTCCTGAAGACGAGGGAGGTGAGGACACCGAAGTTGCAGCCGCCCGCGCCGCGCAGCGCCCAGAACAGGTCCGGTTCGTTGTGCTCATCGCACTCGACGATGCGGCCGTTTGCCAATGCCACCCGCGCCGCGAGCAGGCTATCGGAGGTGAGCCCATACTTGCGACCGAGAATGCCGAGCCCACCGCCGAGCGTGAGACCAGCGATGCCGACGTCGGGGCCGCAGCCGGCCGGGATGGTGAGGCCGTGCCCGTCTAGCGCGTCGTAGACCCCGCCGAGCCGGGCGCCCGCGCCGACGGTCGCGACGCCGCCGGAGACCGACACCGAGCGCATCGGGGAGACGTCGAGGACGACTTCTCCCTTCGAGGAACGCCCGGCAAAGCAGTGGCCGCCGCTTCGTGGTGCCGTCTCGAGCCCGGATCGCCTCGCGAACAGGATCGCACGGGAGACGTCCTCGGCAGTCTCGCACAGCACAATCGCTTGTGGCCGCGCATCGTGGAATCGGGCGATGGCGGGCTTGCGGGCCGCCTCGTATCTGGGCGATTCGGGAAGGACAACCTCGCCCGAGATCGCGCTTTGCAACGCGTCCCAGTCGGCCCTCCTTGTGGCCGCGCTCATCGGCGGATTCGGAATCGCAAGTGCGTCACGCCCTCGGGCGCCTCGCCGTCGCCGGCGGGTCCTGCGACGTAGCCGTCCAGGGACATCGAGAAGCTCAGGTACACTTCACCTATCGGGTCCTCCTTCGTCGGTTGGTGGGTCAGGCGGCGCGGACGCAACCCCGGTAGCCGCGCCGAGGTCCTCGCCCCGTAGGTCCCTGCTATCTCGTATTCGGGCAACACGTCCGTTCTCCTTCCATCGGATTGCCTCCGATAGTATTACTCGACCGGGTGAAGGGACATCCCCCGAAAGTTAGAACCGGGAGGTAGAAATCTTCGCCGTATTCTCCTGATCCCCAGCCACTATCGGTCGACAAAGGCGCCGCAACTGGAGCTGGACGCGACGAGGACCGCTCCGACGCTGCACGCCCGCCCGAAGAAGCGCTGGGATGGACGCGTCGGACCCCTAACGACCGGCTGCTAGATCAGTTTCAGGTCCCTGGCCCGCGCGACCGCCTGCGTGCGGCTGCGCACCCCCAACTTGCGGTAGAGGTTGTTGAGGTGAGTCTTGACGGTACCCACACTGACGAAGAGCTCGGCGGCAATCCGGCGGTTGGACTTGCCCGCGGCTACGAGCTGGAGTATCTCGTGCTCGCGCCCGCTCAAGCGTTCTGGTAGCCCCCCAACCGGCGACGCCGTGTGTGCAGAGTCCCGCTCCAGCACGACCAGGAGTTTCCTGAGGTAGCGCGCCGGGACGGGCGGATCGAGGCTTCCTCTGTTGGTGGCCTGGAGCATCCCGGAGAGGATTTCGGCCATCGGCGGCCCCTCGTCTACAATGGTACGGACGTAGCCCTCCGGTTCGGCCAGTACCATGGCCTTCGCCAGGGTGCCTACTGCCCGCTCCCCTTCACTTCCTTCCCACAAAGCCAGTGCCTGGAGCGTAATAACCTCTATGAGGTCGCCCGTTCGCCCGGAAGCCTCGGCCTCCTCGCGCGGCTCCTCCAGCAGCCCGAGCGCTTCGCGGTGCCGTCCCTGGGCACGCAGCAGCCGCGCTGAGGTCAGAAGGTGCGCAAACCGGGCGGCGCCCGCGTTTCCGGCGCCGCCGTCCGCACCCGCGGCGCGGCCTTGCTCGAGGGAGGAAGCTTGCGCGACATTCCCGCGCGCGAGACTAAGCCTCGTCATCCAGGCTAAGGCGATGGCGATCTGAAGATCGGCGTCCGAGCCGCGCGCGACCCGCTCCGCTTCGCGGCCCATCTCCAGGGCACCCTCTTCGTCACCTTGCGCCAGACGCGTCCGGGAGAGCGTGACGTACCCCCAGACCAGGTTGCCGACCTCCCTCGCCCGTTCGGCCAGCCTTACGCCCTCCTCCAGCTCGCGCTCGGCCTCGTCCAGCTCGTCGCGCTCGTAGAGAAGCGCACCCATCCCTATGTGGGCGATTCCCGCAGCGGGCAGCAGCCCGACGCCCCGCTCGGCCACGAAACGCAGCGCGCGCCCGAAAGAGTCCTCTGCCTCCCGTAGATGACCCAGCTCCATCTGCACTCTCGCCCGCCAGACCATGGTCGAGAGCGTCCCGTAAGAGTGGTCGGCAGCCCGGGCTATCTCCAAGGCCTCCTCGAGGGCTTCGTCGGCCGCAGTCAGTTCCCCGGTGATCCTGAGCGCGAAGCCCAGGCTGGAGGCCGCGAAGCTGCGCTGGTCCAGGTCCTCGTCAGGCAGCAGAGAGAGAGCGCGCCGGGCGTGCTCGACCGCCCTCGGCGCGTCCCCCCTAAGCCTGGCGTGCCAGGACCGGACGGCTGCGGCGTATCCCAGCAGGAACCGGCGGTCTTGCTTCGCGGTGGTCTCCGCTAGCTGTTCGGCCTCTTCCAGCAGCGGCTCGACGTCGTCGGGACGGCCGGTGAGCGTGAGGGCCACGGCGTGCCTGGGGAGCAGCCGGGGCCGGAAGCGCTTCGCTTCCGTCGGCAACGCCTCCAGCCAGCGGAGCACGGTCGGGAACTCGCCGCGGCGCAGGGCGGCCGGGATGCCCTGCTCGATGAGGCGCGCCGCCCGCTCGTGGTCGAAGGCGGAGAAGGCGTGGCCTATCGCCTCGGAGATCAATCCGTCTTCCTCGTACCAGGCCGAGGCACGCAGGTGCAGCTCTCCAGCAAGCCCCGGATTTTCGCGCTCGAGGCGGCCACGCAGGAAGTCGGCGAAGAGGTGATGGTAACGGTACCACCTCCGCTCGTCGTCCAAAGCCACGACGAATAGGTTCTCCCTCTCCAACCTCTCCAGCATAGTCTGCCCGTTGGATCGTCCGGTAAGCACGTCGCACAGCGGACCGACGAGGCTTTCGAGGATGGAGGTCTTCAGCAGGAAATCCCCTACGAGCTCGGGCTGGCGTCCGAGGACCTCCCCGGCCAAGAAGTCCAGCACGTCTCGATGGCTGCCGGAGAACGCCTCGATGAAACCCGAGACGTCCTCGCGGTCGCGCATCGAGAGCGCCGCCAGCTGAAGACCCGCGATCCAGCCTTCTGTGCGCCCTTCCAGTTTCGAGACGTCCTCTGCCGACGGGTCCAGCCCCATTACTTCCTTCAGGAAGGTCCCGGCCTCCTCCCGGGTGAAGGCCAGCTCGGCCGCTCCGAGCTCCGCCATCTGGCCCCTTGCGCGCAGCCTGGCGAGGGACAAGGGCGGGTCTACGCGACTGGAGACGACGAGGTGCGCACCCTCCGGCAAGTGTTCCAGCAGGAAGGAGACTGCCCGATGGACGTCTTCGGAGTTGATAAGGTGGTAGTCATCGAGGACGAGGTCGAGCTCGCCCGGCGGTGCGGAAATCTCGTTGAGGAGGATCCCCGTCAGGGCTTCGATGCGCGGGGGCTCGGGCGCGCGCAGCGTGGCCAGGACGACCTCCCCAAACCCCTCATCGAGGGCTCGCAGCGAGGCGACGAGGTAAGACAGGAACCTGACCGGGTCATTGTCTCCTCCGTCCAGGGAGAGCCAGGCGACAGGATGTCCCCCGGCTGCCCGCTCTTCCGCCCACTCGCCGACCAGCGTGGTCTTGCCGAAGCCCGCAGGCGCCGAGACGAGCGTCAGCCTGCGTCCCGCCTCCGGGTCCAGCTTCTCTGTCAGGCGGGGACGCGCGACTAGCTTGGGACGGGACTGCGACGGGCGTAGTTTGGTCGAAACTAGCAGATCCAACGCCTTGCTCACCTCGCCTTCCGGTTTTCGATTCTACCCCTGATTTCGAATCCGCGGCGTGCCATCGGACTCCACGTAGCGGTAGAGCGTCGCCCTGTAGACGCCAACAGTCGCGCACACCGCGGACACGGGTGTCTCCCTGTCACGCATGAGCTTGTAGACCAGTGCGATCTTCCCTTCTCCCATCACAGGCTGGCGTCCGTCCTTCCTGCCGCGCCATGGCAGCCTCCAGCCCCACCATCGTCCTCTCCAGGATCAGGTCCCTCTCGAGCGCCGCCCCGAAGACGTGGAACACGAGCTTTCCTACCGGCGTCGTCGTGTTGATGCTCTCCCTGAGGAAGACGAACTCCCCGCCCGTTCGCGCAGCTCGTTCACCAAGACAATGAGCTCGCGCAGTGCGCGCCCGAACCTGTCCAGGTTACACACCAGCTCGTCGCCCTCATGACAGCAGTCGATCGCTGTGCCCTCAAATCGAGCCGGTCCTCCTTGCGCAAGTTTATCTACTCCTCGAAGAACCTCGCGCAGCCTAAGGCCAGCAGGTCTCGGCGCTGCATCTCTGGGTTCTGGTCCTTCTTGCTTGTGCGGATATATAGCGCCGCGACGTTAAGCCGCTACTGGAGAGAGTCAGACTTGCCGGTGAGGGTTTCACGATTCATTCTCTGAGGCACACGTTCGCCACTACGCTCAGCTGTCAAAGGCGTTCACCCCTCAACCGCTCAGAAGATGCTAGGGCACTGCGATATCAGAAAGACCCTCGCCATCTACACCCACGCCACAGAAGGCATGCAACTCGCCCCACAGCTGCGCTTGAAGAGGCCCTTTCTTGAGCCGGCTGTTGACACGTCTCAGTACAGGGGCTTCGGCAGCTCCGTCGAATCTCTATATTTTCCCGCTATTTGCAGGACTTTCTAGAGTGGCGGGGCTGGATTCGAACCGGGGACACCATGATTTTCAGTTAGGTAGGGCGCGTTCACCGCTGTTCCTGACTGCACAGAAATCGGCATGGATAACCGGGTCGTGCATCGTACATGAGCACCACTGTTCACCGTTATCCAAACTGGGTTGTCGTCACAACTGTCGTCAATGGCCGGAGAAGGCGATCCTCCGAACTCTGCTTGATGTGGTTCTCCAATTTCAGCGAAAATCAGGAGCCGACGAGCGGACTCGAACCTCTGACCTCATCTCTTTACGAGTGATCGGTCAGGGGTTGCAGGGGTTTGCAGGAGGTTGCAAATACCGCAAATCTAAAGGGTTATCCTTTCCCTGCCT
>DASQVA010000314.1:0-24005 GCA_035641035.1 Rubrobacter sp. | reverse complement strand
GGCTCGAACCCCTCGACGCCGACCTCGGCGTCGAGCGCGGCCGCGTCCACGTCCGGGGTCAGCCGCAAGGAGTCTATGCGCCGCCGCCCCACAGGCTCCAACCAGACGGTCTGCCAGATCCCGGTGGTCCGGGTGTAGAAGATGCCCTCCGATTCCTCCTTCCAGTACTGCTTGCCGCGGGGTATCGTCATGTCCCTTGAGGGGTCCTCGGCCCGAACCACCACCACGTTCTTCCCGTCGAGCAGGGCGTGCGAGACGCCCGCCGAGAATGGCGTGTGTCCTCCCTCATGCGAGGCCACGTGCACGCCGTTGACCCAGACGGTCGCCCGGTAGTCCACGGCGCCGAAGTGCAACAGCAGGCGCTCTTCGGTCGAGGGGGGATACTCAAACGTGCGGGCGTACCATACGACGTCGTGGAAGGTCGGGTCGCCGATGCCCGAGAGCTTCGCCTGGTAGGAGAAGGGCACGTTGATCGTCCGGTCGAAAGGCGACCCCCCCGTCTCGAGGTCCCTCGCGGCGACGTTCTGCCAGCACTCCGCCAACCCGGCGTCCTCATCGTCGAAGGCGAAACGCCAGTCGCCGTTGAGGTTGGTCCAGCTCTCGCGGCGAAACTGCGGGCGCGGGTACTCAGGTCGCGGTAAGGTGCTCACGGGTCTCCTCCCCTCAAACGGCGCGAACGCTGAACGGGGAATATACAGC
This sequence comes from Rubrobacter sp., assembly GCA_035641035.1. Taxonomy (GTDB): domain Bacteria; phylum Actinomycetota; class Rubrobacteria; order Rubrobacterales; family Rubrobacteraceae; genus Rubrobacter_D. Next base: position 23,306 of record DASQVA010000314.1, on the reverse strand, counting down.
AACCCGTCTTTCGGGACGAAGCCTTCGGGACCAGGTCTGGTGCCCGGTCGCGAAAGATCATCGCATTCTTGTTGCGGCCCGACAACAAGCGGTAGGCCGCCAAAGGAGCGTCACATGGGGTCTATTCTGCTCTCACAGTATCCACTGAATGGCGTGGTTGGCGAACAAGAGGTCGTAGCCGGCGCTCTGGAGCGCCTCGTCGGCACGGGCACTGACCCCGAGCGGCGTTCCTTCCCGCCACGCGAGGGCGCGAACCGGCGCCCCGGTGTGGCGCTCCAGTTCTCGTCTAGAGCCCGCGGCTTCTCGGCCGAGCGCATCTGAGGAGAGGTCCGGGGCGAACTCGGGGGAGGCCGTTGAGTGTGTGCGCGTGTGGGAGGCGACCACGTGCCCGCCCTCGACGAGGGCGCGAATCTCACCGGATGAGAAGGCGAGCCGGCCGTCGGCGGGCAGGTCCCGTTCGTCGTACGGCAGGTCGATGATGTGGCGCCCGGCGAAGGAGCGTTGGTCTTTCGGCGGGGTCTCCACCCAGCCCGAGACAACGAAGAACCAGCCGATCAGGCCGAGTCGATCGAGGATCGGGACCACCACCTCGAAGTTGTCGCGGAACCCGTCGAAAAAGTTGAGCATGACGCCCGGCCTCTCGTGCGGCCACCCGTCCCCTTGCACGAGCCTCGCCAGGTCGTCCCAGGAGACCGGCACGAATTCATCCGCGAGCCGCGAAAGCTGCTCCTCCACGCGGCCAGCGAGCCGTCGGGGCGTCGCGTGAAAGTTCACGGCCCGCACGTACCGGCCCTCAGCGAACGCCCGGTAGAGCTCCGCGCCCGAAGCCCGCACGCCCGCGGCGGGCGCTGCCTGCGGGAAGAAGTGTTCTTCCGCGAGCGTTGCGAGGGTCACGGCGACGCCGCCGGGCCATGGACGGCGTTCGAGCGGGGGGAGGCGGCCTTCGATGTCCTCGGCCAGCGCCCCAAGCCTCTCCCCATCGGTATCCGGTCTCGTGCGACTACCACCGTCCGTAGCGCCTTCGAGCAGCAGAAAGGTGGGTACGCCCTGCGTCGCCAGCACCTGAAACTGTGTCGGCCCGGCGGTTTGCCCTTCGTGCCGCTCTCTGTCCATCAGACACTTTGCCTGTGCGAGGCCTCCAGGGTCAGCCGCTGCGGCGACCCGCTGCGACGACCCGTTGCGACTCCCTTCAGCCAGTGGGTCCCTGCGACTCTCGCGGCGGTGTATCCGCCGCGGATCCTGAATCTTCGCGGTCCCGCCAAGCGAGCCGGCCTAGAGCACGCCGTCGGCGACGAGCGCGGCGAGGTGGCGGGAGGGTTCTCGGTAGAGTGGGTAGAGGCGTCCGACCGTCCGATCGATGGCCGCAACGTCGAGCCAGGGTTCCGGGCCGAACCGCTCGCGCTCCCCCTCCGGCAAGAGTATCGGTCTGGCTCCCGGAGGCGGGTCTTCTGTCCCGGCCAGGGCGTCGCCGCGGCGAAGTAGTCGCCGGAGGTTGCGGGCCCCGATCCTAGCGTAACTCGCCGTCTCCACCTCAAGCCCGGGCACGATTGCCTTGACCACGCGCACCTCCCCGCCCGGCGGGGAGAGGTCGACGAACAAGGGGTCGAGCCCCTCCCCGCGGAGCCGGCCGGCGACGAGGTCGGCCAGGTCCTCCGCGTCTGCTGTCTCTTCCGGCGTCGTCGGCAAGGACGAGAACTGCACCTCGGAGCGTGCGGCGAGCACGGGGTCTTCGAGCAGGGCACGCATCTCTTGGGCGTCGAGGCGGAGCCAATTCAGCGCCTCACTTAGAGCCCGCTCTTCCTCGAACTCCAGCGTGGCCGCCCGGATGGCGCGGCCAACATAGGTGCCCGGCGCCACCGCGGTCATGCGGGAGAGGGGGCCATTGTCGAAGGGTTTGCGCGCCCGGCCCGCACAAAACTCCATGAGCGCCTTGCTCAGGGCCTTCTCGCGGTCTGGGTCGGCGGCCTCGCCGCAGGCGGTGAGCGCGAGCGGGTGCGGGGTCCTCTCGGGGTCGCGTTCGACGCCGACGACGTAGACGTTCGCGATGCCGAAGTCGGTCGCGGCGAGCTTGACGGTGACCTCGATGCCCTCGCGGTCGAGCCTTTCCAGGAGGGTCCTCGTCGCGACGTTCTGGACTTCGTCGAGCCCGACGCTGACGCCGAGGTCGAGGGCGCGATAAGTAGCGCTGTTGCCGTCGCGCTGCACGAGCTCGAGGAGGCCGTGGGACATCGCATGTTCTAGAGTAGGCCCCGCCCCCAGCCCGTTGGTGACCGGCAAGACGAGCCATTCGCCTTCTTGCCCGAGGTCGACCGGCGATGCGGCGGCGAGCTCTACCGGTACGTAGACGACATCTCTCGTTGCCCAACGCCGCGCCTCGGCCCACCGTAGGGGTTTGTGCGGCGTGTATCCGCTGCCAGCAGGCAGGCAGACGGTGAGCGGGTCCACCACCCCTTCTTGGCCGACCTCGGAGAGGAGATCCCGGTAGGAGGCGCGTCTCGGTTCGAGACCCTTCATGGCGTCTCCGGCGAAGAGGGTTTCGGAGAGTTCGCCGAAGGCCCCGATGAGAGCCCGCCCGTCGCTCTCGCCGTAGCCAACCCCGTGGTGGGCGGTGCCGCGTGCCGCGAAGAGCTCCGCCGACCAGACTGGCAGGCCGAGATGGTCGAGCGGGTCGAGGGGGTAGGCTAGAACCTCCCCCTCGGGAAGCGCCCGGCGGTAGGCAGCCACCGCGGCCGGTTCGCGCAAGGAGCGGTGCGGCGGTTCGAACGGGGGAACTGGTTGCGGCGGCACCGGGTTTACTCTTTCAGGGAGCCGCCGAAGACCCCGGAGACGATGTACCTCTGGAAGAAAAAGAAAAGCAGGGCGAGGGGGATCAGCCCGATCACGGCCGCGACCATCACCGGCCCGTACTCCACCGCGCCGCCCTGGCGCACCAGGCTCGCGAGCATCAGGGGGTAGGTGAACTTCTCGGGCGTGCTTATCACGACCAGCGGCCACAGAAAGTTGCCCCACTGGCTCATGAACGTGACGATACCGAGGGCGGCGCACGCGGCCTTCATGTTCGGCAACACCACCCGGAAAAACACGCCGAGCTCGCCGTTGCCGTCTATGCGGGCGGCGTCTATGAGGTCGTTCGGGAAGCCCGTCATCTGCTGGCGCATCAAGAAGACGCCGAAGCCGGTAACGAGGTAGGGCACGATCAGGGCCGCGTAGCTGTCCACCCACCCGAGCTGCAGCATGATGATAAAGAGCGGCACGATCATGATCTCCGTCGGTAGCATCAGCGTGCCCAACACGACCGCGAACATGAGCCCGCGACCCCTAAAACGGAACTTGGCGAACGCGTACCCCGCGAGCGCCGAGAGAAAGACCGTGCTCACCGTCGCTACACCCGCCACGAAGACGCTGTTGAGGAGCGCCCGCAAAAACGGCGCCGACTGCGCCAGGCTCTCAAGGTTGGAGAAAAAATGGGTGCCCGGCAGGAGGCGCGGCGGGCTTTTGAAGATCTCCGACTCTGTGAGCGTCGCAGCCGTGAAGGTCCAGTAGAACGGGTAGAGCGTTACGAGGGCGCCTACCCCGAGAAAGACGTACATCAGGAGCCGTATCGGCTCGCTCATCCTGCGCGAGGCCCTCATCCTAAACCTCTCCCCAGCGTGCCAGTTTGATCTGGGCGTATGACATGAGGGCGACGATCCCTGAGAGCACGTAGGTGCCCGCGGCGGCCAGGCCGAAGTCGAAGCGGGCGAAGCCGGTGTCGTAGATGTAGAAGAAGCTCGTCAGGGTGGCGTTGTTGGGCCCACCACCCGTGAGGATGTAAGGCTCGGTAAAGAGCTGCAGCGTGCCTATCGTGGCGAGAACGGTGCAGAAAAGGATCACGGGCCGCAGGAGGGGGACCGTGATCCTCAAGAACCGCACGACGCTCCCCGCGCCGTCGACGCTCGCCGCGTCGTAGAGGTCCTTCGGGATGTTCTGAAGACCAGAGAGCAGTATCACGGCGTTGTAGCCAGTCCACCGCCACGTCACCGCGAGGATTATGAGGACCCGCGCCCAGAAGGGGTCAGAGCGCCACGGTATCCCGTCTAGCCCCAACAACCCCAGCGCCTGGTTCACGATGCCGTAGCGCTCCGAGAAGATTAAGGAGAAGACCACGGAGTAGGTGACCAGGTCTATCGCGACCGGCAAGAAAAAGGCTAGCCTGAAGGCGGCCTTCCGCCTGCGGCCCAAGACGTCTGAGTCGATGATCGAGGCGATCACGGTGGCCAGCCCTATCATGAGCGGCACTTGCACAACCAGGATGAGCCCGGTGTTCAGCAGCGACTTGAGAAAGAGCCCGTCAGAGAGCAACCTGCGATAGTTGTCAAGGCCCACCAAGGAGATCCCGCCCCCGCTGAACTGGCCGAAGCTCAGCGCCGCCGAGTACACGATAGGGTAAAGAATGAACCCCGCGAACAGCAGGAAAAACGGCGCCACGAACAGGTAAGGGGCCACGGTTGACCACCCCGACCGCGACCCCTTCTTGGGCGCTACCGTCAAGCCTCCCCTATGCGACTCTGAGGCCGGACGCCGAGGCGGCCCGCTCCTCTGCCTGGGCGAAGGCCTCTTGCGGCGCGGTGTCGCCCGTGAGCACGGCCGCGTAGGCGTCCATCAGGGGCTTCTGAAAGTCCAAGAAGTGCGGCCCGTAGTCCAGCGCGGGGACTTTGCGTGCTATGTCGGCGAACTTGGGCGCCACGGCGAACCCGAAAAACGGGTCGGGTTCGTTGAAGGCCGCAGTCTCCCAGTACGGCTCCCACGAGGGGAAGAGCCCCTGCGCCCACGACTCGCTCTGCCCCTCCTTCGTGAGGAGCGCCTGCTCTATAAAGTCCCAGGCAGCGTCCACGTTCTGAGATTGCGAGGAGATTACGAGGACGGAGCCGCTCAGCGTCGCCTCACGCGGACCGCCGGAGGCGAACGCCGGCAGAGGCATCACGTCCCACTTGCCTTTCTGAGCCTTGCCGCCCGCCGACTTGATGAGGCCGACGTCCCACGCGGCGCCCATGTCGGTAGCGGTGTCACCGTTGGAGATGGCTCGGCTAATCTCGTCGTAGGTTGGGGTGTCTACAGCGATCTCCTCGGTAACGAAGCGGTCGAGCACCCCCATCGCCCTGTAGCTCTTCTCGTTGGTGAAGTCGATCTTGCCGCCAGAGCCGTAGAACGAACCGTCCTGCTGGTTGAGAAGGATGTGGTAGTGGGACGGGTTGGTACCGCCGCCCGAGGCGTCGAACGCGGTCATCTTAGCACCCCCGCCGACCTTCCGCTCGAGCTCTTTGCCGGCCTCGATAAACCCGTCGTAGGTCGTCACGTCGTCGGGGGCTACCCCTGCCTTCTCGAAGAGGTCCTTGCGGTACCAGAGGCCCACCGGGCCCATGTCCCACGGCACCGCGAAGAGCTTGCCGTCCTTGCGGGCGTGCGAGAGCGGTGCCTCGGCGAACTGGCTCGTGTACCCCTCCATCCTGTCGGTCACGTCCACGAACTCGCCCGGGAAGCGCATCAGGAAGTTCTGGAAGTCCTGCTGCGCGAGGGAAAACACGTCGGGCGCCCCGCTGCCGGCCTGAAGGCGCGGTATCAGCTGCTGGTAGTCGATGGTTATGGCCTGCATCTGCACGTCCGTGCCCGGTCGCTTCTTCTTGAACAGCGGGATCGTAGCCTTCAAGGCATCGCTCGCCACATCCCACGAAGCCACGGTGAGGGCGCCACCGCGGGACCCGTCGCCGCACCCGACCAGCGCCCCGGTGCCCAGCAGGGCGGACCCGGCGAGCCCGGCTCCCCCGAGCCTCAAGAAGTCCCGTCGGCTCATCCCCCTCGGTCCGGTCAGCTTCATTCTCTTCGCAGCCCTACCGCCCATGACCCCGCTTTCTTCCGATGTACCAAAAAGCCGCTACTCCGCGGCATCGAGACTTTCTACCAGTGACGCGGGAAGATTGCTGTGTTAGAGCCTACGGAGCGGACCGCCGCCGGCTACCAGAGGTGGTGGACCTGCGGGCGAATGGAGCCATCGTAGATCTCCTTCACGCGCTCCATCGTCCCCTCGTCGAGCGGGGGAATCTCGACCGCGGCCACGTTGTCCTCGACCTGGGACGGGTTCTTGCCGCCGGGGATGGCGCAGGAGACGGCCGGGTGCATCAGGATCCAACGCAGCGCGAACTGCGCCAGCGTGTTGCCTTCGGGCACGAGCACTTTTAGCTCCTCGACGGCTTCGAGACCGGTCTCGAAGTCCACCCCGGAGAAGGTCTCGCCCCGGTCGAAGGCCTCGCCGTCGCGGTTGAAGTTACGGTGGTCGTCCTCTGAGAAGGCGCGATCGGCGCTCATCTTGCCCGAGAGGAGGCCGCTGGCGAGCGGAACGCGGGCGAGGATGCCGACGCCCCGCTCCTCGGCGAGCGGGAAGAACTTCTCGCCCGGCTTCTGACGGAAGATGTTGAAGATGATCTGGACGGTCGCGACGCCCGGATAATCCAGGGCCACCCGCACCTCCTCGACCTTCTCCACGCTCACGCCGTAGTTCTTGAGTTTTCCGGCCTCCTTCAAGCGATCAAGCGCCTCGAAGGTAGAGTCCCGGCGGTACGTCTCCGACGGCGGGCAGTGCAGTTGCAGCAGGTCGAGGGCCTCGACACCGAGGTTGTCCAGGCTTCGCTCGACGAAAGCGGATAGGTTCTTGTGGTCGTAGCCCTCGGAGGTGTGTGGGTCGAGGCGACGTCCGGCCTTGGTGGCTACCAGGATCTCGTCGTTGGGGCGGTCCTTGAGCAGCCTGCCAATGAGCCTCTCGCTGCGCCCGTCGCCGTACACATCCGCCGTGTCCAGAAAGTTGACGCCGAGCTCTACCGCGCGGTTCAGTGCGGCGTAGGCGTCGTCCTCGCCGACCGTCCCCCAATCGCCCCCGAACGCCCAGGTCCCGAGGCTGATCTCCGAGACCCGCATCCCCGTCTCCCCGAGGTTTCTGTACCGCATGGCTGTGCCCCCTTCAGTAATTAGTTCCTACTCTAGCCCGTTGCGCCGGATAACCTCAGAGTACCAGCGCGCGCTGGATTTGAGGACGCGCCGCTGCGTGCCGTAGTCCACGAACACGATCCCGAACCGCTTCGAGTACCCCTCGGCCCACTCGAAGTTGTCCAGGAAAGACCACACCATGTAACCCCGCAGGTCAACCCCGCGCTCCATCGCCTCGTGCGCGGCCCGGAAGTGGGCGTCCAGGTAGCCGACCCGCTCCTCGTCGTCCACCCCACCCTCCGGGTCGACGTAATCGTGGACGGCCCGGCCATTCTCGGTAACGTAGATGGGCACGTCAGCGTACTCCTCCTTGATACGCACCAGTATCTCCGTCAACCCTTCCGGTTCGACGGGCCAGCCCATCGCGGTCTTCTCCGCCGCGTGCGGCACGATGGGACGGGCGTCCAGGTCAGCGAAGGGCACGTTGGGCGGTCCACCTTCCGGGGCGTCCCTAACGGTGTTGCGGAAGTAGTAGTTGACGCCGAGGAAGTCCAGAGGAACAGAGATCTTCCCGAGATCGCCCTCGCGGACGAAGGAGAGATCCGCGCCGCGCCCCTGGTAGTGCGAGAGTACATCCTCTGGGTACTCGCCGCGGAACAGCGGATCGAGGTAGAGGCGGTTGGCCTGTCCGTCAACCCGGCGCGCGGCCTTCGTGTCGGCTTCGCGGTCCCTCGACGGGTGGGCTGGGTGGAGGTTCAGTGTCACGCCGAGCCGGTTTCCGTCCCTGGCGGACCGCATCCTCTCCATAGCCAGGCCGTGGCCCAGGAGGAGGTGGTGCGTGGTGGCGAGGGCGGCCCCGGCGTCCGTCTTACCGGGGGCGTGAAGACCGTAGCCGTGACCCATCCAGGCCACGACCCACGGCTCGTTCAGGGTGATCCAGAACCCGACCGAGTCCGAGAGGGCCTCGTACACGATCCCCGTGTACTCGGCGAACCGGTCGCTGGTGTCACGGTTCGTCCAGCCGCCGGCGTCCTCGAGGGTCTGCGGCAGGTCCCAGTGGTAGAGCGTGAGCATCGGCTCGATGGATCGCTCTCTCAAGCCGTCGACGAGCCGCCGGTAGTAGTCAAGGCCCAGCCGGTTCGCGGGACCGCTCCCCTCCGGCTGGATGCGCGGCCAGGCGACGGAGAATCGGTAGGCCTGGATCCCGAGCTCGGCCATCAGGTCGAGGTCGTCGTCGAGGCGGTGATACTGGTCGCAGGCGATGTCGCCGGTGTCGCCGTGCAGGACTTTACCCGGGGTGTGGGAGAAGGTGTCCCAGATGGATCTACCACGCCCGTCCTCGCCCACGGCCCCCTCGACCTGGTAGGCCGCCGTCGCCGTACCCCATAAGAAATCCTCAGGGAAGTTCACTGTGTCGTTCTCCTCTAGTCGTCGTGTTCGTTGGCGGGGGTACGAAACGTGCTACCCAGGCGGGTTTGGAAAGCGTGCTCTTCCCCGCTCCTCGCCAGCCCTGCGCTCCGCTGTGGACGGCTTGCTCGGCAAGGATGGAGGCGAGCTCCTCTCGTCTTACACAGTTCTCGAAGCGGAAAGAGCGCATCATCTCGTCTATCTGTGCCTCGTCCATGTCGCAGAAGAGATCGCCGTACTCCTTCAGCATCGGCTCGGCAAGCAGGATGTTGCGCACGAGCAGCTCTATTTCCCGCTGGATCCCGAATGGGAAAGGGTCGTGATGCGGGTATTCCTCGGCGAAGAGTTTCTCCAGCGGCTCCATGACGTGCCTGATCTTGGCGTCCGTGCCGCCCCAGGCGTCGATCCCTAGCCTCGCCTTTTTCTCGATGATGGGCCTAATTCGCTCGACCCAGGGAGAGTCCGGTGCGGCGTAGACGACCCCCTGCAGTCCGATGTCCTTATAAGTCCAGATAGCCCAGTTGGCGCCGTGGCGGGCGTAGATCTCAAGCTGATCCCACAGTAGCTCGCGCCGCATGGTGTGCGAGCCTGGGTCGTCCGGCGGGTACACCGGCCCGAACTCGCCGACCCACGCCGGTACGTCATGTTGCAGCATGTACTCGCTGCGCTTGAGGAATGTCTCCTCGAGCACCTGCTTGTCCACGTACTCGCCGCGCGAGGTACCGGGGTAGGGACCGCCGTCCACGAAGCCGGGCAGGGCGTAGTCGTGGTTGGTGTAGACGACGTCTTCCCAGGGCTCCCCGAACATGTGGAAATCAACGGAGTAGCGGTTGCCCTCCAGGAAGATCAGGTGTTCGGGATCCACGGCCCGGATGGCCTCGTACAGACGCCTATAGAACGGCATCAGCAGTTCTTCCGTCGGGTCAGCTGGCTCGTTGATAGGGTTGTATCCGGCAACCCAGGGGTTCCCTTTATAGCGCGCGGCTATGTGCTCCCAGAGGTTGACGGTCCTGTCCTGGAAGTGTTTGTGGCGCCAGAGGAGTGCCTTGTGCGTCGGGTTGTCCGAGTGCCAGTGCTGGTTCTGGTAGCCGGGCAGCGCGTGAAGATCGATGATCGTGTAGATACCCTGCGCGGCGCACAACTCCACCACCCGGTCCAGGTGCCTGAAGCCTTCCTCCTTGATTTCGAACGGCCGCTCGTCGTCCTCGAAGTGGCGGTAGTTGACGGGGAGCCTGAGCAGGTTCATCCCGAGCGAGCGAATAAAGCGTGCGTCACCCTCTGTGAAAAAGTGCTCCAGGAAGCGGTCGAAGAAGGACTGGTACTTCTCTTCGCCCAGCGTGGCGCGGACGGCCTCGCGTTGGGCCTCCTCATTCGCCGGGTAGCCGGTTATAAAGTTCTCCATGTTCATCCAGCCGCCGAGGCCGAAACCGCGCAGCACAACCGGGTTTCCTTGCCCGTCCGCGATGTGGTTGCCACTGAGGTGCAGCAAGGGGGTGTCGTTCGCCACGCCGTCTCCTTTCATAGAGCTAGGTTGTTAGCCCTTGACCGCACCGGCGGTGAGGGCCTCGATAAAACGACGCTGCGCGATCAGAAAGACTATGATGATCGGCAGCGTGCTCAGGAAAGAACCCGCCATGACCGCGCCATACTCCTGCCTGTAGGGGCCGAGCAGGGTCGGCAACCCGAGGGCGACCGGGAACTTGCTGTCCTCGGTCATGACCACCAGCGGCCAGATAAAGTCGTTCCAGGCGGTCGTAAAGAAGAGGATGCCGAGCACAGCCATCACAGGTGTGGAGATGGGCAGCACCACCCGCCAGAACACCACCCACTCCGTAGCCCCGTCCACCCTGGCCGCGTCCAGGATCTCATCCGGGATGGAGAGTAGGTACTGACGCGCCAGGAAGACCCCGATGGCCTGCGCCGCGAAAGGCAGGATCAGGGCTACGTACCTGTCGGTCCAGCCCAGGGTGACCATCATGTCGTAGAGCGGCACGATCAGCACGTAGATCGGGAGGGTCAGCGTTGCGAGGACCAACACGAAAAGCAAGTTCTTGAAGCGGAAGTCGAACTTCGCGAAGGCGTAGCCGGCCATAATGGAGACTAGGACGGCTATGACCATGCGCGATAGGCTGACGAAAACGCTGTTCAAGAACCAGCGCGGGAAGTTGGTCTCTCCGAAGAGCAGCTCGTAGTTTCCCAAGTAGAGGCCCTCTGGCAGGATCTTTACGGGGAGCGAGAAGATCTCGCTCCCTTCCTTGAAGGAGGCACTGATCATATACAGGTAAGGCATGATCAAGAGAAAGACCGCGAAGAGCAACATGGCATTGGCCAGCACCTGCACGAGCCGGACCTGAAGCTTGTTGCCGACCACTTCTCCTACCCCCCTTACCGGTCGAACCTGCGGGCCGCGAGAAGCTGGATCGCGGCGAGGACGACGGCGATGATAGCTATCGAGTACCCGATCGCCGCAGCGTAGCCCCGGTCGAACTGCCTAAAGCCGACCTCGTACAGGTAGATAGCGAGCGTAAGCGTCGAGTCGGACGGCCCGCCCGCGGTGAGCAGGAACGGTATCTCGAAGATCTGGTACGAGAAGATCGTCGCCTGTACCACGACGAACAGGATCACCGGCCTTAGGAGCGGCAGCGTCACCCGCCAGAAGGCTTGCAGCCTGCTCGCCCCGTCCACTGCAGCCGCCTCGAGAACATCCTCCGGTATGTTCTGCAACCCCGCCAGAAAGTACAGCGCGTTGATGCCGAGGTAAGTCCAGATCGCGACGAGGATTATCGCCAGGAGCGCCACCCTCTCGTTGTTCAGCCAGTTGAACGTTGGCAACCCCAGCGACGAGAGCGCGTTGTTCAGAAGCCCAAAGTCGTTGTTGAAGATTAGGTTGAACATCAACGCGATTACGACGAAAGACGTTATAAACGGAAGGAAGAAAACTATGCGGTAGAAGCTCTTGAAGGCCGCCGTCGGCACCACGAACGAGCGGATCGCCACCGCCACCAGCAAAGCGAGCGGGCTCAGGATAAAGACGCTAGCCAGGGCGTACACGGTCGTGTTCTTCAGGGCCTCAAGGTACCGCGAGTCCTGCACGAGCCTCGAGTAGTTGGCGAGGCCGGTGAACGTGTCGCCCCCGAAGCCCGACGACTCGTAGAAGCTCAGGCGGAACGCGGCGAGCACCGGGTAGATCAGAAAGACCGCGTAGATCAGGAAAAACGGTAACAAGAACAGGTACGGCGCGATGGTTCTCCCACCGCGCCCCCGGCTCGGTTTGCGTGCCGGGGGCGACCCCACCGGCACGTTCTCGGATCGGGTCTCCAACCTCGCCTCCTCCGGGTTGGTGGGTGGCCGCCGACGGCGGCCACCCTCTTCGTAGTCCTACTGCTTCATGCCCTCGACGGTCTGGCGCAGGCCGGAGAGCGCGGTCTGCGCGTCCTCCTTGTCCTGCATGACGGGGGTTATCGCCTCGCGAACCAGTGCCTCGGTTGCCTGGCCCCACACCGGCGACTGGTTGAAAGGCGGCAGGTCGGGGGCGAGTTCCGAGTAGATCTGCCCCAGTCTCTGGCCCCCAAAGTATTCGTTGGGCTCCTGGAGCGCGGGGTCCTCGTACGCCGGCCTGTACGCCGGGTAGGCAGTCCTGGCCTTGAAGTCCGCGATGACACCCTCGTTAGTGAGGTTGGCTATCCGAACGAGGTCGTACGCCGCGTCGGGGCTCTGGCTCTGCGTGGTTATGCACTGTCCGGTCCCCCCGAAGTTGGCAGTCGGCAGACCCTCGCCCAACCCCGAGGGTAGCCTCTGCACCGTCCACTTCCCTGACTGCTCCGTGACGTCCGTCGGCAGGAAGCTCAGGTGCCAGGGCGGCCCGAACAGCGCGACGAACCTCTCGGCGGCGAACGCCGCCCTGTACTGCGGCGGGTACCAGTTGTCACTCGCGACGGCCGGCGCTATGCCCGCGATGCGCGATTCGTAGACCATGTCGTGGAGGAATTGCAGCGCCGTGACGCTCTCCTCGTTGTCTCCGATGTAGTTGCCCTCGTCGTCGAAGAGCGAGGTGCCCGCGCTCTGCGAGAGCATGTAGTAGTCGCCAAAGGCGAGGTCGTGGAGCGCGAACATCTTGCGGTCGCCGGTGGAAACCTCCTGCCCCGCCGCCACAACCTGATCCCAGTTCTCAAACGGGGTTTGTACGCCCGCTTGGTCCATCAAATCCTGGCGATAGGCGAGGACGCAGGTGTTCAACTCGTTGCCCACGCCGTAGATCCTGCCCTGCCAAGTCCAGGGGTCGGTCGCCGCCGGCTTGTAGACGTCGCCAATGTCACCACCGATACGGTCGCTCAGGTCCACGAACGGCAGCTCGTCACCCTTGATAAAGTTGGAAAAGCGCGAGATTTCGACGTCCGCGACGTCAGGTGCGCCCTTCCCGGAAACGAGTGCGGTCAAGAGCTTGTCGTGCATCTGCTCGTACGGGAAGATTCTGAAGTTGACCTTCATGTCCCCGTGCGCGTCTTTCCATTCTTTGGTCTCAAGCGCCGCCTTCGCGAAGTTGGCTCGCCCCTCGTCGAAAGCCCAGAACTCGAGGCTATTGTCCCCCGAGCCACCCTGCTCACCCCCACCACAACCGGCGAGCCCTAAAGCAGAGACACCGGCCAACGCACCGCCACCGACGCGCAAAAAATCGCGCCGCGACAGATTTCTTCCCATCCGCTCTCCTCCTCGCTTTCCCCAACCGGCTCGCTTTCCCGAACGAAACCGGTTTCTGTAATGCGAGGGCAAGGTAACACATTGAGCACACACCCGGAGGAGCTGCGCACCCAGGGAATACCGGTGGACCTCGTAGACGACCGTGGCGAGAGCCCCCCGACGTACCCTCGTGGGGGCGACGAACTTCGCGGGTGGGTTCGCCGCCGCGGTGGAGCACCTCCTCTCTGTTGGGCACCGCCGCATCGACATCGTAGGTAGCCCGCCGTTTAATTCTGCCCGCGCCAGGATCGCCGGTTTCCGTACGGCCCTGCAGGAGGCCGGCGTTGCACCTGACCCCTCCTTGAACGTCCCGGCGAGTTCGTGCCTAAGTCGGGCTACGAGGAGCAGCCCTGAAGGTGCAGATGTTCTAAGAGACAATGGGTTCGACCGAGGACTCGCGGGGGCGAACAATGAACCTACTCGATACCAGAATCTACAGGTGGCTCGAGGTGGCCACGGATTTTTTTCTGCTCAATCTTATGTGGCTCGTGGCGTGCGTGCCGGTGGTGACGATCTTCCCCTCCACGGCCGCTATGTTCGGTGTGGTGAGGGACTGGTCCAGGGAGAAGGAGGGTGGCCTCGTACGCGCCTTCGCCTCGCACTTCAGGGAGAACTTCGCGCAGAGTCTCCTGGTGGGAGCGCTCTGGACGCTGTTCGGGGCGGCGCTGGTCCTGGACTTCTTCGTGGCGGACCGGCTCCCCTTCGGGTCCGAGGTTGTCATGAAGTCTCTGCTCGTGTTGGCGACCGTCCTGTACGCCTCCGCCTCGGTCTTTCTCTTCCCCGTGATGGTCCACTACAAGACGGGCTGGAAGGCGCTCGTGAAAAATTCGCTGCTGCTCGCCATCGGACGGCTGCCGACGACCGCGGCGTGCCTGCTGTTCGTGGCCGTGATGTCGGGGCTCACCGCCGTCCTGCCGGTCCTCATCCTTATCACGGGAAGCGTTAGCGCCTACGTCGTCTACAGGCTGTGCGGCCGCGAGTTCGCCAGGCTGGTCGCGGCCTCCGGGGACGCGTAATCCGGGCTAATAGAGAGAACCGGTGGATACGGAGGGATCCGCAGGGGCGTCGCCGGGTATCTCCCGCTCGCGATCTTGGCTATACTGCACGGCTATGTTAGACAACCAGAAGATGCTTGCGGAGCAGCGGCGCGGGGTGATTCTGGAGGAGTTGGGTCGGGCAGGCAGCGTCTCTGTCGCAGACCTCTCCAGGAGGCTCAAGGTCTCCGACATGACGATCCGGCGCGACCTTGAGGAGCTCTCGGGCCGCAAGCTGCTGCGCAAGGTCCACGGCGGGGCGGTTCCGCTGCCCAAGGCCGCGGCGGAGCCGCACTTTGAGCAGAAACGCAAGCTTAACCGCCCCGAGAAGCTCGCCATAGCCAAGGAGGCCCAGGGCTTCGTAAACGACGGGGACACCGTCGCCTTCTCCGCCGGCACCACAACCTGGCACGTGGCCGCCGCGCTCCAGCCGGGCCACAAAGACCTCACGTTCGTGACCAACTCGACCAACGTCGCCCTCACGCTGCAAGAGAACGGGTGGGAAAAGATCGTGCTCTCCGGCGGCATGTTCCGGACGCCGTCTGACGCCCTCGTCGGTCCCTTCGCCGACAGGACGCTCAGAACGCTCAACGCCGACGTGCTTTTCCTCGGGGTTCACGGGGTACACCCCGACGCCGGCCTGACCACGCCCAATACGGCCGAGGCTGAGACCGACAGCCGTCTCGTCGACGCGGCTCAGAGGGTCGTAGTCGTCACAGACAACTCCAAGCTAGGCGTCGTGGCGCTCGCCAGGATCATCCCGCTCTCCAGGGTGGACGTCTTGATAACCGACTGGAAGGCCCCGCGGGAGACCCTCAGGGAGATAGAGCTCTCCGGCCCCAAGGTCGTCGTCGCGGAACCCTCCCCGCTCTAAACCCCAGCTAAAACGGGCTGGACCGGATCAACCGGTCCGAGGACGATACGCGCCAGCCGCTGCCCAAAGTACCGGGCGGGCCGAAAGGATTCTAGATCCCGCCTGCGATCCCCGCTGGAGGCCGAGGCGGGAGGCCGAGGCTCTCTACCCCTTGCTCACCCCCCGCAGATACTGCAGGCTGCTTCGCACATCCTCGAACGCGTCCCGCGGGTTGTCTTGCTCAGCGACGTACCACTCAGCCCCGGCGTCATCGGCCGCCCGCAGTAGTTCCGGCCACAGCATCGTCCCCTCCCCCACCGGCAGGTCGGAGCGCTGCTCGTCAGGGGCCATGTCCTTGAGGTGGACGAGCGAGACGCGGTCCCCGAGGTCACGCAACGCGCTAACCGGGTCGACACCCCCGTAGCGCACCCAGTAGAGGTCTAGCTCCAGATGTACCAGCTCCGGGTTCGTCTCCCGGAGGAGCGTATCCCACATCGTCGTCCCGCCCAGGGGTGCGAACTCGAAGGCGTGGTTGTGGTAGGAGAGGGTTACGCCCCCGGAGCGGCACAGCTCCCCCCAGCGGTTAAAGCTGTTCGCGAGCCGCGGGACCGATTCCTCGCTGCGGCGTTCCGGAGGGATTATCGGGATTATAGCGTGGGCGCAGCCCAGGGCGTGCATGTCGAAGATCACCCACTCGGGGTTGGTCTCCCAGGAGTCGAGGGGTACGTGGGCGCCGGAGGCGCGCAGGCCGAGGTCGTCGAGGATCGTGTGGATGTCCTGGGCGGAGAGGCCGCCGTACCCGGCGAACTCGACGGCGGTGTAGCCGATCTCGGCGAGGTGCCGCAGGGTGGCGGGCATGTCGCGAGCTGTGTGCTCGCGGACGGTGTAGAGCTGGAGCGCTATCTGGTCTTCTCGCATGCGATCCCTTCGTGGTCCGCGACGCCTCGTGGCGCGGCGTTCATCGTCCGCCGTCTTGACCGATCAGGCGGCCTCCCAGAACAGGTTCTCCGCGGGCAATGGGGCGGGTCTCTCGAAGGAGCTCTGTACGTTCACGTGCCTGCCCTCCTCTGACGCCGTGTGGAAGGCGTGCATGATCTCGAGTACGTGGTAGCCGAGTTCGCCGCTCGCCCGGTGCGGTCTACCGTCGCGCAGCGCGCGGGCGAGGTCTATCAGGCCGATGCCACGGCTGTTCTCAGAGTGGTTGTGGGTCAGGGGCATGTCCGTCCATTCGTCCGCACCGGCGCGCCACAGGCGTACGGGGCCGCCGAAGGTGTTGGGGTCGGGCACCCGAATCGAGCCTTCCGTGCCATAGATCTCGATGCGCGGTAAGTATTCCGTCCACACGTCGAAGCTGGTGACGACGGTGCCCACACAGCCGTTCTCGAAGTCCATCACCCCCGTGACGTGGGTCGGGGTGTTCACCTGAATCTTTGTTCCGTACTTGGGCTCGCTGGTGATCACCCGCTCGGGGAAGCTGGTCCGGGCCGAGCCCGTAACGCGGCGCACGGGTCCGACGAGCGTCGCGAGCGCGGTGAGGTAGTAGGGGCCCATATCGAACATGGGGCCTGCGCCGTGCTGGTAGAAGAAAGCGGGGTCAGGGTGCCAATCCTCGGGCCCGTGGCTCAGCATGTGGGCCGTCGCGGCGACGGGTTCGCCGATAGCGCCCTCGTCGATAAGCTTGCGGCACGTCTGCAGGCCACCGCCGAGGAAGGTGTCGGGGGCACATCCGAGCCTTAATCCCCTGTCGTGCGCCTCCTTCAGGCTCAGGTGCGCGTCCGCCAGCTCTATGGCGAGCGGCTTCTCCGTGTGGACGGACTTTCCCTCTCTCAGGGCTGCCAGGGAGACCGTGGCGTGCGCCTGTGGCACCGTCAGGTTGAGCACGACCTCTATCTCCGGGTCGACGAGCAGATCTCCGACGCTCGGGGCGTCGGGGACGCCGTGTAGCGCGGCCTTCTCCCTAGCCCGCTCCTCGTCGAGGTCCGCGCAGGCCACCACCTCCACATCCTGCGAGGCGCTGCAGTTAGTGAGGTAGATATCGCTGATCTTTCCGCACCCGATAACCCCGACCCTTACCGCCGTGTCGTCCATGGCTGCTCCCTCCTAACGACTCGCCCACAGCAGGCCGCGCCTGACGATCTCCCTCGCCTCGGGCACGTCGAAGTCCTTCGCCACGTGCCCGAGCGAGCAGTAGAATATGCGCCCTCGGCCCCACTGCCGCTTCCAGACGACGGGGACGACGTTGCCGGAGATCCAGGGTACGTGCTCACCGGAGAAGGTCGTGGTCGCCAGCACCTCGTTGGCCGGGTCGACGTGCATGTAGTACTGCTCGGAGTGCATCCTGAAGTCCTCGATGCCGGCGGTCACGGGGTCGTCGTGATCGATGATGTTGACCTCATAGTCGATGATGTTGCCCGGGTGGGCGACCCACTGCCCACCGACCATGAACTGGTAGTTGATGCTCTTGCGGAACGAGTCGGCCATGCCGCCGTGCCAGCCCGCAAGCCCTACCCCGCCCTCGACGGCCCCGATGAGGCCATTCTCCTGCTCCTCGGTGATGGTCCCCATCGTCCAGATCGGTACGATCAGGGCCAGCGCTCGCATCTTCCCCTCGTCCAGGTAAGAGTCGAGGGTGTCCGAGATCTCGACCTCGTACCCGTTCTCCTCGAGATAGGGGGCAAAGATGGCCGCGCACGTCTCGGGCTCGTGTCCCTCCCACCCGCCGCACACGAAGAGCGCGGACTTCATACCGCTTCCCGATCGCCGCTGAGGGAGACCTCGCGGTTCTCCAGAGCCGAGGTGTAGCACGCGTCTATAACGCGGGCGCGCCGCAGCCCATCTTCCCCGTCGTGCCCCTGGTACTCGCCCTTGCGGATGGTCTCGACGAACCGGCGGGCGACGCTAAGGTGGCCCTCGCGGGGTGTGATCTCGGGGGCGACCACGGCGGGGACACCGGCGACATCAGTGTATATGCGCACGGTATCCTGGGTGCCGTAGTTCCTAACCCGCATCTCGGCGCCACCGTCGGTGCCGTAGAGTGTGACGCCGAAGTCGTCGCTTGACTCGCGGTAGGCCGCCCAGCCGGCCTCGAGGTTCAGCGTCGCGCCCCCCGAGAGCCGAATAAAGGCGGTGGCGAGGTCCTCCACCTCGTAAGCGTCGCCGACTATCGTCTTGTTTTCATCGTCGTCGCCACCCCGGCTGCCGCGACCGCGGGGACCGAGCTCGGCGTAGGTGGCGCAGCTTACGCTCTCGACCTCGGGCTCGTCCATCAGGTAGAGGGCCATGTCGATCATGTGGACACCCAGATCTATGAGGGGACCGCCGCCGGCCATCTCCTTGTCAGTGAACCAGCTTCCCATGCCGGGGATGCCATTGCGTCGCATCCAGGTCGCCTTGACGTGGTAGACCCGGCCCAGGTTGCCCTCGAGGATGTTGCGCTTGAGCACCTGTACGTCCCCACGCTCCCGCTGGGTGAAGGCGATGTGCACCACACGGTTGGCCTTCCTGGCCGCCTCCACTATCTGCTCTGCCTCGGCCCCCGTGCGCGCGAGCGGCTTCTCGCAGAGCACGTGCTTGCCGCTCTCGAGGGCGGAGATGGCGATCGGGGCGTGCAGGTGGTTCGGCGCCCCCACGCTGACGACGTCCAAATCGGCGCGGGCCACGAGCTCCTCCCAGCTCGCGTACAGGTTGGGCACACCGTAACGCCCCCCGAGCTCGCGCAGCTTGCCCGCCTCAAGGCCGGCGAGCGCCACGGGCTCTACGTTGGGTAGCCTCGAGAAGGACTTCAGGTGCATCTCCCCGGCGTAGCCAAGTCCAACGACGCCAACGCGCAGCGGTTTCTCGGATACTCTCTCTGTTTGCAAAAGTCTCCTTAATGGTCCTCGGGTTGCTTCACTCCAGCGACTCTGCGTTGCCGTAGACGGGCACCGCGCCCGGCGTCGGGGCGGCCCAGCGGACGGCGTTCCGAATGACACGCTGCACGTCCGGGTTGTGGTACGAGGGGTTCTCCTCGTGGCCAGGGCGGAAGTAGAAAACCCTGCCGAGACCCCGCCTGTAGCAGAGGCCGCTCCGAAAGATCTCCCCCCCGCCGAACCAACTCACGAACACGAGCTCGTCGGGCGGCGGCACGTCGAAGGGTTCGCCGTACATCTCCTCTTCGAGCTCTATGTACTCGCCGAGGCCCTCGGCTATGGGGTGCCCCGGCGAGACGACCCAGAGCCGTTCCTTGTCATCGTGGCGCCACTTCAAGTCGCAGGTCGTGCCCATGAGCCGCTTGAAGATCTTCGAGAAGTGGCCAGAGTGGAGCACGATCAGACCTGTCCCCCCGAGCACCCGCTCGTGCACGCGACCGACCACCTCATCCGAGACCTCGTCGTGTGCCATGTGCCCCCACCACAGGAGCACGTCCGTCTCGTCGAGCACCTCCTCGGTGAGGCCGTGCTCAGGGTCGTCGAGGGAGGCGGTGCGGACGTCGAAGCCGCCCTCCTGCAGCATCGCGGCGAGAGCGCCGTGGATGCCTGCGGGGTAGAGCTGTGCGACCATCTCGTCGCTCTGTTCGTGCCTGTACTCGTTCCAGACCGTGACGCGCGGGGTGTCCGCCAAATCTAAACTCCTCTGTACTCTGGTCTCGTCCACTCGCGGCTCTCAGCGCTCTTCTCCACGGCGTCTAGAACGGCCTGAGAGCGGTAGCCATCCTCAAAGGTCGGGGCCGGGCTAACCCCGGTCTTTATACCGTCCATGAGATCCCTTATGGTGTGTACGAAGGTGTGCTCGTAGCCGAGGATGTGTCCGGGCGGCCACCAGGCTCCGGCGTAGGGGTGATCGGGCTCGGTCACGTTCACGGTGCGAAAGCCCTGCACGTCCGGGTCGTCGTCGGTGAAAAAGACCTCCAGCTCGTTCATCCGCTCAAGGTCGAAGGCCACGCTGCCCTTGGAGCCGTTGATCTCAAACGAGTTCTGGTTTCGGCGGCCCGCCGCGAAGCGCGTGGCCTCGAAGGTCCCGATGGCCCCACCCTCGAAGCGTGCCAGAAACGCCGCGGCGTCGTCCACCGTCACCTCTCCGGTCTGCGTGCCCCCGCTGGCGGAGAGCCCGCCGCCCGCGCTTGCCTCCTCCAGCGGACGCTCCTTGATAAACGTCTGCGTCATCCCCACAACCTCTGAGATCGTCCCGACGAGAAATTGTGCGAGGTCGATTATGTGCGCTCCTATGTCGCCCAAAGCTCCCGAGCCTGAGACCTCTTTTCTCAGGCGCCAGATCAGGGGGAACGAGGGGTCCATGATGAAGTCCTGCAAATAGGTGGCCCGCCAGTGCCGGATCTCCCCGAGCCTTCCTTGTTCCACGAGTCTCTTCGCCAGCTGCACCGCGGGCGCCCGCCGGTAGTTGAAGCAGACCATGTTGATGGTCCCCGCGTCGCGGGCGGCAGCGACCATCTCGCGGGCCTCGTGGAGGGTATTGGCGAGCGGTTTCTCGCAGATCACGTGCTTGCCCGCATCGAGCGCCGCCAGCACGATCTCGCGGTGTGTGTTGCCAGGCGTGACCACGTCTACCAGTCCGACGTCCTCGCGCGCTATGAGGCGTCGGTAGTCCGTCTCGTAGGACTCCCAGCCTAAAGAGTTGGCGGCCTCCCTCACGCCGGCCTCGTCGCGCCCGCAGATGGCGGTCATCCTTGGGGCGGGCTCGACGTCGAAGAAGCGGGCGACCTGGCGGTAGGCGTTGGAGTGGGCACGGCCCATGAACTTGTAGCCGACGAGCCCGACCCCGATCTCCCTTCGCTCCACCGCTACTCCTCCCTCGCGAAGGCGGCGTCGAAGGCCACCGAAGATGGGGTGAAGTCGATGCGGCGGGTGAACGCGAGGGCCTCCGGGGCGCCCCAGTCGCGGTCCATTCCGGAATCCTCCCACTCGAAGGAGAGCGGTCCTTCGTACCCCACGCGATTTAGCGCCCGGATCACCGACTCGAAGTCTACGTCGCCGTGCCCCGGCGAGACGAAGTCCCAGCCGCGCTCGGCCTCGCCGAACTCAAGGTGAGAAGCCAGGATCGAACGCCGCCCGTCGAGCGCCTTGTGCGAATCCTTTACGTGGAAGTGGTAGATGCGGTCCGAGAACTCCTCTATGAAAGCAGCTGAGTCGAGGAACTGGTGGGCGAAATGGCTCGGGTCGAAGTTGATGCCGAACCCCACGCGCCGGTCTACCGCATCAAGGGCCTTGCGGGTGGTGACGAAGTCGTAGGCGATCTCGGTCGGATGGACCTCGAGGTCCCACTTGACACCCTCCTCTTCGAAGACGTCGATTATGGGATTCCACCGGTCGGCGAAGTCCTCGTAGCCGCGCTCTATCTGCGCGAAGTCGTTGGGCGGGAAGGAGTAGAGCTGGTGCCAGATGCTAGATCCCGTAAACCCGTTTACTTGTGTGACCCCAAAGCGGGCCGCGGCCCGCGCGGTGGCCTTCATCTTGTCGGCGGCGCGCCTCCTTACCCCTTCCGGGTCGCCGTCGTCCCAGACGTCGGGGGGGAGGGTCGCCTGGTGCCGCGCGTCTATGGGATCGCAGACCG
Source organism: Rubrobacter sp. (assembly GCA_035641035.1). GTDB lineage: Bacteria > Actinomycetota > Rubrobacteria > Rubrobacterales > Rubrobacteraceae > Rubrobacter_D. The sequence goes on along the minus strand of DASQVA010000314.1, from coordinate 1,772 downwards.
CCTGACCGACGAGGTGGTTGCCTATGGCCCAGCAGTTCAGACCGTTGCGGCGCAGGATCTCCCACCGACCCTCGACGTAATCTTCTTCAGAGAGCGCCCGGTCCACGTCGAAGTGGTCACCCCAGCACGCGACCTCGAGCCCGTCGAAGCCCCACTCCCCGCGCTTGCTTGCGAGCTCTTCCAGCGGCACGTCAGCCCACTGCCCCGTGAAAAGCGTTACCGGTCTCGCCACGTCCCAACCTCCTTTTCTCTCTTCCTTGCAGACCGCACCCCCCTGCTCCGCCCTCCTACAGCTTACCGCCTAGCGGGATCCCGCTCTGCGCGCGCAGCGGCGAGCATCCCTGCCACGCTCACCGGCTCGCCCTCCTCGATGGACCGGAGGCAGCCGAGCATCGCCGCCAGGCTCCTCACGTTGTCCACGGCGACGGTCTCGGGCCTCTCTCCGACCTCGACGGCCGCCCGCAGCGCCTGCAGCGTGGCCTCCCGCTCCACGAACTCCAAGCTCGGTCGCTCCACCGGATGCGGCTCCTCGCCCCACCGCTCGACCACAACCTCGCCGTTGCCACGGTCGTCGGTTTCTCCCCTCCAGAGCAGGCGTCCCTCCTCGCCGACGATCTCCCACTCCCCGTTCCACGAGGTCTCGGGCCCGCGGGTGGCCCAATCGCCCTCGTAGAGGACGGGTGTGCCGTCCTCGAGGTCCACCACCGCGGCGACCGCCGGGTGGTGGACAAAAGGGCTGTCGGGGACGCGCCAGCCGCGGGCGTAAACGCTACTTAAGTCGCGACCCGTCGCGGCCCGCAGGAGGTCGAAGTGGTGGACGGACATGTCCAACACGTAAGGGTGGCGCATGGAGTACCGGAAGTCCTCGGGCAGGAAGAGCCTCCGGGTGTCGCGCCGGCAGCTGATCCTGACCGACACCAGCTCGCCCAGCTTCGCCACGGCCCGCTGCACGGCGCGGAACGGTGCGTTGAACCGGTAGTTCTGGCTGACCATGAGGACGCATCCAGCCCGCGCCGCGGCGCCTATGAGGTCGAACGCGTCTTCGAGGCTCGTCGCCAGAGGCTTCTCGATCAGGGCGTGCTTGCCGGCTTCGAGCGCGGTCTTGGCCACCGCGTGATGCGTGTCCGGCGGCGAGGCGACCAGCACAGCGTCGCACCCGACGCCCGCGAGGGCCTCCTCTAGGCTCCCGTAGCCCACGATACCGTCTGCAGCCCGGCGCGCCTCCGGGTCGGGGTCAGCGACCGCGACCAGCTCGACGCCGGGGGCCTCGCGCACGATGCCGGTCCAACTCCGACCCCAGATGCCGAGCCCGGCCTGGACTACGCGGAGGATGGGCGGACTCCGCTCTCCAGCCAGGCGAGCTCCTCTGGGGTTAGGTGTATATCGCTGGCCGCGACGTTTGCCCCGAACTCCCCGCCCGTGTTGCTGCCGACGAGTGCGAAGACCTCGAGCGGCTGGTCGAGGACGTAGGCCAGGGCGATTTGGGGCACGGTCAGGCCCCTCTCGTCGGCCAGGACCCGCGCGCGGTCCAGGCGCTCGAAGTTCACGTCATGACAGTAGGTCTTCACGCACAACAGGTCCAGCTCGCTCTCGAAAGAATCCAGGTTGTCGCGCGCGAAGCGCCCGGAGAAGAAACCACCGGCCAAACTGGACCACGTGAAAAGGGGCATCCTTTGTTCCTCGTACCACCCGCGGTCTTCCTCGCCCGCCTTGCCGCTGATGCTCACGCAGTCGGGCCAGGGCTCCACGGCCTGCTCAGCGAGGCTGTGGTT
>DASQVA010000313.1:0-20949 GCA_035641035.1 Rubrobacter sp. | reverse complement strand
GGTACGGACGCTGGACGTGGCGCGGGTGCGATCCAAGGGGATTGGGGAGCGGTTCTTTATCAACGTGGCGACCGGGGGGTTGGGAGCGGAGATCTCCCGCGCCAACGAGGGAGAGCTGAAGGAGCGGTGGGGCAAGCTCTCTTACCTGCGGGCCTCGCTGGAGGTCGCCAAAGATTTCGATGTGCGCGAACTTAAGCTGTACCTCGACGGCGAGCCGCGGGAGGTGCGGGCAGTCAACGTGGTCGTCGGCAACTGCCGCTACGCCGGCGGTGGCTGGCTCGCCGCCCCCAAGGCAAACCCCGAGGACGGCCTGCTCGACGTCGTCATCATAGAGACCCTGGGGCTCGCGGACGTGTTGCAGCTCGCCCCACAATCCCTGGCAAAATCGGATTACTTGGGCAAGGAGGGGGTGTTCAGCGCGCGGGCCAAGGAGATCCGGGTCGAGACCCAACCGCCAGGCCTCGAGTTCACCGCCGACGGGGAGGTGATCGGCGACGAGCCCGCTGAGTTCTCCGTCATCCCCCAGGCCCTCAAGGTCATAGTCGGGCCCGAATACGTCCCCGAGCCCCGGGCTGGGATGGGCGCGTGATCCGGGTGCTGCTCTTCGGCGCGGCGGCAGACCGGGCCGGGACCCGCGAGGTCGAGCTGCCCGTAGACGACGGGACGCTCGCGGAACTCTGGCCGCTCCTCGCGAATCGCTATCCCGCCCTCGCTCCGATGCGCGACACGCTGGCCTTCGCCGTCAACGGCGAGTACGCCCGGATGGACGCGCTCGTCTCACCCGGCGACGAGGTCGCCGTCCTGCCACCAGTCTCCGGCGGTTAGATGTTCGCCATAGTCGAGGACCCGATAGACGTAGGGGCCCTCGTCGCGGGGGCCCTGAGGCCCGACTGCGGCGCCGTCGCCACGTTCGTCGGTACGACCCGGGTGGATGAGTCTCCGGGCGCTAGCGTGGAGTACCTAGAGTACGAGGCGTACCGCCCGATGGCCGACGGGAAGCTGGAGGAGATCGGGACCGAGATCAGAGAGCGGTGGGACGCGCGCCACATCGCCATAGTCCACCGGCTCGGCAGGGTAGACCCCGGCGAGCCGAGCGTCGCCATCGTGGTCGCGTCTCCCAGAAGAGGACCGGCCTTCGAGGCGAGCCGCTATGCTATAGAGAGGATAAAGGAGATCGTGCCAATCTGGAAGCGCGAGGTCTGGTCCGACGGGTACGTCTGGGTCGGCACCCAGGTAGGGACACGTTCCCATGCGTCCAATGCTTAGTAACTGCGCGAGCCTACGCAAACAGCACGTAGACGATGAACGCGCCGGCGAAAGCCAGGCTCCCGGCCACTATTATCAGGTAGGCCGCCGCGGACGGGACGAACTCGCCTGAGGAGATCCTCTGCCGGGTGCGTAGGAACTGCACGGTGCCTATGACGAGCGTGAGCACCCCGAGCAGCGCGAGCGCGAGCCCGAAGAGCTCGGAGGCGCTGGTGGAGGCAACCTTCACGGCGGCGGCGTCTACCAGCGCGCCGGTCCGCTCGACGACGAGCCCTATCGAGATGAGCCCCACCCCGGTCCTGACCCACGAGAGCAAGGTACGCTCGTTGGCTAGGTGCTCCCGGATCACCGTGTCGTCGTCGCGCCCACCCGAGTCGTCGCGGACTTCGTTCATTTCACCCAAGGCTTTATCCCTCCTTCTCGCGAACGCCGCATCGGCCGGACCTTCCGGGGAACGACCACACCGAAGGTTACAGGTCGGAAGATCGTAAGAGAGGGGACCCCGGCCGATTTGCGCCATCGGGCCAATGCCGCGCCCGTGTTTCTGCGTTAGAGTCTTGCCCACCAGGAGGGAGAACACGTCGCGTCGTATCTTTCGGGGGTAGGTTGAGCGAAGGGCACAGCCTGGCCGGCCGTCGAGCCGGGCTCGAGCAGGAGTTCTTCCTGATCGAGGAGTCCGGGCTGTCTTCGCAGCGGGCCGACGAGTTCTTGGAGCACTGCCGAGAGACGGCCGGCAGCCCCGCGTGCTTCATCCCCGAGTTTGTGAAGGGCCTCTTGGAGGTGAACACGCAACCCGTCCACACCCTCGCGGAGCTGGAGCGCAACTACGTGGAGAACTTGGGGCTGGCCCTGGGCGCCCCACTTACGCTGAGGCTTCGGCTGTACCCGCTAGGTACCTACCCGCTGCCGCTGGAGCCGGTCATCCGTGACGGTCCAGACTCTACCGCGTTCAGGCCCGCACGATCGGTCCCGGGCGGTTCGTGGATGCCGGACGCTGTGCGGGCACACACCTGCACCTTGAGCTGCCAGCCGGCACGGTGAGCCCCGGTGCCAGCGCGAGACGAGGTGCTCAACCTCTACAATCTTGCAACGGCCCTCGACCCGGCCCTCGTGGCCCTGACCCGCTCGTCTCCCTACTACGAGGGGCGGGCGACAGGCCTAGCCGCACGCACGGTCCGCTACCTGGGCGCCGCCTTCGGGTGGGACGGGATCTACACGGACCTGCCCGAGGTTGGGGGCTTGCTGCCTTACGCAGATGATGCGGATCACCTGGTCAGGCAGCAGTTCGACCGGTACCGGGCCTGGCTCGAGGCGATGGATCGGGTCGGCGTGGACCGTCATCACTTCGTCGAGGCCGGCGGGGACCTCTTGAGACCCGCGTGGAATCCGGTGCGTCTCAACCGCCAGGAGACGCTCGACCTGCACGGCATGGACAGCAACTTCGCGAGGTAACCCTTACGGTCGCAGCCCTGATCCTCGGCGTGGCCAACCGCGTCCGACAGCACAGCCTCGAGGTGGTACCCGAGCAAGGGGTGGATACCTTCGAGGTAACCGCAGACGCGCTGCGGGTGCCGAGCTTCGGTCGCCTTGGCGGCAGGCTGCTCTACGCGGCGGCCACCGCAGGGGTAGAGGATGCCTGGGTGGTCGCCTACCTCGACTCCGTCCTGGGGTTCGCCGCCGGAGACGACCGCCGGCTCGCCGGCCCGCGGCGTCACAGGCGCACAGCCGGCGGCTACCCGACCACCGAGGCCTATATCCTCAGGAACCACGCGCCGGACGGCGGTATCCTCCCGGAGGAGAGGGGGCTGTGTACTATGTATCGTTGTGCGGGCGTACGACGAGCTAGAGGTCCCAGGCCTCCCGCCTCCACGGTTTGCGCTGGCGCGAGGACGAGTCAGCGGACCTCTCCTGGCCGCTTTCGCGGGTATACTCACGCCGCATGGGCAAGGATCGGGCGGTTTCGGGCATGGATTTCGGGGTGAGGGTCGGGGCCGTCGTCGAGCGCGCGGGCGCGCTGCTACTGGTGCGGCATCAAAAGCCCGAGCGGGACCCGTACTGGGTGCTGCCGGGAGGCAGGTTGGAGCCGGGCGAGACCATACCGGAGTGCGCCAGGCGCGAGGTCGCCGAGGAGACGGGCATTTCGGCCAGGTTCGCCGGGGTGCTCTACGTGGGCGAGTTTTTGCGCGAGGGACGCCACACGGTCGACGTCACCGCGCGGTTGGCGCTGGAGGGAGACGCGCAGGCCCGCCTCGGGGGCGACCCCGAGGTCGCCCCGGACTCTGAGCCGACCCTGAGGGAGGTACGTTGGGTGGACGTCGAGGAGCTGCGAGATATCAAGCTTCTTCCGGCCACCCTGAAGGAGCGTCTCCTGCGGGACGCGGCCGGCGGGTGGCCCGCAGGCGAGGTCTACCTCGGGGGTACCCCCCGTGAGCACACCCCTCCCGGGCACACCCTGGGGGCCGAGAATGGTTGACGCGCAGGGGGCTTTGCTCTCCGTCGTGTTGCTGGATACCGCCATAGCCGGCCTCGTCGTCGGCGGGTTCTGGCTCGCGGTTACGCTGATGAGGATCACCGGCAGGAAGACCGGCTACTCCCTGGCCCCCCTGGGCTTCTCGCGGCCGAGGGGTGGGATCCTTATCGGGATCGGGGTCGGGGTGGCCGTCGGGGTCGGGGCCGTGCTCGTGAGCGCGATCGTCAACCCTTTGAGCGTCTTCGTGCTCGAGCGGCTCGGCTACCCGACGGAGTCGACCGTCCAACAACCGTTCATGCGGGGCCTCGTCGGCTGGGTGAGCGAGAGCCCGGGCCTGGCCATACCCGTGATAGTCTTGGTGGTCGTGATCTTCGGCCCCGCTGTCGAAGAGCTGGTATTCCGGGGGGCCGTCTTTAACGGGCTCTACCGGCTAGGAGCCTTAGTCTCCTCACGGTCTGTCGGGAGAGAGAACTTCGGGCCGACAGCTAGGAGGGCGTCTTTCGTCGTCTCCGCGCTCGCGTCGTCGGTGCTCTTCGCCCTGCTGCATCTTGAACCGGTCCTGTTGCCGGCGCTCCTGATCCTGGCGTTTATCCTGTGCACGCTGTTCGAGAGGACGCAGAGCCTCCTGCCTCCGTTCGTCGCCCACGCGACGTTCAACTCCTTCGCCGCCTCGCTCATAATCCTGAGCGGGCTCGGCATCTTCGAGATGCCCCTGTAGCCTTTAGCTCTAACCCGGCTGCTCCCCGACGTAGCGGGCCCTGGGACGTATGAGGGAGCCGCCCTCGTACTGCTCTATGGCGTGCCCGATCCAACCGATGGTCCGCCCCAGGGCGAAGAGCGCCGTGGCCCCCCCCGGCGGGAGGCCCAGCGTCCTTGCGATCGTCACCAGCGCGAGATCCACGGTCGGACGCTCGCCCATGAGCTGCAGAGCCTCCCCCGCGACGGCTTCGGAGAGCGAGACGGCCGGGCTCTCCGGGTACGCTTCGGCCGTCAGAGAGAGCAATCCGGCGGCGCGGGGGTCTCCGTCGGGGTAGAGCGAGTGCCCGAAACCCGGGACGCGCTCCCCACGCCTGAGGCGGCCGGAGATCGCCGCGCTCGCGTCCCCAGCGGCCTCGACCTCCCGCAAGAAAGCCTCGACCAGCTCGACCTCCCCACCATGCTTGACGCCCCCCAACGCCGCGAGGCCCGCCAGGACGACGGCGTAAGGCGTGGCCTCCGACGAGGCGACACACCGGGCGGCGAACGTCGAGACGGGCAGCTCGTGGTCGGCGCAGTAGACGAGCGCAGAGCCGAGAAGAGCCGCCGCCCCGGGGTCCCCGGGGCTCCACCCGCGCTGCAGGGCCTCTGCAACCCGTGCAACTTGCGTGGCGGCCTTCCCGGCTGCCACGTTCGTCATTAGGCGGAGTATGCGTGCGCCGGTTCGGGCGACGGCCGCGGGGCGCAGGTCGTAGGCGGCCGGGTCCTCGGCGGCGCTCAAGGACAGCAGCACCTGGAAGACCTCTACCGGCGGCAGGCCGGTTACGAAGGCCGAAACGTCTTGGATACGTTGGGAGTGCACCGACGGTTCGAGAGGGAAGAGGGTAGGTGCCTTCGCCTCGTCTGCGGTCCAGATCAAGGCCGCCACCTCCTCCACGGTGCTCCGTGCGGCGAGATCCGCGACGTCACGACCCCTGTAGTACAGCCTGCCGTCGTCTATCAGGGTAATCCCGGACTCCATCACCGGCGTGCCCCAGTGTAAGACCCGCTCCACCACCCCCTCCGGGTGCCGCCTCCGCTCCTTGCGTTCCCTGAGCCGCCGCACGTCCTCGGCCCGGTAACGCCGGTTGCGCCTCTTGCCCTCAGCCGCCTCCGAACGCACCATCCCCCGGCTCACATAGGCGTACAAAGTCGGCAGGCTCACCCCCAGCTCGTCCGCCGCCTGCCGCGCACTCAAGTAACGTGCCTCCCCCACACCCTCTCCTTTCAGATCAGACCATCAATAAGACCCGTCAGAACTGAACACAACTGTACAATAGGTTGATTTATGGATCAATATTGACATCAGGTTTTCAAGCATTTACGATTATCGTGAGGAATCGACGTAGAGAAGGTTTTGGGATCGGGGAGCGAATGGAGAAGATCGGGGCCGGGTTGCGAAGGCTGGACGTGGAGGACGGACATGACCGATAGTCTTGGGAGCACTTTCGCGCCTGGTTTGGAGGGGGTGGTCGCCGCCGATACCCGCCTGAGCGGGGTGGACGGCGAGGCGGGGGAGTTGGTCATCGCCGGCTTCCCGGTGGAGGAGCTCGCTGGGCGCGCTTCCTTCGAGGAAACGGTCTACCTGCTCTGGCGCGGCACCCTGCCTGATCTCGAACAGCTCGCGGCGTTCCGGGAGGCGCTGGCCGGCCGGCGGGCACTGCCGCGGGCCACGCTGGACTTGCTGCGGTCGGTGGCCGCCGAAGGGGTGCCCCCGATGGACGCGCTGCGCATGGCGGCTGGCATCGTGATGCCTGGTACATCCGATGAGGAGGCCCTGGCCCTGGTCTCGCGCCTGCCCACCATCGTAGCTGCGTATTGGCGGATGCTGGGGGGAGAGGAGCCTGTAGAGCCCGACCCAGAACTGCGGCACGCCGCCAACTACCTGTACATGCTCACGGGCGAGGCGCCGGGCGAGGGGTTTGCGCGGGCGCTTGAGTCGTACCTGAACACCGTGTCAGACCACGGTATGAACGCCTCCACCTTCGCCGCGCGGGTCATCGTCTCTACGAGGTCAGATATGGTCTCGGCCGTGGTGGGGGCCATCGGGGCGCTCAAGGGACCGCTGCACGGCGGCGCACCCGGCCCGGCGCTTGACGTGGTATTCGAGATCGGAGAAGCGGGTCGCGCCGAGCGGGTCCTGCGGGAGAAGCTAGGGCGTGGCGAGCGGCTGATGGGGTTCGGGCACAGGATCTACCGTATCCGTGACCCCAGGGCCGACGTGCTCGCCGCCGCGGCGAAGCGTCTGTACAACGCGGATGGGGACAGGCGACTCTACGAGCTGGCACTGGAGGTGGAGCAGACGGCGCTCCGGTTGCTGGCCGATCACAGGCCTGGCCGGAACCTGCAGACCAACGTTGAGTTCTACACGGCGCTACTTTTGCACGGGCTCGGCCTGCCCAAAGAACTCTTCACCCCAACCTTCGCCATGGGGAGAGTCGCGGGATGGACGGCGCATTGCTTCGAGCAGCAGATGTCGGATCGGCTGATACGTCCGCAGTCCACGTACGTGGGGGCGAGGGACCGGCGTTGGATAACCGCCGAAGAGCGGTAGCTGCACCCGGCAAGGCGAACCCGCCTACTTCCGCCTAAAGCGGTTCGCCGAAGCGGCGCGGTATAATCACGCCCAGCGGCGCACCAGAGGCGTAGGCGCTGCACAGGATCGGTACGCGACGTCGCACAAGCTTGTAGTGGCTCTGCCGAGCCTCCCGATCATCCTAATCCTCGTCGTTCTAGCGGCCGCTTGCCGAACCGAAGATGCCGAATTGCTCTTCAAGCAGCAAACAGGGCGGACAGGAGTTTCGCATCATCCCGGCCTATGCCGGATAAGCCCGTTACCTCGATGAAGTCGAGTCCGATCCCGGCGCCGAGGCGGCATCCGTCTGGTTGCGAGGATTGCTCGGTGGGCGAGTACGAAAGTTTGGCTAGGGGTCGCCTCTCCGAACCCAGACGCGCTCTCGGGCGTCTCGAAGACGCGGTGGAGGATCTGCGAGGCTCCCACGCGGCGCGAATAGTCGATGCGGCCTTGCGAAAGAGCGCACGGCGGCTACCCGGCCCAACATCGTGCTCTGTGTTTTGTAGATGGGGATAAGATGGCGGCTTCGGCGTACGAGGAGCGGCCGGAGTTAGCGGCTTCACTGCTGGTTCCGGAAAGCCCTTGCTGGTCTTAAAACCGGAGGGCACCCGGCGGGAGTGGTGGTCACCCTACATAACGGCGCACCACGAGTACCAACACGCGTCCTGGGCCCACAAAAGCATCGAAGAGCATCCCTGAGGGGAGCCGGTCGCCGATCTGGCGGACTACCTGATCTTCGAGGGCCGCGCCGACTCGTTTGCCCGCCTACTCTACCACCCGGATAAGGCCCCCACCTTGGACGCGGGCGCTAACCCCGGAGGAGGATAATCATCACTGAAGGAAGCCCTGCGCGCAGAGCTAGCCAGCACCGACCACAACATGTGGTTGGAGTACGCCTTTGAGGGGCCGGGAACCCCACGCTGGCACCTCTACCGATAGGTTTCCCGGTCGTACAGATTCACCTGGAGCGCCATTCCTACCGCGGTGTAAGGCGCTGGACCGAGATGGACGAGCGTGAGCTGCTCGGAGAGAGCGGATAAGGAGAAAGAAAGAATCCGTGGAAAGCGACGCTGGGGTGCGAGGCCGACAAAGAACGAGCCCCCGGAAAAGTCCGGGGGCCGTACCCTTTTGAGTGCTACGCGAGTATCCTGCTTTCAGCACGTCCGCCTTCACTACTGAAGAGGCGGAGGAAAGTAACCCAGGATCCCGCCGGGCGTTTTGGTAGGCCTAGGTCAGAGCCACCTCTCCCAGAAGATACCCGCGACTACTACTCGATGCGTCTATCTGGATCACCTCCTTTCGCGTGCCGTCAACTCCGGGGATTTTACTACCGCCCGTTGTATACAGCAAGGGCAATCCTCAAGATTTGTCCCCTTCGAGGCGAAGGCGGAGCAGATCGAAAGCCCGGTTCGCGCTGCGTTCCCGGATGGACCCCCTCGAGCGTGCCCAGGCCGAGAGATCAAGCTCCTCGGTGTACGTGCCCCCCGGGCCCGAGATCCCGACGAAGACGAGCCCAACGGGTTTCTCCTCCGTCCCGCCGTCCGGGCCAGCTATGCCGGTGACGGAGAGCCCGAAGTCCGCGCCTGACACCCTGCGCGCCCCCTCGGCCATCTCACGCGCCACGGCCTCGGAGACAGCGCCGTGCTCCAAAATCAGCCTGCCCGGCACCCCGAGCACGCGCTCCTTGGACTCGTTCGAGTAGGTGACGAGCCCCTCCTTAAAGTACGCCGAAGAGCCCGGCAGGTCCGTCAGGCGTTGGGCGAGGAGGCCGCCGGTGCAGCTCTCGGCGAGGGCCAGGGTGACGCCTCGGTCTTTCAACAGACGGGCGACCGCGCCTTCGAGAGTCTCGTCGTCCTCGCCAAAAAAGTAGTCGCCCAGACGCGCCAGGATCTCCTTCTCGACGGGTGAGATCTTCTGCTGCGCCTCCTGCTCGGTGGCCGCGCGGGTGGTGATGCGCAGACGCACCTTGCCCTGGCTGGCCAGTGGCGCGACCGTGGGGTCAGTGGCATCTAAAAAGTCCTGGACCTTCTCCGCGAGCGCCGACTCCCCGAGGCCGGCGAAGTGGAGCGTCTTTGATACGATGGAGCCATCGCTGCGGCTTCGGAGCAGGGGTTCGAGCGTCTCCTCGAACATGCGCTTCATCTCCGGAGGAACCCCCGGGAGCGTCGCGAAGAGCGTACCCTCCCACTCGACGAGGGCCCCCATCGCCGTCCCGAGCGGGTTCGGTATGAGCTCCGTCCCTTCGGGGAAGAGCGCCTGCTTGTAGTTTGAGGGCGACGGCTCACGGCCGAACTGAGCGAACTTGCGGTCAACGTGCTCGCGGGCCTCAGCGTACTCGATCATCCCCCGGCCCGTCAGCACCGCCAGGCACTCGTTGGTCAGGTCGTCGGAGGTCGGCCCGAGGCCCCCGGTGGTTACCACCAGGTCGCTCCGCGAGGCGGCGTCTCTTAAGGCGCCGACGATCCTATCGCTGTTGTCGCCGACGGTGGTGTGGCGATAGACGCCAACCCCCAGCTTGGCGAGTCGATTGCTCATCCAGGCCGTGTTGGTATCCACCAGATCCCCGAGGAGCATCTCGGTCCCGATGGTCACTATCTCAGCGCTCGTAATGTTCTTCTGCCCATCTCTCATCCTTTTATTCTACAATCCACCGGATGAGAGACCGGGCGGAAGCATACACCCTCCTCGAAGCGGTCGACGCCTTCGTTCGAGCGCGGCTTTCGGAGAAGCGCTACGGTCACACACTGAGGGTCGCCACCACCGCCGAAGACCTGGCAAGGATCCACGGCCTTGACCCACACCGGGCGCGACTGGCGGCCCTCCTGCACGATGCCGCCAGGGAGATCGGTGACCCTGGGGAGTTCCTGAGGCTCGCTCAGGAGTGGGACCTGCCGGTGGGCGAACCGGAGCGGCAGAGCCCTAAGCTCCTGCACGGGCCCGTTGCCGCGGAGCTGTCGCGGCGGGAGCTAGGTGTGGAGGACGCAGACATTCTCGAAGCTATCCGGGTTCATACCGTCGGACGGCCGCAAATGGGCCCGCTTGCGCTGGTCCTGTACGTAGCGGACAAGATCGAACCCGCACGCGACTACCCTAGCGTGCAGCGCCTGCGCCGTCTCTCCAGCGAAGACCTCCGCGAGGCCGCCGCCGTTGCTCTGCGGCGCGCCATCGCCCACAACGAGGAGCGCGGCCGACCCACCCATCCCGCGAGCCGGCGAACGCTCGCTTGGCTAGAGGCCGAGCATGTCCCGCAGGGCAGGGTAGAGTAGGAGGAGCGCGTACAGCGCGAAGGCGAGAGTGGTGAGCGCCACGGCGACTTCAACGGCACCACCGGACCGGACGCCCCCGGGCAAGAGCCTGAAATTCTTTCCGAGCGGCCAGAGGAGTGGGACGCCGCGGGTGTTCAGAGCGTCCGCGAGGACGTGTGACGTGTAGCCCACGACGAGGGCGAGGGTCAGGTTCGGGAAGGACCCGAAGAGCAGCCAGACCGGCAGGGCGAAGATCACAACACCCACGAGCGAGTGGGTCAGGGTGCGGTGGCCGACCGTCCGGACGAGCACGAACGAAGCGGTCCTCAAGGCCCAGCTCAGGGGCCGGCTCACGAGGGTGAGCACGGGGTTCTTTGACCGGCTGAGCCCGTTGCCAAGGGTGCTGCGAGGGTTGTCGACGTCGGGTAGCCAGGCCGCGGCGACGGCCACAGGGTAGACGTAGGCGGGCAGTTCGGCCCCAGCGACGAGCGCGATGCCTGCCAGGGCCGCGACTCCGAATACGGCGTGGGTGGTCGCGTTCAACCCGGGCCGGAGTTTAGCAACTTCACGGTGGGCCGCCCGTACCCGAGGAGCCACTTCGATGCGGAACCGCTTCGCGGGTCCATACAGCGCCCCGCCAGCGGACAGCCCGCTAGGGTCCTGAGGATCCGAAGCCCCCCTCCCCACGGCCGTCGGGCCCGACTTCGAGGAGCTCGGCTTCCTCAAATGCCGCCTCCCCGGCGCGCACGAGGACGAGCTGGGCGATACTGGTTCCTTCTTCGACGCGGAAAATCTCTTGGCGGTCATGATTTATGAGGGGGATCAGGATCTCGCCGCGGTAGCCGGAGTCTATGAGCCCCGGTGCGTTGACCAGGGAGATCCCGTGCCTCACAGCGAGCCCGCTGCGCGGCAGGACGAGCCCCGCGTAGCCGCTCGGCAGGGCGACGGAGATTCCGGTCCGCACGAGCGCCCGACCCCCGGGAACCAATTCCATCTCCTCCACCGAACGCAGGTCGTAGCCCGCGTCCCCTGCGTGGGCCCGCTCGGGCACCCTGGCCCCGGGGACGAGGCGCAGAAAAGGGATTCGCAACGGGCGATCCTGGTTCATCCGGTGCATAGTAGCATTGGTAGGTTTCAGGCTGAAGGCGTCAGGTATCAGGTGGGGTTAGAGCTTCGACGATAAGTCCTCACGCAAGATGCACGTCCCTAGACGATGCCCTCGCCTGAAGGCTGATACCCGAAACTTGAAACCTTTTTCGACCTGCTATCCTTAACTTATGAACGTTATGAACGAGAAGCTAGCGAGCTATCTTGTGACCTCGGCGCTGCCTTACGCAAACGGGCCCCTGCACGTCGGGCAGATCGTGGGCGCGTACCTTCCGGCGGACGCCTTCGTCCGCTACTTGCGCGCCCGCGGCGAAGACGTAGTCTACGTCTGCGGTACCGACGAGCACGGCGTCCCCATAACCCTTACCGCCGAGCGGGAGGGGAAGGACCCGAAAGAGGTCGTGGATTACTGGTGGGCGCACATGAAGGAGACCTTTGAGCGTTTCGGCATCTCCTTTGACAACTTCTCGCGCACCTCGACGCCGCTGCACGCGAAGAACACTCAACTCTTTTACCGCAAACTCAAGGAGGGCGGCTACATCTCGGAGGCGGAGAGCAAGCAGATGTACAGCCCGACGGAGGGCCGCCTCCTGCCCGACCGCTACGTCGAGGGAACTTGCCCGGTGTGCGGTTACAAGGAGGCCCGGGGCGACCAGTGCGACAACTGCGGCTCGTGGTATGAGGCGTACGAACTTATAGAACCTCACTCCAAGGTTACCGGCGGGCCGGCCGAGGTCCGCGAGACGACGCACCTATACCTGGACTTGCCGAAGTTCTCGGACCGCCTGCGGGAGTACGTCGCAGGACAAGAGCACTGGCGCACCTCGGTCAAGAACTTTATCCTAGGCATTATAGACAGCGGGCTCGAAAAGCGGCCCATAACCCGTGACATCCAGTGGGGCGTCCCGGTACCCGAGCCGGGCTTCGAGGACAAGCGTTTCTACGTCTGGTTTGACGCCTGCATCGGCTACATCTCCTCGACGATGGAGTGGGCCGAAAACGTAGGGGAGCCCAACCGCTGGCGCGAGTACTGGCAGGAGCCGGACACGCACCTGATTCACTTTATAGGCAAGGACAATACCGTCTTTCACGCTTTGGTCTGGCCCGCGCTCCTGATGGGAGTCGGGGAGGACGGCGAGGAGCCCTACGCCCTCCCCTACGACGTCCCGGCCAACGAGTTCATGAACCTCGAGGTCCTCGTGGACGGCGAGCGGCGGGCAATGCAGATGTCCACGAGCCGCAACTTGGCGGTATGGTTGCACGAGGCCCTCGACCGCTTCTCGGCGGACCCTTTGCGCTTCTACCTGGCCTCTAACCTACCGGAGACCGGGGACGTGGTGTTCTCGTGGCGCGAGTTTCAGGGCCGGGTGAACTCCGACCTGATCGGCAACCTCGGCAACTACATAAACCGTGTCCTCTCCTTCACCGAGAAGTATTCGGGCGGCGAGGTACCCCGCCCGAAAGAGCTACCGGAAGACGGCCTCGCGGTGCTGGAGGACTTCAAGGAGTTGGAGGGGCGCTACGAGGCGCGGATGCGCGCCCCCAAGCCCCGCGAGGCTCTCGGTGAGCTTCTCGCGATGGGCCGGCGGGCCAACCGGTTCTTCGACGCGTCGGCCCCCTGGAAGACTCGTCAGGAAGACCCCGAGCGTACCCGCCTCACGCTGTACGTCTGCTCCGTCCTGCTCGGCTCCCTCGCCTACCACGCCACCCCGTACGTCCCCGAGGCCGTCGAGCGGCTGAGGTTTTTCTTCGACGGTCTTATTGCCCGCGTCTCGGATCTCGAGAAACTACCTGAAGGTTACCGCGTCACTGGAGCCGAGCCCCTGTTTCGTAGGATCGAGGACGAGGAGGTCACGGCGGCCGAGGAGCAACTCTCGCGGGCTGTCCGCGGGTAGTCTCAGGCTAGGCGGCCTTCTTCAGGCGCAGGGCTAGCGCGGAGATCAAGACTCCGGCCGCCACTATGGTGCACAGGGCGATTCGCAGACTCAGCAGCTCCGCCAGACCGCCTACGACCACCGGTCCGAGCAAGAACCCGCCGTAGCCTAGGGTGGTGACCACCGAGATGGCCCCGCCGGCCCTCTCCGGCGCAAGGTCGCCAGCGGCGGAGAAGGCTATGGGTGCGACTCCAAAGAGCGCGAGCCCGACGACGAGGAACCCGCAGACGACCAACAGCGGCTCGCGCGTGGCGAGGGCCAAGCCCATTCCCCCAGCGGTGAGCAGGCCGGCTACGAGTAGGGTCCTGCGGTTGCCGAAGGACCTCACCGCCCAGCCGGTCCCGAGCCTCCCTGCGGCCATCGCAGCGTAGAAAACGGCTACCCCCGATCCCCCGAAGAGAGCCGGTAGCCCGAGCGTATGACGCAGGTAGATGCCGGACCAGTGTTCCATCTCCCCCTCGGAGAGCAGGCCTAGGGTCGCGATCACCCCGACCAAGAGTAGCGGGAGATGGCGGGTGAGCCCGCCGGTTCTCTTCCCTTCGTCGCTTTCGGAGGACCCGTTCGCCGCGGCGGGAAAGCGGGTAGCCGCGACGACCAGGATCACGGCGGCGAGCGGGACAAGCAGAGCTAAGTAGACCAACCGGTAGTCGGCGCCGGCCTGGATCAGGACGCCTGAGCCAATGGCGCCGACCATAGCCCCGCCGGAGAAGGCCGCGTGTAGTAGGGACATGAAGCGCCGGCCCGTTACCTGCTCGAGGTCCACCGCCGAGGCGTTTATCCCCACGTCGTACAGACCGGAGGCCGAATACAGCACGATCAGCGTTAGCAGCAGCGCCACGTAGCCGCCGGCCAGGGCGAGACCGGCGATCCCGAACCCCATCACGCAGCCCGTAACCATCAGGAACGCCCTCCGCCCGAGCCGGTCGGCGGTCCACCCGAGGGACACCATCGCGAGTATGGAGGCCGACGCACCGAAAAAAGGGCGAGCCCCAAAGGTCCGGGCGAGAGGTCGAGGGCACGGGTCAGGTCGGCCAACAGTACCGCGAAGACGCCCCAGAAGAGGCCAAAGAAACCGAAAGCCCCCAGCTCGACAGCCAGAAGCTTGGGGAGCGAAACCGTCGCGGAATTACTCGCTCTCATAGCCCCTCTCCCTCCAGGCGGTGATGCCACCGTCTATGTTGGCAACGTTCGTGTAGCCTATCTCCTTGAGGGACTTGGTCGCCAGGACGCTCCGGTTCCCGAAGCCGCAGTGGACGATGATGCGGGCGTCCTTGTTAGGCAGCAGCTCGGCCGCCTGGTACTCCAGCAGGCCACGCGGTAGGTGCTTCGCCCCTAAGATGTGGACCTCGCCTTACTCCGTCGGCTCGCATACGTCCTCCAATACGGTCACGTCCTCGCCGGACTCCGGGGCGTCGTGGACGGTCTGTATGTCCGTCTGCTCCGTGGTCAACCACGCCTCGGATACCAGATCCAGGTAGCTCTTGGCTATCACGCCTCCTCTTTTCGTGATCGCGCTTCCGGAAAGCTAATACTAGCGGACCAAACGTCGCCGCCGGAGGCCAGGCGTCAGCCGAACCGCTCTACGCCTTGCGGTTTTTGGTCGAGACGGTGTAGGTGCCGTCAGGGAGTTCGACAAGCTCGTAGTCGCCGAAGAGTATAGGATCTATGGTCCGCAGGCAGAGGAAAAGCCGAAGAGCGAGGTTGCGGATCTCGCTCTCGGCGTGCGCGTCGGCCCGCATCTCGATGATGTGCCTGAGAGCCCGCACGTTCCCGCTAAAGACCGTAGGCGCCTCGGTCTCATTCGGCAACAGCGAGCGAGCGGTCTGCTGCACCTTCTTACGGGCGTCGGTTCTGTGGTCAGAGGAGAGCCGACTGTACCCCACCTCCTGACGCTCCAGCAGCAGTCCGGCCATCTCCTCATACCCTGCGGCTGCCCGGTCGGCCCGCTCCTCGAAGAGCCGATGCAACTCTTCGTCCTCCTGGTACTCCGGCCGCTCTACGAACCGTAACACTGCCCCCGACACGTAGCGCTGCGATATCTGCGAGAAAGCGGCCCCCGCACGATGCCTGACCAGCTCGTGCGTGACGCTGCGGCTGATACCGTAGAGAAGGAAGCTGAAGCTCGCGTGCTCCAGCACGGAGCCGTGCCCAGCCGAGGTCAGCCGCTCGAAGTAAGCGGCGGCGTTCACATTCTTCGTGCGCCTCGGCCCGAAGCTCGCGTAACACAATTGTCCGGCGGTCTTGCAGAGCTGGGAGGAGTCGGGGAGCGCGGTCGGGTCGTCCAAGTACTCGAGAAAGTGAAGGTCCGGGTCGAAGCCTCCGAGGAACCCGCCGAGGCCAGCTACGTTGGTCTGGGGACGCCCCAGTAGGACGACGCCCGGCGCCTTAAGATAGGGAACGCCTCCCTTCGTGTGGTATACCGGCGAGTAGACCGCGGGGAAGCTATCCTCGATAGTCCCTCCCAACCTCTCGAAAAGTTCCTGCACGCGCTCGGCGTTATGCTCGGTCGTCTCCAAAGCGCTCCCTTCTCCGGTCCACTAACCGCAAGGTTAGCAGCCTCTTCGACGAAGCTCCACACGCTCTATGATTCTTGGTATGAGCGGGGGCTACAATGCCGGAGACCAACGTTCCGGGACGGCGTAAGAGCCGGCTGAGGGACGCTTGCGGAAGAGCCGCTGCCGTTTGCACGTGGGGCCACGGTCCGGTCATGTTCTGATCGATGTTCCTCTCTTGAAAATTCCGGAACCTTCCTCCTAAGCTAGCTGCGGGCACCCGAGGCGGCGGTTAGAGAGAAGCGCGACTCGAAAGGTGTGCTGCTCGCGCCCAGGGCCCTGAGCGTCCGGATCGCGTTCTCCCTTCTGCCCGGTGACGGCACACTAGTCTGAGGTGGCCGTGATCCGGACGCTCAGACACTTCTTTACGGTCGACGCGGACGTCAGTCCCAGTCAGTGGGTGGTAAAGACAGGACCCTACCGCCTCGTCCGCCATCCGACCTGCTCAGGTGTCCCGATCACGCTATCCAGCCTCAAACCGGCGCTGTCAGCCTGGGCCTTCATCGTCGCGGTCTTGACCTGTGGCCTGGCCTGCCTGATTTAGCGGGCCCGGGCCGAAGAGGGGTCGCTGCTGGCCGAGTTCGGTCGGCCGTACGCAGAGTACGTACGACGCTCCGGCCGCTACATTCTGTAGGTGTTCTAAAGCTCGATGCCCCTACACGGCCTCGGACAGCGCGCGGCGCAAGGAGCTAGCGTAGCGGCCGGTGCGGATGGTCCTCAAGGCTTTGATCTCGACCTGCCGCGCCCTCTCCTGGCTTATGCCCAGCTCCTCAGAGACCTCGCGCAGGGTGCGGGTCTCGCTACCATCGAGGCCGTGGCGCATCTCGAGGACCTTAGCCTCGCGCTCGGGCAGGCTCCTAACAGCCTCGACGAGCGTCAGCTCCCACTGGCCGGCCTCGACGCGAGCGTAGTCTTCGCCGGAGCGCTCGTCGGGAAGCAACTCACCCATCTCGGAACCCTCGTCGGCGTTCATGCGAGCGTTGATGCTGGAGATGGGCTGCCCGACCTCGCGCAGCCGCCTAGCCTCTTCTGGCCTGACGTCGAGCCTATCCGCGAGCTCCTCCTCGGTGGCATCGCGACCGAGCTCGAGGCTAAGGGAGTTCTCGGCCCGTCGCAGTCGGTAGAGGGCGTCCACGACGTGGGCGGGTAGGCGGACGGTGCGTCCGTGGTCCGCGAGGGCGCGGGTGACGGCCTGGCGGATCCACCATGTAGCATAAGTCGAGAAGCGGTTGCCCATCTCGGGGTCGAACTTCTCGACGGCCCGGATGAGGCCGGCGTTGCCCTCCTGGATCAAGTCCTCGAACGGCACGCCGCGTCCCCTGTACTTCTTGGCGATGGAGATCACCAGCCTGAGGTTAGACTCGATGAGCTTTTGCCGCGCCCATCCTTCGCCAGCGTGGGCGCGCCGGCTAAGGTCTTTCTCCTCCCGCGCGTCGAGTAACCTGCCATCGCGCACCCTGCCCAGATACTGCGTGAGAACGTCTCGTGCCTCCATCATCGCTTCTCCCCTCTTTTAGGTGTCAGGCTTCAGGTTCTTGGCCGATGCCTGAAAGCCGTAACCTGCCGCCTACTTACTCACGCCGCCGGGTAAGGTCCCCCGACCCGCGGTCCTCCGTGCGTCACGAACCGATCCAGGACGCGCTCGTCCAGGCTGGAGGTGACCCGCCAGCTCCGCCCACACGCGCACGCCAGCTCCAGCCGCCGCCGGTTGCCGACTCCGGCCAGGGCCGCCTCCTTGAATGAGCGTAGGCAGCACGCCGGCAGGGACCAAACGTAGATCTCCTTCTTCGGCTCGCCCACGGGGACAAGTGCCGTGTCGGGGCGCAAGGCGCTGTTCCCCTTGCGTCCTCGCGCTGTATGCGATGCTCGTTGGATCACCTCTCATCTCCCTCTAAAAGGCGTTTCCGGCTGCCTGCCGGGTCCTCTACGCCGCTCCCCGGTGCTCTTCGACGTCGCGGCGCGAAAAAGCGTCCTCCTCGGGCAGCACGAGCAGCGGTGCCTGCCACATCGCGCCACACACCGGGCACTCAAAGGAGTTCTCGCCGACAGCGCTGCGCCGGCAGCAGGCGGGGAGGTCCTCCTCGTAGACAATCTCCTCGCCCAAGGTCGCGATCCAGGTCCGCATTACGCGGCCCTCCCGGAGAGGCGGCCGATCCACTCGCTGGCCTCCTCACGCGTCAGCTCCCCAACCGGCTTGCCGACCATCTCCTCGAAGCGGCCGATCCCGTCCTCTACCACGTCAGAGATCAATGCCTCTAGGTAGTTGAGCTGCTTTCTCGTCGCAGGCAGCTCACCCTTGCCGTCCTCCTTGGATGGCTGAGCCTTGGCCTGACGCCCATCCCCGAAGGAACCCCGCGGCGACTCAACAGCCTCTTCCTCGCCGCCGAGCTCCTCGAAGGCGGTAACACCGACGTTGATCGCGTCCCTCAAGGCTCGCGCCTTCGCCCGGGTCTCGGCCATCCGAATCAAGTGCGGCGCTATCGCCCGGTTCACGTTCTCCGGAGACGCATCGCCTATGCCCCCGAACTTGCCCTCGTCCGTTCGGACTACCGCCTTGACGATGGCGACCTCGCCGTTACCGCTGGCCGGAACCTGCAAGAGCTCCGTCTCGATGCTCCTGAGTCCTTGGCTGTGTGCCTCCTCCAAGAGCCCCGCATACAGCACGAACCGCTTGCCCTGGCGCTCGATCATATACTCTTCCCTCACGACTGAACCTCCTCCGACCTTGAGTCGGTACCGCTGTCTTCACTGAATTTGGTGAGGCTATGGCCAAAACTAAACACTAGGCTATCCGCTCGTAGGTGTACTGGCGTCCACCGGGGGCGGCAGTCTCTATCCTGCGGTGAATAAGGCCGAGTTTGGCAAGCCTGGTTGCCCGGTTGTTGCAAGCGGTATGGTTGAGACCGAGCCTGGTGGCGAGCGCGGCGTTGGTGATAGAGCCCGCGTCGTAGATCGCCTGCAAGGTCTCGACCAAGTGGTCCGGCACCTTGCCGACGATGCCGGGCTCGGCCCCGATCTCGTCAACCCGGATCATGGCGAGCGACCGCTGCCTCAACGAGGCCTCGACGTTCTCCAGGAGATCCCGGTCCTCCTCCACCAACACCAGGTGGCGATTCTCGTACTCTCCGCTCGCCGACCTTGACGCCAGGATACCTAAAGCCTCGTCCGCGAACGAGTAGTCCATCAGCTCGACCCCGCGAGTGTCCACGTACAGGATGCCGCCCTTGGGCAACGCCTCGAGCGCCCCTTCGAGCGTCTCCCGCACCGCCCGGCCCGTCCGGCGGGTCACCATTAGCTTGCCCCCAAAGTCGCCGCCGGCGACCTCGAAGACCCGGTGCGCCCGCTCCTCACCCACCGAAGCTGTCCTCACTGTCGTCAGTGAAATCATATGACAAGATTGTACCGGCTGAGTGTAGATAAGTCAACGACATAGTGGAGGGTATTTTGGTTTCATTTGGGGACTTTTTCTTGCGGGGTGCGGGGCAGCGAGACGCGGACGAAGGTGCCGGGGAATCCGGGGACGTTGCGGGAGTTCTTACGGTTTTCGTAGACGGTCACGCGGCCGGCGCCGGAGCGCAGGGAAAGGGACCCGCCGGAGCGGGCGGCTATCCCGGCGACGAGGGCGAGGCCGCCGCCGCGCCCGATCTCGCCAGTCGCTGAGACGCCCATTTCGAGGGCGTGCCTGAGGGCGTCGTTGTCGGTTTTGGTCTGTTCGGCGTACTCTGGGTTGCGCGAGAGCGTCTTCCGCACGCCGACGCCCCCGTCGGCGATAGCTATGAGTACCTCTTCGCCGCGGCGACGAGCCCCACTAATTATGTGGTGGTAGGCTTGGACGGCGGCATACGCCCCAAAGGAGGAGACGCCGTGCTCGGCGGCGTTCGCGCAGATCTCAGATAAGGTCGAGCAGATAGCGACCCGCTCGCGCAGTCGGTAGCCCTGGTTCTCAAGGATCTCCGAGATCCGCTCGATTATCCCCGGTATCTCCTCCTCGGTGTGAAAATTGATCAATTCCTGCAACGTCCCTGGGTTGTGCCGCCTGCGCTCTTCGAGCGACCCTACGTCGGCGTTCGTGCGCACCCGGTCACCGAATATCCTGAAGAAATCCATCCGCTCCAAGTAGGCCGGCACGTCGCGCCCCGCGAGGGACAAGTTTACTTCCTCACAGTGCGCGCACAGATACTCCAGCAACGCCGCCAGCCCACAGAGCCCCGCGGGCTCCACGAACTCCACCATTTGCAAATCGAGCACCACGGGCCCACCATCAACGCGCGGGGCGGCGTCGAACGCTGGGTCGAGGCTGCCCATAGTGAGCACACCGCTCATCGCTCCCCGGCTGCGGACGTTCAGTTCTAACTGCGTTTTCACCGGCCTCATTGTAGCTGCATTTAGCGTATCGGCTCGGTAGCGGCTCCGTACCCTGACTCTCCCGATACCCGACCTAGCAAAGTCACTCGTGGTCGGGGTCGTTGTTGAACTTGCCTCCTGTCTGCGGCGGGCAGGGTGCCTACCTCAGCGCTAAAACGCGGGTCCTCGGCTCCCTGCCAGCCTCCTTAGGTCGTTGTACAAGCTGGTCAGGGTGACCGCCCGCCTCACGGGCTGTGGCGTGACCAGGGTCCTTATGACGTGCCTCCCCATGAGCAAGCCCTTCTAGTCCGCCAGCAACCTCATAGCCGCCCGCATGGTGGGAGGGCTCTGAACCCCAGCTGCTCCACGAGATCCAACTCGCTCTCCAACAACAACTTGCCTTCCCTCGCGAGTCGTCCACGATGGCCTCCTCTAGCGCACGAGCCGCCTGGTAATACCACGGCACCAACAGCGTCAGTCATAATGGTTGAACCAGTATGCCGTAGACGCGAGGTCTCAAGGGACTATGGTTTCTGTGGCTTGCACTAGGTTCCCGACGGAGGTTTTGGGAGCAGGCATTTACCTTTGGGTCAATGGTTTTGACCAACGCTGTAGCTGGCAGAATCGAGCCTTACATCCGCTAAAGTGCCGGACATTTGTCGATCCACTCCATTAGAGGTACTTCCATAAGGTGTAGGCGTTCTCCATATAGAACACCTCT